>JBEKYD010000523.1:0-12151 GCA_049511335.1 Bryobacteraceae bacterium | reverse complement strand
CTTGAGAGAAGAAAGCAGTCGCCGCTTCCCCATTTCTGCGCCCGGCGCAGGCCAGAGCGTAACCCCACCACTGGCTCCTTTTCGCCCGCCAAATTGGTACCCTTTTTCGCCGCCACCGACACAAAATTGGGCGCCCGCGCGTCGGCGTGAGCGCTGAACAGGTCCGAAACCTGCGAGACCGGGGCGAGAGCCTGCGCCGCATAGCTCGGTCTCTACGAATCGGCAAGACGACAGCAGCTAGGATACTGTCAGATGCCAACCTCGCCCCCAATGTGTCCCAAAACTGCGGGGACCCGTCCCAAAACTCCGCAAGTGAGTCTGAGCCATTGCGGCCCGCCCGCATCCGCGTTAGCTGCCTGACGGCGACCCCGGCGCGTACCAGGGAATCCGGAGCCAGAATCTCCCAACTGGTGTTCACCCGTAAAGACGGGTTATGAATCCCGAGTTCTTGGTTTCCGGCGAAGTCCCTGAACGAACTAACCTTTGGGCTGAAGGGTCGGCGGAATGCAGTGGCCTATTGAAGTTGCGGGATTTGGGCGCAAGAATGGCAGAAAACCGGGAACACGGGGGGTGTATAACGATGCAAGCGCATGAAAGTAAGGAAGATACAGAAAAACACTTGACCTACGGTAGCGAAACGGTAAAAAGAGGGGCGCGGGCGGCGGGAGGATAAACCTCCGTCAGATTGGACCACACGATGTCAACTCGCGGGTGCACTCAAAACGGCGTGCGACGAGGCGCTTGCGTGTGGGCATTGAGGGACAGAGGGCAGACCTGCCAGGGTGGCGTTTGAGTCTGGTGGCTTACCGTGTGGCTCGCGGGACCGATAGTGTGATGCTATTGCGCAGTGTGCTACCGCACCTGAGGGATGGCCTACACGTATTACTCGTTTAAATGGTGTAAGTTACAAAGCACTTCATTAAGCGGACTAACGACAAAAAGTAGGGGCCTACGAAGGTATGCTCTGAGGTAGCGAGAATCGCTTAAAGGTCTCTATGGACTTGACGTACCTACACTCAATTTTTAACTCTTTCGCCCGCTGTAATCCGCTATCGATAATCGCTAGCGCTTTCGTTTTGGCTTTCGAATCGGGCATCTGTTCGAATCCGATTCGGGCTTTCTGGAGGTCTCGTTCTTGCTTCTTAACCCGCTCTAATTGCGTCATTCTCTCCCCCATTCTGGACCCGTTACCCCAGCAGCACCGGGCAAAATTCATTTTGCCCGCCGCTCTAATCATTTGTCAAATCCGCTGCGCTCCACTTGGCCCGTAGTTTTCTGCGCATTGTTAATAGAAAAGCGAGAACCCAGGCTAACCGCGACGGCAGCCACCGACTCTAACCCGAAACAAAGCCGAAGTTGGAAAATCTCCGGGCTGCATTCTGCCCTCACGTCGTTTGGTACAATTTCTGCCGGGTTCATCAGGCGGTATGGGTTACGCCCGCGATGGAAGCGGGAATTACTGATCACGTTTGGGACCTGCGAGAATTGCTCTCAGCGTGAATCTATGGCATCAGACAGGATACAACTAAATGGCTCAGAATAAGCGTGAAGTAGGCCCTAACCAACTGCTGAAGGTTTTCGTCGATATGATGATTCAGACGACAGCTCTCCAGTATGCTTTAGTCGAACACGGCGTGCTGACTTGGGACCAGATTGCGGAGCAGTTCGACAAGTTGTCGAAGACGCGCCAGTTGAGAGCCTTTCGAAAGGCGCTAAAAGTCGGCCATGTAGGAATTGAAGAGCTTCTAAAAACGTACAAAGGACCGATTCAGTAGCCTGCCTCTTTCGCTTTGGCTTTTGCATTTGGGCGCACCTCCATGGCATCATTTAGGTGCCTGCCCAAATGAGATTTAGGCTCCGGTTCCAGCCGGAGCCTTCCGCTTTTCTGCACAGTAGTGTACCATTCCCCACATGAAAGAAAAACTGCTATGGGCTACCCTCGCCGCTCTCGGCGCGATTCTGGCTACACACGCTCAATCGCCAACACCTCCACAACCGGCTGTCAGCGGTCGATTCGAGCTTGTTTTGGCACCTGCCGGAATTGAGGCACCAGTCGGAAGTGACGGTCGGCAACGCCCGACCTTATTTCGAATTGACACTGCCACGGGACAAACTTCGAGGTTCGAATGGGTCTACTCCACAGGAAACGCGCCATCGCCAGCATGGAACGGTGTTTTTGAGAATTTCGATGCCGTGTATCGTCAGTTCCCCCCAAAAGATGGAGTCCGAGAAATAGGCAACGACACTCAGGGGAAATAATGAACATGTAACTGTGTATGATGCTCTTAATCGTCGGAATGAACCATTCCACCCGGATTGGAGGAATATCCCATGGAAGATAAGTTGGCCGTACTGGCAGAATTTCTTTTGGATATCGCATCTCACCAGATGGCTGTAAGAAACTTGATCTGGCAGAGCGGTTATACAGACCAGCAATACGAGCAAGCTCTCACTGATGCAAAGGCGAAGTTGGACGCTCTGTCTTCAGTTCAGGAGTTTCGCGCACAGGACGATTCATCTCAACTTGAACCTCTTTTAACAGCCGTGAAAACAAGTCTTCGCGACCCGTTCGGCGGTTAACAGGTTTCTCAGGGTTACGATCAGGCGCATCTTGCATTTGGGCACACCTCCATGTTATTTCTCGGTGAGTCACAAGGTTTATTGAGGCCCGGTTGCTGTCGGGCCTTTCGCTTTTCCTGCTTTATGCTACCACCCCTCTGAACTTGGTGGTACATCTTAATGCATGTGGCTTATGCATTCTGGCCTGTGCTACCAGCGTGGGGAAGGGTGCTAGATGTTTTGGAACATCAATCGTCGGAACGCAGCGGTCAACGCGAAGGGTAACTTGGTCTGCTGTCTCGGAAAGGGTGAACGAACCGGAGTGGTTTTATGGCGCGTGACTGGCCATACCGAAGATGGCTGAAATCCAATGGACGGCCGCCCACCGTTCCAGATTTGGACCTGATGGACGACGCTGCTCTGAGAGCTTGGATTGCCGCAGTGCCGCGTGGCACTCTGACTGGCGAAGCGGCGCATGCTTTCCCCGGCAAGCCGCCTGGGTACGTTCGGGCGTACCGGCTGTTTGTGGCCATAGCTCACGCCAAACTCAAGGGCCGCCCCTGGGCGGAGTATTACAAGCGGCTCCCTGACTGGGCACGCTGGCGGGATCGGTTCCCGGTCCTGGCGTGTGTACGGGCCGGGGAACGGTTTCGCAAACGGATTAAGCGGCCTAATTGGCGGGATCTGTTTAGCCAGAATGAGCGCGAGGGACTGATCCCGACGCAGAAATCCAATATTGTACGTCGCCAAGTAGTTGATAAGCAGCGACTTACGGTCTAGCTTTAGCAAGCCTAGTCATTGAAACGGCGCATGACAAAGGCGATAATGAGATCCCAGTGTCTTTTCCTAAGAATCGGAGGCGTCCAATGCCGGTCACGATCCGTCTCTTGGGCCGTTGGTCCCACAAGCGTTTCAAGGCCCTCGTTTGGGCTTTCCTCGTACTGGCCTGTTGTCCAGCCCTTCCAGCGCAATCGGGCGGATTCTTGACTACGACGGCTGCCAGTGGCCTTCAGGCTGTAGCCGTTACCGCCGATCACATGGGCAACATATATGTTGGCGTGCCGTTCCGCGTCTGGAAGGTTTCGCCCTCGGGGAAAATCACTGCCTTCGCCGGGACCGGCAACTGGAGCGATTCCGCTTCGAACGGTGACGGTGGCCAAGCGACGAATGCACAATTGAGATGGCCTTACGAGCTAGCGGTGGACGGAAGTGGGAATGTGTACATTCTCGACGAAGGTGATTACCAAGGTTATGGTGACGACGTCCGCAAGGTTACGCCAGATGGCACAATCACCTCAGTCGCAACCGCGACGGCATTCGCACCTTTTAGCCCAACGGCTTTGGCGGTTGATCAGATCGGAAATCTCTATATCGCCTGTGCGACCAATTCCCAAAACACGACGAACTCCGCCGGCAGAGTCCTTAAACTTACACCTACCGGGGTCCTGACATCCGTGGCGGGAAACGGCTCGTCGGGCTTTAGCGGGGATGGGGGACCAGCGACGATGGCGCAAATGCGTGCTCCGAGCAGCATTGCGTTCGATGGCTCGGGCAACCTCTACATAGCAGACGAAGGCAATTCAGACATTAGACGGGTCACGCTCAGCCAAGTAATAACGTCTGTTCCGATTCCTACTTTGTATTCTCCTGCGAACATCGCAGCTGACCGGACAGGGAATCTCTATTTTTCCGATGCCGTGAGTAATGAGATCATCCAGGTTGCTGCAAACGGGGTCATAGGTGTCGTGGCCGGTGGAGGTGTGCAAGGACTGATTGGCGATGGTGGGCCGGCGACTGCTGTTGGACTCTCTCCTACCAGCATATATGCGGACCCACAGAACCCGCAGGGGAATGTTTATGTGGCCGATAGAGACGGGGAAGTGAGGAACCTAATCCCTTCCGCTGCGGTTAACGGCTGTGTGTATTCGATTGACGCGACAACCCAAAGCTTCGGTACTTCGGGTGGCACTCAAACCGTTGGCGTCCTGACAAGTGGGCCCGGCTGCCCTTGGCTCGCAGGTAGTTATGTGGACTGGGTTGAAGTGACACCGAGCAGTATCGGCACAGGCAACGGTATCGTCACCTATTCGGTAGTGCCAAACGTCAGCTCGAAAGCAAGAACGGGAACCCTCTGGATCGCGGGACAAACCTTGGCGATCAGCCAGTCTGGTGTAGTCTGTGCCTTTTCAGTTACGCCAAGAGCTGTATCCGTGCCTCCGGCTGGCTTGATCGGGAATACTTTCACCGTCAACGCCGATGCATCTGATTGTGGATGGACGACTTCGACAAGTGCGTCTTGGATTCTGGTGAGTGGAGGTACCACCGGCACAGGAAGCGGCACTGTGACGTTCACCGTGGGAGTGAACACCGGCACTCTGCGGACAGGGACCATCACTGTTGCAGGCCAAAAAGTCTACGTCAATCAGGCAGCGGCCGGAGAGTCGGTCTCCTCGCTGGCTTCCCTTAACGTCGGCGGGATTGTGAACGCAGCGAGTGGCCTCCCGCCCATCTCATCTGGGGGCTTCGTCACTGTATACGGACAGAATCTTGCCGATACAACCTCTGACTGGAGCGCTGCCATAACGAACGGAAAACTTCCCACCTCCCTTGGGGGCGTGCAAGTACTTATCAACGGCAAAAATGCCTATATCAGCTATGTCCAACCTACTCAGGTCAACGCCATCGCTCAACCGGACATGGCCGCTGGATCAATTGAGGTGGACGTGATCACGAACCATGGAACGGTCCCGGCACTAGTCAACATGGTTCCAATATCCCCAGCGCTGTTTACGTATTCCTTGCAGGGCACGCTCTACGCCGATGGTTTGTTTAACAGCGACGGCGAGTATGTTGCGGCGGTTGGGGCGATACCCGGAGTGACCAGCCGCCCAGCGCAGGCTGGAGATTTCATTTTGCTTTTTGCAACCGGACTCGGACCGACCAACCCACCCTATCCAGTTGGGCAAGTCTTCACCACTGCGTACCCCGTTCCGGATCTTTCACAGGTCAGCGTGCTGATCGGCGGACAGCCCGCTCCGGTACTATTCGCGGGCATGACCTATGCTGGCGTTTTCCAAATTAATATTCAGATGCCAAGCGGCGTTCCGGCTGGTAACCAGCCGGTCGTCCTCCAGGTCTCTGGACAGGCGTCACTTTCCACGGTGTACCTGACATTCGGTGGCGGGTGAGTGATGCCAGTTCAAGAAATTAACTTTTTAGTTTTTGGATTCGACATGGCGGGCGGCGAAGCCTAACCCGATTTCTTGTCACCGCGGTCGCACGTACCCTACCCTTGGGCCTCGAACGCTGCCGTATTCACTCAGTGTAGAATGGCCGAAGCGTGATAGACAAGCCACAAGTTGTTTAGAGCCTAACTTATTCCGCCGTAAATTAGTACTTGTGTCTAACATGTGTTCGGGTTAGTATCTCGTCAGTTACTTTCTGATGTTCGATTCTTGAAGGGAACCGAACACTAGCACGAAAACGGGACCGCGCCGAGTTGCGAGCTTGGCACGGTCCCTAAACACCAAAGCTACTGAGGAGCTTCGATGTCTACACACGAGAATACCGCAACCGAAAAACTGGACGTGTACCAGCGCGTCACGTCCGCAATCGTCAACGCAATCGAATCGGGCATCGGCGAATACCGTATGCCCTGGACCGTACGACAGGACAAAGGCTTCAGCCCTATTTCTGTCGGTTCCGCCAAGGCATATCGCGGTATCAACACCTTGGTGCTTTGGGCGCAGTCCCAGAGCAAGGGCTACAGTTCCGCTTTGTGGGGCACTTACCAGCAATGGCAGGGGCTTGGTGGGCAGGTCCGCAAGGGCGAACACGGTTCGCCTGTCGTCTACTGGGGAACCTACGAAAAGCAGTCCAGCGAAGACGAAGACGAGAAATCCCATCGTGGGCTTTTCGCCAAGGGCTACACCGTTTTCAATATCGAACAGGTTGACGGCTGCAAGCTTCCGAAGCGGTTTGAACCGAAGCTCAGCCATAACGAACGGATCGCCCTTGCTGAATCGTTTTTCGCTCGTGTTGGGGTGCAGATCCGGGACGGCGGAAACCGGGCATTCTATCGGCCCGATACTCCCGAAGCCGTTTACATGCCCGGATTCACCCAGTTCCCGGACCGCGTTGACTACTACAGCGTGCTAGCCCATGAGACTACGCATTGGACCTCCCATGCTTCCCGCTGCGACCGTCAGCTAGGCAAGCGCTTCGGTGACGACGCGTACGCGGTTGAAGAGTTGATTGCTGAGCTTGGCTCCGCGTACACCATGGCGCGCCTTGAGGTTGAATTGACTCCGCGCGCCGATCATGCCCGGTACATCGGCTCATGGCTCAAAGTCCTAAAAGCCGATAAGCGGGCCATTTTCACGGCAGCATCGAAAGCGCAACAGGCAGCCGATTACCTGATAGCGCGGTCCGCGCGCGTGGCGGAGGTGGCAGCATGACCGGGCGCTATCTGATCCATACCCCTGTCGAAAGCTCGCGGGATGAAAAGCGTTTCGATACCGCATGGCGGAGGTTTGCTGAGATCTGCCGTTCCCTGAACCGGGACGGACTCGATTACAGCGTCCAATTGAACCTCACGGGCCATAACCCGCACGTGCTGATAACGGCCAGCGGTACGGCCAAACCGCGTAAACAGGCAGGGGCACACCGTTTGCCCCTGCCCCCACCTATGCCCGCGCAACGTTGCAGGGACCGCGCGCTAGAGGCCGAATGGTTTCTGCCTGAGAACCGGGAACGGCGGAAGGATGGAACGGCCTATTGGGGCAAGCATCAAGCCCGGTATCAGGAACTCTCACAGATGGCGGAAGTGTTCGTCCGGGCCGATGCGGAGTACTGGCGGGAATTGGAACTCCTCAGCGGGCAACGGCAGCATTTCAAACCGGGCATGACGGATGAAACGGTCAATGCCGATGACGAGGTGGCCGCATGACCACCAATTTGCTGGATATCCTGCTGAGCGGCGCAACTGGGGAGGTTGCGCCCGCGCCACCGAAACCAGTTGTTCGGCTGCACTTTTATCGCTGCACGGATTGCTTATCTATCTGCACGTCGGCGGAACAGTTGAGCTACCGGGACCGTAACGGTTACCTAGTAGCGGGCGGAAAATGCGGCGCGTGCGGCGGCGCCCTCGAATATCTGGGACGCACCGAACGTGACCGCCTGATTAAAGAGCATGAGGCTTGCCCGTGTGACGACCGCTGCACGTCGGCGCGCGGGCCTAGCTGCTCATGCCGTTGCGGCGGCGAGAATCACGGAACCAACATGACCGTAACCGTGCGGACGGATGAGGGCGGCATCCCCGTTGCCATGATCGACCCGGCGGCGCGGCTAAAGGCAGAAGAGTACCGGGCGGCAAAACAGGCATTTTCGGACGCGTGGAATCCGCGCTACCGTGCCATCACGGACAAAAAGAATCGTGGCCAGTGGATAGACGCGTTTACCGCGTACCTCGATGGCCAGGATTTTGCGCGGGCATTTCACAAGGCGGTTGAACTGCGGACCCATGCCGGCCGGAACCGGAGAATTCGCGCCCTCGCACAGGAGATTCGCGGGAAAAGCGAGGTGGCGGCATGACACCGGACACCCAGGTTATCGGTCCGGTGGCGGGCACGGGAGCGGACGCGGTTCCGCTCCCCGCGCTTCCCTCTGAACAGGTCAGGGAGTTTATCCGGGCATCCAAGGCGAAGAACACGCTACGGGGCTACCAGAGCGATTGGCGGGCATTCTGTGCATGGTGCGAGGGGCAGAATGTATGCCCCTTTCCCTCGACTCCTGAAACCGTGGCATCCTACATCGCCGAATGTGCGGCGCACCTGAAACCGGGCAGCATTCAGCGGAGGTTGAACGCAATCGCCGAAGCGCACAAAGCGGCGGGGTTGGATTCCCCGACGCACGCCGCGCTAGTGGCGAACACCATGAAGGGCATCCGGCGGACCCTGGGAACCGCGCCGGCACAGAAGGCGCCAACCTTGACGGACGATATCCGGGCCATGGTGGACGCGGTGGACGCGGGCTTAATTGGCGCGCGGGACCGGGCGCTAATCCTGCTCGGATTCGCGGGCGCGTTCCGGCGTTCGGAACTAATCGCACTGGACGCTGGGGATTGTACCTTCGGGAAGGATGGCCTCACAATCGCGCTACGACGGTCTAAGATCGATCAGGAGGGGCAGGGGCGGAGGATTGGTATCCCCTACGGCGCGAACCCGGACACCTGTCCCGTTCGCAATGTACAAGATTGGATAAATCGGGCGGGCATCGTGGCGGGGCCGTTGTTCCGCTCCATCAATCGCCATGGGCAGGTACAGCCGGGCCGGTTGTCCGGTATCGACGTGGCGCGAATCGTCAAGAAACTGGCGGACCGGGCAGGGCTGGATTCGGCGAAATATGCCGGGCACTCCCTGCGGGCCGGGCACGCTACCACGGCGGCAATCGCGGGCGCTTCGGAGCGCTCGATCATGAATCAGACTGGGCATAGGTCCGTTCAGATGGTGCGGAGGTACATTCGGGACGGTAGCTTATTTCGAGAGAACAGCGCGAGCAAGTTGGGGCTGTAAAGGCTTGACCGATTCTTCAGACCAATTTCCTACGTTCGCTGTAGGGCATCCGGCTTTACGATTCGAACCATGTCTCGCACAAATTGGGTAGCGGCTTGTTCTGAGTTGAAGTATTGAGGTTTCACAAACAACACGAGTTCGTCTTTTACTACTCCGAAGGGTAAGTCGGCAGGCTCCCCGAATTGTGGCCAATATCTAATTACCGATCCACCCGGACGATAGAATAGGTTTACGTACATCGTTCTAGGAGAAGCCGTATGCCAGGAGATGTCTATGCTGCACAATATCTCGCCATTAGCAGAATCGCTAGTGTTCATGCTCCCGTCCAACCCAAAAGCTTCATGGAGAAATGCAACTTGGAGCGCCAACTTCTCCAATAATTGCTTCCAAAACTCCGGGCTCTCCTGCCTGATCTTGAGTTGGGCGATTATTTGGTCCTTAGCGGCATTGGCCTTCTTTAACTCACCTAGCTCATTGTTATCCATCGCTTGCTTCATCCAGTCCGGCATTACTCTTTTGTCCACAGTATTTAAATACCCCAGAGACTATTATAACCCTAGGTGACTCAGTGTGGCTGTATACCTTCTAAGCAGTTATCCGAACCATGTTTTGTGGTAACAGTCAAAACGATTCGCTGAATACTCAAGACTCAAACACCAAACATTTGAAAAAGCTAACTTGTTAGGATATACTCGTCCTTGATGCGATGTCCAATTCACAAGATTCCTCTGGTGTGTTACTGCCCGGCTTGCCGTGGCAGCGTCCAATCAAAACGGAAAGCGGAAGCATCACGTGAGAATGGCAAGCTGGGTGGGCGTCCGAAGGGCAGAGACGAGAAGCAGTCAAAGAAAGGTTGCAAGGCGGATGGCCCTCTACAAACGCGGTGATACCTACTGGTACGAATTTCAATTCAACGGCCAGCGCATTCAGCAGAGCGCACAGACCGGCAACAAGGATGCAGCGCGCCAGATCGAGGCCGCGCATCGCGTCCGGCTGGCGAAGGGCGAGGCCGATATCATTGAGAAACCGCCGGTGAAGACGTTTAAGGAATTCGCCCCGGATTTCCTGAAAGCAATCGAAACGCAGTGCAAGGACAAGCCAGCAACAGTCGCATTCTACAGGGAGCGGATGCGCCGTCTGATCGATTTCCCGGACTTGGTGAAGTGCCGACTGGACAGGATCGATGAGGAGCTGATCGAGAAGCTGAAAAACCAGCGCACGCGCCAGGTATCGCGGCTCGGCCGTCCGCTATCGGTGGCATCAATCAACCGCGAACTGGCGACGCTCCGGCGATTGCTCCGGCTCGCCCAGGAATGGAAGCTGATCGACCGCGTACCGCGAATTCGCCTGTTCCGAGGCGAACCAACCCGCGAGTTCGTCCTCGGCTACGCCCAGGAAGAGTTATACCTGCACATGGCGCCCCAACCGCTGAAGGATGTGGCGCTGCTGATTCTTGATACCGGAGTTCGGCCGGGCGAGGCGTGCGCGCTGGAGTGGCGCCATGTGCATTTGACGCCCGCCGCCGGCGCGAAGTTCGGCTACATCCACATTCCGGGCGGAAAATCCCCGAAGGCGAAGCGCAACTTGAGCCTGACTGCGAGGGTTGCGGAGATGCTGAAGGAACGGCACAGCGCGCCGGACCATTCCGAGTTCGTGTTTCCCGGCAAGGGGGGAAACGATCCATTTCCGGTTTCCTCGCTCGACCACCAGCACGGTGAATTTTGCGCGCTAGTCGGGGTGTTCGCGGAGTTCGTGATACACTCGTTAAGGCACACGATGTTAACCCGTCTCGGGGAATCCGGGGCGGACGCCTTCACCATCATGAAAATTGCGGGGCACAGTTCGGTTACCGTTTCGCAACGTTATGTTCATCCGTCGCCGGAATCGTTGGAGAAGGCGTTTGAGAGGCTCGATAGGTTGAACTGTTCAAAGCGCGGGAACCGCTCCGTAGTCCCTGCAAAAGTCACTACAGCGGAAAACGAACTGGAACGTAAAAACGAAGTTAAGCCTTTCATAGTCAACAAGATGGGCGCGTAGCTCAACTGGCAGAGCAACTGACTCTTAATCAGTAGGTTGAAGGTTCGATTCCTTCCGCGCTCACCAACCGAATTAGTGCCGGCGGTACGCTTTCGGTACTGGACTAGTTCAGCGCGCTTCTGCCAACAATGCTGTCTTGCCGGCGAACGAGCGACCGGATGCCGGTTCCAAAGCTCTGGATCGCCGCCAGCCACTGCCCCGGTTCGCTGTGGCTGCTATCCCGGACGTGCGGGTTTTCGAAGACCCGCGATTTCAAGCCTATCGGTTGGAGTTCATCGCCGGCATCGAAGACGCGTATCGATCGCAAAGCGAGTGGGACAAACTGGTGAAAGATCTCGACTGGGGTGTCCTCTCGAAAGGGCATTACTTCAGCGCGCTTTCAGGCGGCGGCAGATTCCCGCCGCAACAACGGGCGCCGGCCTCCCAAGACCGCTCCTTTTTGATTCTGGTGCGGGGAAGAAGTTATGTGTCCAGCATGCATGGCAAGCGCGGTATTGGTGATCGGGACCGCGATAACAACGGGCGGACTTGCCGCGCTGGCGGTAAAGACCGCTCGTTCGAAGAAGAGCGTGAAGGCTGACGCCGAGCGGGGCCTGAAGGGGGATGGAACATGAACGCGAGCGCAATGAAATCGCCGAAAGTGGTATCGCAGGCAGAGTGGCTTGCCGCCCGCAAGGATCTACTGCAGAAGGAAAAGGAATTCACGAGCACGATGATCGCGGTGTCTCGCGCGCCGTACGCCAAGCTGGCGGCATACGAAAAACGAATGGGATGGAGCTTCCAGTGGGTTTCCTCATACGGCTCGGATTTCAATTTCGCCTGCTGCGTGTCGCTCACGCCGGAAGAGATGGCGAAGAAAGAAGCGCTAGCCTCGATTTCCACGGGAGGTCTGGCGTGTGCAATGGCACAGGACGGAACGCCGACCTTGAGCCAGTCGCGGGTTCCGCACGACCTGTAGTTAGTGCCATCCGGTTCTGAAACAT
>JBEKYD010000522.1:0-3529 GCA_049511335.1 Bryobacteraceae bacterium | reverse complement strand
CGCATTTATGTAGATAAATTCACCAGATGAATAACGCATCGCGTGGCGGAGGCTTCGATGGATGGGGATCGGGCGAAACCGAACGTTATCTCACGTTCTGGCGCGAAAATTCAGGCTAGCGTTGATGACGAGGGACGCGCCGACTTCCACTGCTTGGCCGTTGATCTCGAACGTCGAAAAGCCAGGCTTTGCAACGCTGACGTTGTAGTTGCCGGGAACGATGTTGCTGATGACGTAACGCCCGGCATCGTTGGTCGTGGTCGAAAGCGTCGCGTTGATAGCGGTATCCGTTATTTTCACGGCGGCGCCTGCTACTGCCGCATTTTGCTCATCGACAACTTGTCCCGAGATGTTGCCGGTTGAAACCGATTGCGCCCAAACCGCGCTGGTTCCAAGAGCCAGGAGCGCGAAGAGCACAAATGCGGTCTTTATTGTCGGAATGGAGCGACGAGTGAGCCAATGGCCCGAATTCATAGACTATCCCCTTTGGTGTTGATGTAATTTACTGGACCAGACGATTTGCCTGATTTTGGCTAATGGGTGTGATTCTAGAGTGTTAGGACGGAAGGTGTCAACAAAAAAATTTTGGATAATCGACATTCGCGTAGATTCTACGGCAAGGTGGAGACGGGCTAGGCCATTACAAAATTTCATAGACATAACCCGATACCTCTGTATGCGTTAGCTAGAGCTCGTTTGGAGCCGCAGCCCGGCAGGAAAACGAGAATTGTAAAATTCCGATTCCGGAAGTTTCCGCTGCCGTTCCCCCAAGCCGATGCGGTCGAGACCTGTGGCACGAATTTCACAGGCTGTCGTAAACCCCGACAAAGAGGTCGCTCGTGCGGTCGGAAGGCCGGCAGAGGTGGGTCGCCGGCCCTCGTTCTCGCTTCAGTCTTTCGCCGATTCGATCCGCATGCCGTAGAAACTGCGGTATATGAAAACCAGCGCAATCAGGAAGAACACGGCTGCCAGCGCCGTGGTGAGCACTCCGCCCTGCGTCCGGGTGAGGCTCACCGCCAGCGAAACCGCCAACAACCCGAACAGGGTACTGAATTTGATGATCGGATTGAGCGCCACCGAGCAGGTGTCTTTGAAAGGATCGCCCACCGTATCGCCCACTATGGTCGCGTCGTGCAGTGGAGTGCCCTTGGCGCGCAGCTCGGTTTCCACCACTTTCTTGGCGTTATCCCAAGCGCCGCCCGCATCGGCCATAAAGATCGCCTGATACAGTCCGAACAGTGCGATCGATATCAGGTAGCCGATAAAGAAGAACGGTTCCAGAAAAGCGAACGCCAGGGTAGTGAAGAACACCGTGACGAAGATGTTCAGCATGCCCTTTTGCGCATATTGGGTGCAGATGGCCACCACTTTTTTCGAGTCCGCTACCGAGGCTTTCTCCGCGCTTTCCAGCTTGATGTTGGCCTTGATAAACTCCACAGCGCGATAGGCGCCCGTGGTGACCGCTTGCGCGCTGGCGCCGGTGAACCAGTAAATGATCCCGCCGCCGGCAATCAGCCCTAGCAGAAAGGGCGCATGCAGCAAAGACAGCTTGTCGATATTCTGCGTTAGCCCGTGGGTCAAGGCCACGATGGTCGAAAAGATCATGGTGGTGGCGCCCACTACCGCGGTTCCGATCAGCACCGGCTTGGAGGTTGCCTTGAAGGTGTTGCCGGCGCCGTCGTTCTCCTCCAGGTTCTCTTTGGCCTTTTCGAATTCGGGAGTGAAGCCAAAAGTTTTCTCGATGTCGGCGGCGATGTTCGGCAGCGTTTCGATGGTCGAAAGCTCGTATATCGACTGCGCGTTGTCCGTCACCGGACCGTAGCTATCGACCGCGATCGTCACCGGGCCCATGCCGAGAAAGCCAAAGGCCACCAGCCCGAAGGCGAACACAGCCGGAGCCACCATCAGGTTGCCTACGCCCAGGGTGGAAACGCCATAGCCGATCGCCATGAGCGAGAGCATGGCAAAGCCGAGCCAGAAGGCGCTGAAATTGCCCGCCACGAATCCCGAGAGAATGTTCAGCGACGCGCCGCCTTCCCGAGAGCTGGTAACAATCTCCCGCACGTGCCGCGAATTCGTGGAGGTGAACACTTTAACGAGTTCCGGGATCAGTGCGCCGGCCAGCGTACCGCAACTGATTACCGTGGCCAGCTTCCACCAAAGCGAGCTATCGTCACCGAGGTTCGGAATCATGAAGAAGCTGACGATGTAGGTCAGGACGATAGAGAGTATCGAGGTCAGCCATACCAGCGTAGTCAACGGCGCTTCGAAGTTCATCTTGCCGGTCGAGCTGCCATAGCGGGCCTTGGCGATCGCTCCGTTAAGGAAGAAGCCGATGGCCGAAGAGATCACCATCATCACGCGCATGGAGAAGATCCATACCAGCAATTCCACCTGAACCAGCGGGGACTTCACCGCCAGCAGGATAAAGGTGATCAGCGCCACGCCGGTAACGCCGTAGGTTTCGAAACCATCCGCCGACGGCCCTACCGAATCGCCCGCGTTGTCGCCGGTGCAATCGGCGATCACGCCCGGGTTGCGCGCGTCGTCTTCCTTGATCTTGAAAACGATCTTCATCAGGTCCGAACCGATATCGGCAATCTTGGTGAAAATGCCGCCGGCTACGCGCAGCGCCGCCGCGCCCAGCGATTCGCCGATGGCGAAGCCGATGAAGCACGCGCCTGCCAGGTCGCCAGGCACGAAGAGCAAAATGAAGAGCATAATCAACAGTTCGACCGAAACCAGCAGCATGCCGATGCTCATGCCCGACTGAAGCGGGATCTCATAACAGGGGAACGGCTTGCCGCGCAGGGAGGCGAATGCCGTGCGGGAATTGGCAAAGGTGTTGATGCGCATGCCGAAAGCCGCCACCGAAAAGCTTCCGGAAATGCCGATCACACTGAACAGCAAAATGATGACGACTTTATACGCCGCAAATCCCTGCAGGAATCCGAAGTAGAACACGATGATGACGGCGATGAAGGCTTCGAGCAGCAGCAGGAACTTTCCCTGCGTGGCCAGGTAGGTCTTGCAAGTCTCATAAATCAGCTCGGAGACTTCGCGCATGGCCGAATGAACCGGCAGGCTGCGCAGTTTCATAAACATGGCAAGGCCGAAGACGAGGCCCAGAAAACTGACGACTAATCCGCCCATCAGCAAGGTGCGGCCGTCGATTCCTCCCGGAAAAATGCTGCCCAGAAAATGAGCCTGATCGAGGGGGGGCAGTTTCAGATTCGCTTCGCCGCCGGTCTCCTGTGCCATTACCGGCACTGCCAGCGCGAGCAGAACAGTGACCACCCGCGACCAGAGGCTGAACAGCCCGGTTTGCGAACGGCCCGGAACATTGAGCATCAACAAAAATCCTCCTGTTTACCATCGGCGGACATGTGCCGACCGATTAGTATAGAAGATCTGCATGTCGGAATTCAAACTTTAGCAGCCTGCCCGCGATCTTCCCAAACGAACCCAAACCATCGAGACAAATCATTGCAGATCTGTCAGATATAGGCCATTCGCGATGGCGGCACGT
>JBEKYD010000521.1:0-5572 GCA_049511335.1 Bryobacteraceae bacterium | reverse complement strand
GGACCAATGGCTAGCGGGGCTGATCCAGTCGCCCCGAGGTTGGCTTATTTCGGAACCTCGGGGCGACTCTCCCACCTTTAGAACGTCCCAACTACGGTTACCGGTGTAAAGGTGATGGACCCATTGCTGGGGTTCTGGAACTGGATGGTCACACTGGCCGACGCGCCCGCGGCCAGAGCCCCGGACGAGACGGTAATGTACGGGCTCCCGTTGAACGTGCCCGTAAAGTCCGTCATGGTGGCATTGGACGACAGGCTTGTCAGCTCCACCTGAATCGGCCCGTTGATGGGCGTGGAGCCGGTGTTGGTTATCGTCATGGTTGACGACCAGAGGCCCGTCGAGTGATTCCGTGAGAACCCGGCCTGGGTCACGCTTACCCGGGACGAAATATTGACTATGGGGTTGATCGTGGTCGGATCCATTGACGTGTTGTTGATCGAATTGTAATCCCCGATCTCCGACACCGACGCCGTATTCTGCACGCTCGGCGGAGCGTTGCTAGCGACGTTCACCGTAACCGTGATCGGCTGATAGGAGCCCCCCATACCGATCACGTTGGAGGTGGTGCAGACGTTAGCCGCATTCGGCGGTCCGCACGTCCACCCGGCTCCGCTCATCGATACCAGAGTCAGGCCCGGGGAGGGTAGGGTCTCCGTTACCGTCACCGGGCCGCTGGTTGGCCCAGGGCCGTTGTTGCTCACCGCGAGCGAATAGGTGGCGCCCAGTTGCCCTTGGTCGAAGTTGCCCGTGTGGGAGCTCACGATCGCCAGGTCTGGCAGTGCCACGAAACTCGCGATCACCGTCACTGGCCCGGTCAGGGCGGGCAGGTTCTGCGGCGTGGCGCCGCTCAGCGCACCTGTGAAGCCGGTGAACCCGAATCCGAGGTTCGCCGCCGCGCTTACTTGCGGTGTTGCGCCGGCATTCACGTATTCCGTGGTTGGCGAGATAGAACCGTACGTCGTGCTGGGCGAGACCTGCGTGGTCAGCAGGTATTGGGTCTGGAAATTGGCGGTATAGGAAGCCGGCGAGGACCCGGCCGGAATGGTTCGCACTGGATTGGTGGAACTGTTGTCCTGCCACTGGGTGAAGACGAACTGGGTCGGGGAGCCGGCGGCTACCGTGGCAGCGAAAGTCACGGTGCACGAGCTGCCCGGCGTCCAGGCCAGCGTCATGGGGGTAGCGGCATAGGAGCCCGCGGAGCAACCCGTTCCGCTTACGGTAAAGGGAAGGCCCGACGGCGACGAGTTGATGGTGGCCTGCGGGACGAAATTGGCGGTAACGGATTCGACGGCGCTCATGACGATGTAGGTAGAGGCGCTCGAAGGACTATTGGCCGTCCCCGGGCTGCTCGTCCAACCGCCAAAGGCGTAGCCGGTGTTGGCAGTCGCCTGCAGGGTCGCCTGCGCTCCCGAGTTGTAATACTGACCGGTAGCAGGCGAGACCGTGCCTTCGCCGCTGGGCGACACGGCGGTGGTCAATTGGTACTGCGTGTTGAAGTTGGCGGTGTAGGTGGTCGCCGAGGCCGGTGTACTGATCATCCGTGACGCGGCGGTGGGGCCGTCCGCCCACGCGCTGAAAATATACTGGGTGCCCGGACTGGGTGGATTGCCAGATTGCGTGCTTGTGAAGGTCACGGTGCACGAACTGCCTGGCACCCAAACCAGGGTCTGGGGCGCGTTGCCGGAGTAAGTCGAGCAGCCAGGCCCATTAGTGCTGAAGGAAAGGCCCGAGGGCGAAGACCCAATGGTCACGTTGACGTTGAAGTTGGCCGTAACCGTCGCCGGGCCGGTCACGTTGATCGTGGTCGAGGCGCTGTTCGCGTTTTGCACGCTGGCGCCCGTCCAGTTGGCGAAGACGTAACCGGTGTTGGTATTCGCCTGCAGGTTCACGACCCCCGCGTTTACATAGCCCGAAGTTGGCGTCACCGAGCCGGCGCCGGCAGGCGACACCCCGGTGGTCAACAGGTACTGGGTGGTGAAGCTGGCGGTATAGGAGGCCCCTGAGGTGGTCGGCACCGTGATCGACCGCGCGGGGTTGGTGCTGCTGTTCTCCCACTGGTTGAAGACGTACTGTGTCCCGGTGGCGCCGGCTATGGTGGCGGCGAAAGTCACGGTGCACGTACTGTTCGGCACCCAGGCCTGGGTCTGGGGCGTGGTGAGGCCGGAGGTCGTCGCGCAGCCCGGTCCGCTGGTGCTGAAGGCAAGACCCGTCGGCGAAGAGGTGACGTTCACGTTGACGTTGAAGTTGGCCGTAACCGCCGCCGGGCCGGTCATGTTGATCGTGGTCGAGGCGCTGTTCGCGTTTTGCACGGTGGCGCCCGTCCAGTTGGCGAATACGTAACCGGTGTTGGCATTCGCCTGCAGGTTCACCGTCCCCGCGTTGACCCAGCCCGAAAGGGGCGTCACCGAGCCGGCGCCGGAAGGCGACACCCCGGTGGTCAACTGGTACTGTGTCGTGAAGCTGGCGGTATAGGAAGCCCCTGGGGTGGTCGGCACCGTGATCGTGCGTACGGGGTTGGTGCTGCTGTTCTCCCACTGGTTGAAGACGTACTGTGTCCCGGTGGCGCCCTGTATCGTGGCGGCGAAGGTCACGGTGCACGAACTGTTCGGCACCCAGGCCAGCGTTTGGGGCGTGGTGAGGCCGGAAGCCGTCGCGCAGCCCGGTCCGCTGGTGCTGAAGACAAGACCCGTCGGCGTAGGGGCAATGGTGACGTTGACGTTGAAGTTAGCCGTAACCGTCGCCGGGCCGGTCATGTTGATCGTGGTCGAGGCGCTGTTCGCGTTTTGCACGCTGGCGCCCGTCCAGTTGGCGAACACGTAACCGCTGTTGGTATTCGCCTGCAGGTTCACCGTCCCCGCGTTGACCCAGCCCGAAGGGGGCGTCACCGTGCCGGCGCCAACGGGCGACACCCCGGTGGTCAACTGGTACTGTGTGGTGAAATTGGCGGTGTAGGTAGCCGCCGAGGCCGGCGTGTTGATCGACCGTGAGGCGGCTGTGGGGCCGTCCGCCCATGAGCTGAAAACATACTGGGTGCCCGGGCTAGGCGAACCGCCCGCTTGCGGGCTGGTGAAGACCACGGTGCAGGAACTGCCTGGCACCCAGGGAAGGGTCTGAGGCGTGTTGCCGGAGAACGTCGCGCAGCCCGGCCCAGAGGCGCTGAAAGCCAGGCCCGAAGGCATAGAAGCAATGGTCACATTAACGTTGGCGCTGAAGTTGGCCGTAACCGATTCCGCGCCGCTCATGGTAACCGTCGTCGAGGCGCTGTTCGCGTTGGCCACGCTGCCTGTCCAGTTGGCGAAGACATAACCGTTGTTAGCGTTCGCCTGCAGATTCACTACGGTCCCTGAGTTGTAATACTGCCCTGAAGAAGGCGTGACCGTACCGCCGCCGCTGGGCGACGCCGCGGTGGTCAACTGGTACTGCGTGGTGAAGTCGGCGGTGTAAGTGGTCGCCGAGGACGGCGCCGAGAATGTTCGCGGGTTGTTGGAGTTATTGTCCGCCCATTGGTTGAAGACATACTGGGTGCCTGGGCCGCCTTGCGGGCTGGCGAAAGTCACGGCACAGGAACTGCCCGGCGTCCACTGCAGCGTCTGCGGCGTAGTGAGATTGCTGCCCGGCGAGCATCCCGTTCCGCTCACGCTAAACGACAGGCCCGATGGCGAAGAGGCGATGGTCACGCCGACCGTGGAAGCGACCGTCAAGGTGCCCGTGCCGCTGCCGTTCAGAAAGCCCCCCGCGTGGTTGTAGCTGGCGTGGATGGTATATGTGCCGATAGGCGAATTGGCGGGCAGCGTATAGTTGGTGGAAGGCGCCGAACCGCCGGACACAATTCCCGAGGTCACCGTCGAGCCGATCTGGGCATTGCTCGAATTAGTGACGTAGTAAGTGACGGTTCCCTCGTTGACGGTCGACGACGCGCCCACCGTCGAAGTCAGCCCAACTGTTTGCGCCGATGTGCTAGGCTGCGCCGATGCGGAGTTCACGGAAATGCTGGTCGAGATCGGCGCCGCATCCAACACCCGTACGATCAGGTCCTTTTGGCCACTCGAATTATTGGCGTCATACGCGCCGCCGGTGGTCAGCCCGTTGGTGGGCTCCTCATCCAGCATGACGTACACGTCGGTCCCGTTGGAGGCGACGCCGTCCACGTTGTACTCGCCTCCCGCGCCCACGAAGACGGAGTAGACTAAACCGCTTCCGGCGGTCAGCGTGCCAACCGGCCCGAATTTGGTGATGAACATGGCAAAATCTTTGCCGCTCGGGAAGGACTGAAGTATCGGGACGTCGACAGCCGGAACTCCGGTGGTCGGAAAATTGGTGGTGTCCGCGAATCCGGATATTGCGAACTGGCCGCCCGTGCCCAGTACGATGCCGGTTGCGCCAGGGCTGCCATCGTAGCCTTCGTTAAGAGCAGCCGAGGTTACATTCGTTCCGTTCAGATAGGTCGAGTACGCGAAGCCGGTGCCGCTGGCGTCGATGACGGTCACGTAGTCGTCGTATTGAAGGCCGAGGGGACCGTTAGAACCCGCCAGGTATGGCGTCGCGTGGTAGGCGTTCGACGTGGTCTGGAAGTTGGTCGCCTGGGTGGTTCCGGTTACGTAGGCCAGACCGTTCGAATCGACTGCGATCCCGGATGCGGTCGTGATTGGGCCGGTACCGGTCGTACCCTGATTTTCATTTTGGCCCACGATCGGCGAATTCCCGCCCAGGTACGCGATGTAAACCGCCGTCGTGGCGGTGGAATTCAGCTCGACCACAAACGTGTTCGTCCGGCTCCATTCGGTACTAAATTCGAACGACTGGGTCTGGAAGGTGCACCCGCGGCTCACGTTGCTCATGTTGAGATTGCGGGTGATGGTGCCGCCATGATCGCTGATGTCCGCGCTGGATGTGCCGGTGACGTATACGTTGCCGCTGGCGTCGACTGCGATGCCCGTACCGGAGGTGTAGCTGGAGTTACAGCCAAGGTTATACCCAAAGCCCCCGGAAACATAGTGAGTGTAATCCTGGGCGCCGATCAGAGTAGCCCAGACCTCGCTTCCCGCGGAATTGATCTTCACCGCGAACCCGTTGTTGGAGCCGCTTTCATTATTCCATTGGGAAAAGTCCCCCCAGATCGCGCCCGAGGTCGTCGGGAAGTGGCTACTTTGGATTGCTCCTGCCCCGGCCACGGTGTTGCTTCCGGTGACGTATGCGTTGTCACTGCTATCGACGGCGATGGCGGCGATGGAGTCCGAATCCGTGCTCTTACCGCCCAGAAAGGACGAGTACACCAGGCTTTGGCCGGTTGAGTTGAGCTCGAAGACGATTCCGGCGGTGTACCCCGTGAAGCTGTTTTGGAAGGCGCTGACGAGAGGGAACGTGGCGTCGTCGGTATATCCGCCGACGAAGGCGCGACCGTTGGCGTCGACCGCAATTGCCTGCAGTTGGGCGCCAACGCTCGCACTCGAGCCGTGTCCGGAGACGAACGTAGAGTAAATGAGCCCCGTGCCATCGGCGGTCAAGGCTGTGACGAACCCAACGGCGGGATAGCCGTTGGGAAAGCCCCCCGAGACGGCGGTCGTAGTCGGGT
>JBEKYD010000520.1:0-3049 GCA_049511335.1 Bryobacteraceae bacterium | reverse complement strand
GTATTTGTTTACCGTGCCGGCGACCAAGTTTTGCCTCGGTGCCCACGGCGGGGCGCGAGCATCCGGTTGACGTCATCGATGGAGAAAGCGTCGGGATCGTAATCGTCGCCAACCCAATCCTGCAGCTCCTCGTGCTGCTCGTGCGTGGGGTCTCCGAGAGCATCCAGCAGATCGTAAAATCCTCCAATGCCCCCGCAGTCCTCAGGCGGGCAGGCCAGTTGGCCGCCCGTGCAGGCCGGATAGGTTGTGTGGGGATCGGCGGACAGGCGTTTCTCCAGGACGATGCCATGCTCCCAACTGTCGCCCATATCATACGTGTAGATGGCCTTGGCACCGACCCTGCCCAGCACGCTGGAGAGACGTACCGTGCGCTCATTTTCGACAGGAGGCATTCCCATGAGCCGGTCTTCCGGATTGGGCTTTCCGAAATGCCGGCGGCCAACACAAAATTCGTGCATGTGACAGTCCTGCCACCCCATGGCGGCTTGCAGCACGTCGTGCAACTGCGCCAGAGTCAGAGCGGCGGGTACCAACAGTCGCCGCCAGATCGGTGGCATCGTGCCGAGCAAAGTGACCTTAAGCTGATAGATTTCCGGTGGAACCGCGCTCTTTTTTGTCGGCATAATAAGCTCTCCTCGATGTTAATCCCGGCATAGTCGCTGCTGCGCGTCGCGCGCCAGCGGATAAACATAGATATCTTTGACCGCTTGACCGTGAGCGCTGTGCTCCCGGTCCATGCGACCACGTCCGGCGGTTTGCCCGACATGGACCCAGTTGGCAGCCCGATAGCAGGTTCCGCGAAAACGCGCCGTATCCACCAGGGTTTCCAGCAGCAGGGGATGGCACCCGTAGTGGATTTCCCAGTCGCGCGGCATTTGCCGCGCACTCAGCGCCAGGATTTTGCTCGCCAGACCCTTGACTGTAACCCACGGCAGGATCAGAAAACGTCCGTTGTTGACGATACATTGCAGGTTGTGTTGCCGTTGCTGGTCGCTCCATCCGATCCATGCATCCCGCGCCTGCATCTTCCAGGCAGGCGATGTCCAGAGCAGACAAGCCAACTCTCGATCACCATGGCGCACCCAGTAGCGCAGGTGCGCGCCGAACGGCACGCGGCATCCAAGATAGTGATACCGTTCCACCTGCTGGCGCCACCGGCGGCTCTCGGCGAGGCCTTCTACCAGGGCCAGTTCCAGAGGCTCACACTCGCTGGCGCTGCATTCGATGGGCGCAAGTTCGCAGCAGGACTCAGATAGGTCCGCCCGTCGCGGACCCCTCCCGCCCAACTTCCGCAGATCGGGAAGTTGCAGGAAGCCTTCGGCCTGCAGCCGCTCCAGCAGTTGCCGGCACTCGTGGTTCTTTAACCCCCCACTGGCCCGTTTCCACTCCAGCAACTCACAGACGGTACGCGCGATTTCGGTGACTCCGAGGGCGGAAAACTCCCGTGCGGTCTGGCGCATCAACTCCAGTTCGACGGTGCGGAACGTGCGTCCGCAAAAGGTCAGGGATTCGGGCATGCAATTTGAGAATGGCGCGGCTCAGCCCGCGCCGGGCACGATATCCAGGATCACCGTCCGTGGCGCACGCAACAGCCTCACGCAGCGCGTGAAGGCGTCCTTGCCCTGCTGCCAACAGGTGCGCAGCACGCTGGCCAGAATCTGCTGCGTGCGCGCTCCTTCCCAGGTCCGGCTCCCGCCCCACACCTTGCGCGCGATCACCATCCCGCGAATGGCTCGTTCCGCTGCATTATTGGTGGCATCCAAACCGAAACAGTGCAAGAAGGTGAACATCCAGATCTGCTCATGTTCGAGATGACGCGCCAGCCGACGGTTGGCCGCGTTCCGCCGGCGCGTTTCCAGCATCCGGTCCAGTTTGGCTTCCAGCTTTCCGGTAGCGGTCCTCATGCCGTGCTCGGAGATCTCGCCGCGCTCATGGCGGTCCCGCAATTCCAAGCCCGTCTGAAGCACATGCTCTACGGCTCGTGGGAAGGCCAGCGCCGCCGGCGAGGCGATCTGCGCCATCTCCCGGCAACGCTTCAGCAGATGGGCCAGACAACTTTGATGGAACGCAAGTGCAAATCGATAGTACGGCGCCCAGCCGTCGTGAACCAGAAATCCGTCATACTCGGCGCCCAGAATCGCTACCGACTGTTCGTATCCTCGGCCCGGCAGAATGGCGTATACGGTCACCTGCGTGCTCACCGCCACGTGCAACCATTGAAGTCGTCCCCCTACCTTCCAGCCGGTTTCGTCCATGCCGTTTACGCGAGCTTGCCGCGCTGTTTCCACCAGTCCGTCATAGGTCGGCTCCGCCCGGCCCGCCATCCGTGCCAGTGCTCGGTACAACCCGCCGCGACTGACCTCCAGCCCGAATCCATACGACAGGACTTGCCGAGTGTGCCCCAGCGACAGCCCCATCTGCTTGTTCAGGATGGCCGCCAGGGTCAGTGCCTCCGGCCCCAACTGTACGCTACCGACTCCCACCGCATCCGAGGTCTGCAACCGATGGCGTCCCTGCACCCGCCGCTGGCACTCGTGGCACCGGCCCACAGCGATATCGAAACGGCGCACTACGGTTCGCCGGACAATCTCTTCCTGATACTGTGTTTCGCAGCTTTCCGCTTCCACGCCGCCGCCGCAATGCGGGCAGCGCTCTGGCAATGGAACCGTGATTCGCTCATCCACGCGCGCCGGGATGGGACGGCACGACTGCCGGCCATAGCGGCGGCCCGCTTTGCGGCCTGGCCGCTGTGGGTTGGCTTTTGGTGTGCCGCGTGAATGCGGAGCGGCCTGGCGCTTGCTGGCGCGCAACGCGGCTTCCAGCTCCCGGCGCAGACGCTCCGTTTCCTGTTTCAGGTGCTCGTTCTCTTTGCGCAGCCTGTCATTTTCCTGCTGCACCCGATCCAGTTCGTGTTTCGGGACAAACTCGATGCTCTCAGGCTGCCTGTCTCCGGTGCGCTGGCCAACCGGTTTCATCCAACCCTACGGTAACCGAACCCGCCCCTTTTGTCCAGCAAAATCTTCAAACGGCTGATTTCAGGGGTCTCTCA
>JBEKYD010000519.1:0-7805 GCA_049511335.1 Bryobacteraceae bacterium | reverse complement strand
CTCAAGCGACTAGCCAAGATTGAAGCGTTGATGTCGGATGTGGCGGAACGATATTCAGAAAGTGTGCCCCACATACGAGAAGTGCTTCAACATGCGAAGGCTGCTGTCACTCGGGCGAAGGAGGCTGTGGGTTTGCAAGCATCCTCCGAGACGGCGAAGAATCCGGTGAAGCACTCTAAGCCACCATCAAAGGCCGACACAAAGAGCGCCCAGGAGAAGGCCGCTACCATGAAGCGGCAGTGAAAGTGCCCATAGCGAAGGCGGCCAAGAAAACAGCCCGGCTGCTGCAAAAAGCGTAACGGAAACTGGCGGTCAGTGATCGGCGCATCAGTCACCCGATCCAGAACCGGCTCCGTATTGTAGTGCGCTTCTTTGCGGTAGCGCATCCAACGTGCCCCGAAGCTCGTTCAACGCTGCTTCCAACTTCGACCGATCCGTTGGGCGCAGATTCTGAATTGCGGGCAGCAATGCTTTCGCTTTATCGAATGCTCGTTCGGCTTGTGCGTGAGATGGCGATCCTTTGGCCGCTGCCACGTTTGCGAGCGACATGCCCCGGACCAACTCCTTCCGTATCAGAATCGACAATTCCCGATCCGTCTTGGCACGTAACATTGCGAGTTTAACTTCCTTCGATATACCGCTCAATGAAATCTCCTTGACAACAAATGAATCTGGACAGCGTGGTTCAGAGAATCGTTGGCGTTCAGAGGTTCAGCATGGCGATGGCATAGATATATTAGACGCTCCACCGGGCGGTTTGGTGCATGTCGAAATGATTAAGGGTGGGTTACCCTCCCTTTTACCACCGCGCTGTGCCATTCGCAACGATAACCACACCCGACTCACTGCACTTGTTTCCCCACCGCAATGACCTTCAACATGATCCGCTGTATCTGTTCCGGCCCGAACGCCGATGAATCCCTGCACTTCCACGAACTCGTCCACGTAATTCAGGTTGGCGGGTTCTCGGCCCGAAGGATTTTTTGTTGTTGTACGCCGCTGGGTTGGCTGAATATGGATACCGTGATTGTCCGTTCGAAGCGATGGCCTTCGATCATCAGCGAAGATTCGACACCCGTGAGCCACCGTACTCTGTGGAGGCGGCAGTGTGGCGGCAGACGTTGGTTTTGAGGACCCGCCTGCCAAGACGCTTTGGTCGTCCGGGTACACCATAGTGTTATCTTTCGTTGACGAGTTCGGATCTGTCAAAGGCGAACTGGAGCTTCGGAAGCTGAACGATGTTAAGATACTTGAAGGTAGCCAATGCCACTTGATCCAACACAGGAATCCTTTCTGAAAAGTTGGCGGAAGAAACGGAATGGAACTGTTAGTCTACGAGTCCGCAAACCTCCGAGCAAAGATCACAAAGGCGAAAACCCCAAGTGGTGTGACGATGCGGGGTTCGAGAAGCGGTATGGCGACCCTGACTATTACAAAAGGATCACGGGGCTTGATTGAATCTAGATGTCGATTCCGCATTTCTTAGGCCGCCAGATGATGGCACAAGGATGAGCAAATCTTCCTTGCCTTGGCGATCACGCTGAATTCAAGGCTTTGGCTCGAACAGAAACTAGAGAAGTTTCCAATGTGGTACAGCAGCACGAAAAGCCTACTTGAAAGCATTGTCCGGTCCTTGAAGACCGACGCCCTTCAGGAGGATTTCGAATGGCAAGCGCAAACTGAACTCGTTGAAGCCTGCCTTGCTGAAATGGTGGAGATGTCGAAACCGCCTGTCAATCCGCTGAGGGCGGTAACGTCACGATATGTTCACCAACCGATTGTCAATAAGCTGAACGGAGCCATGCCGCACGTTTGGTCCATGTTGGCAGCTATGCGGGACCGTGACCGTACCACCGCCCTGGCGCACGGAGAGACCACCCTTCGGCGGCTTTGAGCCGGATGTCGGAAGGCCAGGGTCTCTATTCATCGACTCCTGGAATCGGCCTCTCCCGGCTGTCGCCTTCCCATTCTGTGCCTTCGTCGCCCTGGTCGGACACATTAGGAGAACGAGTCCTCAAGGACCGAGCATCTTAATCGCTGCAATGAATGAAAGAAAACACACGACCCAGAAGCTAATCGGCCCGGCCGGACCCGTAAACTCCAAGCCGAAGGCTGTGAGCTTTATGGAGCCGTCTTGCTTCTCCGGAGGGAATACGTGTAATAGCAACGCTACTACTGCATACGCTCCAACAGCGCAAAACGGCAGACCAAGATTGAAAACCGTCTTGCCCTGCATCTCTGTCCTCAGTGATGCCAGCCATGTCACACCACAGTAAGTGAGAAGCACCACTACGATGTAAACAACGAAGCCCAGTACCGAAATCAAGAGAATGAGTGAGTGGAAACGTTCTGCATTCTCCTTGACTCTTTCTTCTATTCTCTTCGACATAGATTCCTCAACAACATTCAGACAACGGTTAAACGCCAATGCCAGTCACGGTTGTGCCGGAAGGCGGGGCTGCGAAGAGGGCTTCGCCCTTAGCTGAACCCGCTGTCAAGCACTGCCTACTCTGGGAACTTCGTCTAAGCCGCAATGCCTAAGAAACACTTTGATCAGACGTGCTTTAGAAGGGTGCCGACCCATCTTGCGGCAACGGGCTAGCGCCCTGCGAATATTCTCCTAACCAGCGTTATGGCGGATTCTGGGTCCGGTGTCAAGCCCCATCCATGAAAGCTGGTAGGACCCCGACTTTCAGGAACTAGCAATTCCGGATAGCGCTGCATTAGGGCACCCGTGTCGCCACCTTGATCGCCTCGACCATCATCCGCTGCATCTCTTCAGCGCCCACCAAAGTTTTCAAAAACAGGCAAAACTGCATCGGGCGCACTCGAAGCATTGCCAAAACTTTGGCGAGGTCTTGCGCCGAGAGCGTTTCTTTATCCGCTTTTACGTTCGCCGTCTCGCAATCGGCAAATGCCCACTTCAGGGCCGATGCGACACGCCAGACGTACCGTTCTTGGAGTGGCAGTTGGCGAAGGCTTTCCAGTTCCGCTGTAACATCGGAACCCTGCATCGCCACCACCGCCAATTTCACGTATGGCTCCATCTCCGGGGATTCCAGCAATTCATCAACTCCGTCTTCGGAGATGAGATCCTTGATCGGGATTCGTTTGATGTTGTCGTCGGCCATGATGGGCGCTCCCGGTTTGAGGGTAGCAGGAAACTTGATCTGTAAGAAGACTGAGGGCCTTCGGGTGGTATTTGACAGGACGCCGCCCGGAACGGCAGCGTTTGGGACAAGCTAAGACAGCGTGAAAGGCCCCATCGAAGGGAATTTCTTCGATCTTCAGCGGCAGTTCCCGAGGCAATTCCAGATCTCGCTTCATATCGGCTTACCGTACCCTTCCATTCGAATCAGATCGTCTTTCCATTGTACAATCCGAAATCGGAGTGCCTACCCTGAAGCCGCAGACAACAAACATCGGAAGATGCCGCCTCTGCCTAGCCACGAAGCCGCTTCAGCGAAGCCACTTTCTTCCCGCCGCAATGTACAGATACTTGAATCCCGGTGACACGGACTTCGTGCTCGTCAATAAGCGCAAGTACTTTCGCACAT
Source organism: Bryobacteraceae bacterium (assembly GCA_049511335.1). GTDB lineage: Bacteria > Acidobacteriota > Terriglobia > Bryobacterales > Bryobacteraceae > JBEKYD01. Next base: position 4,248 of record JBEKYD010000519.1, on the reverse strand, counting down.
CCCGACAGATGTGGGCGCATCTCCTGTGCCGAGAATGCGAACAACGATTCAGCAGGAACGGTGAGCAGTGGGTCTCGGAGAATGGGTTCCGAGGGCAAGGCAACTTCCGTCTTCAGTCCGTGCTCAAGAACTCGACGCCTGTTGGTCGGAACCAGTCGAGCCAGTATTTCGGTGGAAATGCACTCCAGGGCGTTGACATGGATCAATTGTGCTACTTTGCGGCGAGTGTGTTTTGGAGGGCGGCGGTACATCGGTGGGGCGGCGAAGAATACATTGATCTCGGCCCCATTTACGCCGAACAGTTTCGCCGGTTTCTCATAGGCGAGGCCGACTTTCCAGCTAACGCCGTGCTCGTCATTCACGTCTCCAGTGCTGACAAGCCGATGGAAGGGGCGTTTGCCCCGTCCGGTGGCAAGGTGCTCGGCACGCCTTATCACCAATACACGTTCTTCTTGCCGGGGATGCTCTTCACGTTGGCGGTGGGCGGGCGGATTCCATCCGGGTTAAGAGCGATTTGCGCCGTTCGTTCTCCAAACCGGCTCATTTTCCTTTCGGACAAAGTTCAGAAGGTATTTGAATCAGCGGCAGTCGAGATGCTGGCGAGAAACGAAATGGTGCGTCGAGAGATTCTTGAAGGCTTGCCGCCACGTAAAATCTGATGCTCGGGTGGCGCTGCCGTGTCGCTTCGTCATCGAAAAAGCAACGCCAGCAGTCTAGGCGTGCGCCGGAAACATCTTGGAAGTAAAATGTGAGGTCGTCATATTTCCATGCCAGCCAACACCACCGAACTTGAAAAACGCCTGTGGGGAGCCGCCGACGAACTCCGGGCCAATTCCAAACTGAAATCTTCGGAATACTCCGTCCCGGTGCTTGGGCTGATCTTCCTGCGCTATCCGCACAAAGCGAATCTGTAGGCGTATAATCTGTACCATGAGTCTCAAGAATGCGGCGTTCTTCGCATTGATCGGCATGGCTCTGCTAACGGTTCTGCTGGCAGTGGGCTTCATCCGTGACGTATCGGCTCTTCTGGCTGGTGCGATTGCTGCGGTCGTGCTTTTGACATCACTGATTCATTTGCTGGCAAGCCTGAGTCTGGCGGTATTCCTGTACGTGTTCCACAAAGGGCAGGGTTGAGGCCGCAGAGCGCAAGCAGCGTTCTCAGGCTGCGAGGTGAAGGAACGCCGAAGAATAATGGAGCCTGTCTGAGCCGCCACCGTCGCCGTGGTAGGCAGATACCTCCCGGTCCCGGCGAAGCGTTCCTGTGCCCTCCGTATGCCGCTGTGGGCATTTCGTGTGGCATCCCGGCCTGAGTTCGGCCGTGCTCGAAGCCGCCACCCGGAGAGGTAGCACAATGTTTTTCCGATTAAGGAGTCCCTTGTTTGCCCGTTTTTGAAGACCCGGCATCAGCGGGCTTTAGCTCAACGATGTAATGAACCTCGTTGCGCCCTTCGCCAGAAGGGGAAAAGCGGGCGAGCACCACCCCGACCACGCCTTCTTTGATGAGAACGTTGTCACTGATCTCGAGCTTCGGCTCGTCGGAGCGCCGTATGAGAATCTGGCGTGTCGGTTCCTTCACATCTCCATTGTGGCGCATCATCACTGAACAGAAGCTATCAGCGTTTGCGCCCAGGACCGCCGCCACCCGGACGATCACCCCTTGGCCGATCTGTCTTGGGGCGTGCCTCATTAACATGTAACGTGCGACCGTCGAGTTCCCAACCATTCAAAGCGGCGATTGCTTTCAACGCTTCCCCATCGTCGCTCATCTCGACAAATCCAAAGTCCCTTGGCTGTCCCGTGTCACGGTCCGTCACGATATTAACCCGCTCCACGGTTCCGTATTTTTCAAAGAGCGAACGGAGCATGCCTTCCGTTGCCGAAAAACCGAGGCGTCCTACATAGATTTTCTTCATGCGTTTGGTTCTTCCTCAACCAACTTGCGATGCCAGCCGAAGATGTCAACGGGCGATACAGCGTTCCTGGCATGAACGCCAAAGCAAGTGTTGCGGCGAGTCACGATTGCAAAAACCTCAAGTCGCAACATGGTCCTACGTCCTACTCCCGGCCTTTGGGGATCAAGCTGAATGCGGCTTCATTTGTCGTTCGTAGAACTGGTATCCAGACTTACTCACTACGAACGTTCGGCCCGAAGTGGCTTCGATAAATCCCTCAATCAACAGTTCCTTCACTGCGCTCCACTCGACTGGGTTGCAATACGGTTCTCTAGCTCCGTAAACTTTGCTGGTGCGACGAGGGAGCATAGGCCAAGGTGTCTGCTGCGATTGGCCCACAAGGTACATCTCGAACTCAACCATGTCCTCTAAGGCGTGCTGACCAGCGGGACTCATCGTATTCTCTGATGTGCCCATGCGCTCTCCTTGGCCGGATTTGACCCCCCCTCGTACAAGTGCCCAAAGCGACCTTCATGAATTCTCTACTCTTTGCTCTTCCCACGCACAGTGCGATGCAGTTGTGGACGGGCTTGGTTAACTTTCAAGACATTGCCATTGAGGTCCGTGCCGTTGAGGGCCACGATTGCCTTTCCCGCTTCGGCATCGGTCTTCATCTGAATGAATCCGAAACCTCTGGATAGACCAGTGCGCCGGTCAGTCATCATTTTGAAACCGCTGAACTGCGCCGTGCTTTTCAAATAGGGGTCGAATGTCCAGTTCGTTGACGTTGGGGCCGAAGTTCCCAACAGGAATGTTGGTCAAAATAGCTCCTTTATCGTCAACAACGAAGCCCATTCCCGTCACGAGATATCCAAGTCGCGGCTGCCTGCTAACAGGCCAGTATCACGCAATGAGGCGAACAAATAGCGAACATCTTGACCTATTCCGGCCTGTTGGCAGGCGCGCGATGGATACCGGAGGATAGGTGGGGCTGCTTGCGGGCCGTAGCAATACCGTGGCTTCTGTCGCGCTAGATTCACACCGCTGAAACGCTGGCCTACGCCAACCACCCCAAGCCATCCGTGTAGCGATGCTCGCACCACGGCACAGGCTCTTGCTGCGGCCGCACGCGCAAGACTCCACTCGCCACCAGGCACCGCGTGGCGTCCTGGATGTTGCCAGATGCCTTGACAACCTGGCCTCTTTCGTCGCGGCGATACTGCCGCAGTTCCTCCCAATAGTTCGTTAGCGAAGCGAAGACTTTCAGCCGCCCATCCGCCATCCGTTGCCGGACCTCGGCGATACCGGACTCGACCAGCGAGTTGGCTGGTTCCAGGTCCAGGCCCCATTTGCGGTACATCTCGATTAACTCGCCTTGATCCCTCGGGTCGCCATCCCCGAAACCAATGACGCCACGCACTACTTCGCGGCCCTTTCGTCCGCGGCTTCGGATTTCCCATGCCTGCGCTCCTTGTAGGTCGTCCTTGCTGCAATATTCGCAGTAGAGGTAAATCACCCCTGAGGAGGGATCCAGCGCTCCCCAGATCGTAGCAATGGAGCCGGGGCCAACATAAAGCGCATAGACCCGCGGCCAACCCGCGGGAATCTCAAAAGGCTCGACGAGGAGGTCGGATTCGGGCACCGGGTAGACGGGACGATGTGGCCCGGAAACCGAGACCCAGGCGATCGCCAGCGCCATCACACAGTCGTCATGCTGCCCGGAAGGTGCGCCGTAGCGCATCAGGCCAGAGGGCAGGCGCTCCGCCTGATAGGCTACCAACTCGCTCACCAGCACCGCATCGTTCAGGATGCGAATGTCACCGCGCTCGAAAGCCAGGGCGAGAGCTTCGATTGCCTGCGCCTTGCTGGCGTTGGTCGTAGTGAACGGCTGAATCCGCAGTCCATCCCTTTCCAGCTGTTCGATCACGGGTTGTCCGATGCTGTTCTGCTCGGCAATGATCTGCTTGGGGCGCCAGTGTTCGTTCAGAGACCGCAGCCGGCCGCACTGAAGCGTGTAATCGACGCGGTTGGACCGATCCAGGGCCACCACGGCCCGCGCGGTGATATCCAAGACCAGAAACACAGTGTAGTCTTGCGATCGGCCCCAATCGCAGCCGATGACGTAATCGTGGCCAGGTTCAGGCTTCGTCTTGCTCAGCGCCGTGGCCGCTTCGCCGACCCGGTGGAATACGCTCCCCTCCCAGTCTACGAACAGGGCCAGGTATTCTTGGTTGAACGCCGCCTCGGTCAGATCCAGCCGCGCGGCTTCGATTTCCTGTGAATCGAGGTACGGATTGGCACTGGTGGGCATCTGCCAACTGGCCCAGTCCTCGCGCTCGCAGTCCTGTCCGCGGTC
>JBEKYD010000518.1:0-11358 GCA_049511335.1 Bryobacteraceae bacterium | reverse complement strand
CCAATCGCGGCATAGCCCTTCAGCCTGCGCTCGTACATCCTGGCCAGCGGTTTTCAGCCTCACCGGAGTGTGACGAGGAGGCCGGCCATCTGTTCTTCCTGGTCGAGCTTGAAGAGGAGGCTTGAGTTCCTGGAGCGAGAGGTCTTGCCGAATCTGGCAGGTTGATTTTGGTTGCGGGAGGCGCTCGGCCCGTGTTTTCCTTGACCGAAAAGGTTGTTTTCTCGACAACTGCGTCAATTGACGCATTGTGAGAACCTCGGATCAGGAGTATAGTGACCCTAAAGTGTCAAATGGCAACGGCTCTTTCACGGTTGTCAACGGCCGGGAAGTCTTTGACAATGGCATCGTGAGGATTTGGCGCTGTCCCAATTGTAAGTGGTGGCAAGACTGGGAATGCGAGCGTTGCCCGGGCTGCGGAGCGTTGCGTCAGCCGATCGTCGCCGAGAAGCCTGCACTCCTTCTCCCAAAGGTCGTCCCTGGCCTCTAAAGCCGTCCAGCGTGGCCGTGGGTTGGGTCCAAGCCGCTTTTCGAGAAATGTCAATCGATCGTCCGTTACTAATAACACAATTGCGCGACGGTAGAACCGGATATGCCTGCTGCAGCCATCCTTTGTTTGGTTTGGCTGCGATAGACGCCGTTACGGTCTTGCCAATGTTGCCAGGCCAAACTCAGGACGTGCATCACTTCGGCGGAGTCAAACGGCCTTGCCAGCACATCGTAAGCTCCGAGGTTCGGGGCCTCCGCCCATAATCGTTCATCTGCCCGCCGGGAAGTCACGATGAGAAGTGGGGGATCCGGAAGCGCCGAGATGTGCTCCAACAGCTCCCGCCAAGTTCGCGGCATGAGATCGCAATCGCAAAGCACGATTGGAATTGGCATTTGCCGCAGCACAAAAAACGCGGAAGCGAGTGTGGCGCGTGTGATCAAGGTCCATTCGGAGTTCGTATACGCGCGCCAGCCGGGTGCATGGAAGATGCGCTCCAGCGAAACACCGTCCGCGGGATTCGTGCCGACAGACAGGACAGTGGCGCTTTGGGTTGCGGCATTCTCGATTCCGGCTAGTTTCTTCATATAATCCCTGGCGATGCCTCGAGTTTCTTCTCGGCTTTGCCGTTCTGTTCGGCTTGGAACCAATCTGTTTCGGGTAATCCTTCGGGTGGCAGCCCCGAGCTTGCCAGAGTTCGCGGGCAAGCGGGGCAATCGCTGCAGAAGCCGGCTACGTCCTAGGCGCCGGAATTCCGGTTCAGCAATATGTGTGGCACACAAACATTTGTTCCGATTTAAAGGTTAGTGGGCCTGGCTCAATGGTTCCGCCCAAAGTCAGACGACGCTGAAGGTCTTGCATGTAGGTTTTGCAAACGCGCGCCGCCAGGGATGCGTTCTTCATGAGATCCGTGCCAATTCTCAGTTGTTCCTGTGTGATTAAGTCGTGTGAATCTGTAGGCATCCACTTGCTCTCCATTCGCAAGACCACAAATAATCCCCCAGCGGGAGGGGCCTTTTTGGGCGGCTCGAATTGGGAGAGAACACCTTGCCGTGCGCTGGCTGTCGTCGCCCTACGGGGAAGGCGGAACTTAACTGCGCACCGTTTGTGATGCTCCAGGCGCCCTAGCGCTCGGAGGCCAATTTCATTGTCACGTCCTGTTTCATCTTCGTGACCGAACCTAGTGGGCGGCCACGGCCACGCTTGCCTTGACCCGACAGGTTTTCAATTGCAACGATCACTTTGTCAATCAGGTCACGCTCTCCACGCAGTTCCGCCAACATCTTCTCAAGATCCAATGCAGCAACCACCCTTCTGCCTTCAAGATCAGGTGCGGTTTTACTCAGCGCGGAGAGGTTATCGACCGCCAGTCATGGTCCAGTCGGCCCCCCTGGAGGTTGAGATTCGGTAGCTAATTTAACTGTATCACTAAGTGGCTCAAAAAGATACACCAAAGTCGAGTCCCAAAGCGGATAGCGCACTTTGATGGTCGGCTGCCTATGGGAACGCCACCTTCCGGTTGCTGGCAAGGGAGAAGGAATACGCATTTGGATGGTTGCGGGGGACTGCAACGCCCCGAATGTACTCAAATTGCCGTTCCGGTTGGCATTGGCCGCAACAGCGTGAAAACCCGGTGACGCTCTCGATTCCACATTCGGCTTTGGATACCCTGCCAGCACCCACACGAACCGTTCTGAACTCACCGCAGAGCGTCGATTGGACCGGAGCATCCCCGCCAGCTTTAATGGCACCTTGGGCCGCAGAACGCTGCCAGGGTCTACTTCGCCAGGAAACCAAAATTAAGGAATGTATAGTTTTCCCGGCGAGAAATTGTGACGCCGCCGCCGAGATCAATTCCGGCGTGTTTCTCCAAAACTTCCTGAAGGGCTGCGTCATTCAACCCGGCGACGTGGGCGGTCACCGCACTCGAACCCCGGATTGCTTCCCATTTCTACGATTCGATCAGGAACGGGATTCCGTCGAAACGGTGGTATCGGGTGGAAAGGATTCTTGTGTCGGGTTCGATGGGGCGTTCAAGCAGACGTTGGTGGTCAAGGTCGGTGATGTTCACTTACCAATTTAGCGCCTCTGCCGGAACCGTCGCCACAACGCCCTGCACGGGCGCACAGAAGCCTCCAGGTCGTTCCGCCAGAGAAACGGCGAGTTGCTACGGTAAAAGCCGAGGTCCAAGTTTCCGAGAAAGGGGTAGTGGCAATGGAGATCAATCCAGAGTTCTTGGGGAAGGTTTTGACAGAGCAGTCTACCGAACTGAAGAAAATGCGGGAAAGCATCGAACGAATCGAGAAGATCATCACTGCGGTTTGTAAACGCAAGCGGGCCAATCCAGAAAGCACAAATACTGAGTCAGGCGCTCAAGAATAAGCCCTACTGAACATGTCCGGGGAGTTGGGGAGGTTTCGAGTACCCGTTGGTCTACGCCATCGTCGCCCGAAACTTTCTCACAACGGCCCGCAGTACCATCTGTGCGAGTTGAAACCCGTCCACCAGCGCAATTCGCCGAAGAACGACCTTTCAAAAAGGCCGAAGTTCCTTCGGATAAAGGACGGTCTTGATGTTTTCGACGAAGAGTTGCCTAGTTGGGTCAAATGAGACTTGGACATGAATCGTACAGAAGCACCCGTGGCCGGGGTCAAAAGTGAAGTTCCAGTAACCAGGGCGAATGGGTTCTTTTGCTGCGAAAGCGGAACCTTGCACGCTTGTGTTACCCGCCTCAGAGATTACTTCAACACGATACTGCACGGCAGCATCAACGCTACGGCTGTATCCGAATATCCCTTGTGAGGGAATTCCGCACACAACGTAGTCAAAGAGGACGAATTGTCCAATAACGCCCTCTCCCGTTAAATCACGAAGGTTGAGGATTATAGGTGTGCCTTCTTTGTTCGTGTCAATCCGTGGAACATAGTAGGGCTGGTTCGAAACATAAAAAGGAATCGGAAACTTATCTTCACTCTCACTTGCTTTCTCATCTGGCCTGGGGATCTCAATACTCGGCTCACGGATCTCAATAGTGTTGATAATTCTCGTCTTCGCCAGATCAATAAGGGACAGCCGTGTCGGGCCGTACCAATGGTCTCCCAAGATCGAATCAGCGCAAACAATAGGACCTTGGCGAACGACTCTTTCAGGGTGGAGCATCCACAAGACCAAGCTCCGAGTTTTTCCTGAAATCGTACCCAGGTCTCTTCTCTCGATGACCTGTGCCTCCGGTGGCAGTAGTCTCTGAAGCGAGGTGATCGGATTGCTTCTCTCTGAAGTTGACTGCTGGGTCTCAAGTGTTTTGCTCTGGGGAACGACGAACATTGCAATTCGTCCGATGACGAAAACCACGCCTAGTCCAACTAAGCCCTTTTTCCACAACTTGACCTTCGGCTTAAAGGCTGGCTTGGCGCTATAGGTGGGCTGATGATCTTGTCGTGGTGGCGGTGGCGGATTCTGCCGTGGTGGCGGCGGTGGCGGATTTGGCCGGCGAGGCCGATCCTCCTCTGTCGCCTTCGACGCACTCAAATGCAGACGGATGATGCGAATTGCCTCGTTAAGCCTGCGCTGTTGCTCTTCGGCTTGGCTTCGCATTCCGGCGTGTTTTTGGAATTGGTCCGGATGGAACTTGGTGGTCAGAAAGCGGTAGGCAGCTTCCGCCTCTTCGAGAGTTGCACCTTCAGGAAGCAACAGGATCTCGAAAGCCTTAGCGACGGAGAACTCAGGCTGCTGCAACTGTCCACTCCCTACCTCGGCCAGACGGGGTATTTGTGATCGTCTGATCGGACATAGCGGTTCGCCGCCAATTACTCCATCTACTGACGAACAGCCTCCGTTCCGGGCTGTACACGCCTAGTTTCTCTTCCCTGTGCACCGCCTTCTCGATTTGGCCCACCTTCATCGTTGAAGTCGATGCCAACTTCGCTAAGGTTTCCCGGCTCGACACAGCAGTGCAGATAACGCTTCGAAAAGGCACGAATGGTTTAAGTACCCCATTTGATACAGATCCACACAGTTACGATAACCGCAATCCAAAATAATATCTTGTTGGAATTGATCCGGTCGTACAACTGCGACGTACAGTGCGGGCAGCGATCTGCGTGCTCATCCACACTCATTTTGCAATTGGGACAATTCTTCATCTTCTATCTGCTCTTTAACAGAATCCGATCTATCCAGAATGCCAAGACGATCATGCGATGACGGAGGCCCACGTGGGGGTAAGCATCCTTCAAGTAGAGATTGTAACGCAGGGTTCAGAAAAACTGGTTCATTATTCTGTCAGCCTGCCGGTACTGGCGGGAAAACACCTTTGGGAAAAAGCCCCCGGCCCGAACTACGAAGGGGTGGCGTGTATAACACTTTTCCGGGGAGGCTCATTTCGGAGTTTTACTGTAGCAAAATCGTCGAGCGTTCGCCTGCCGACCGCCACTGGTGCTCCTGCCGGGTGTAACAAAAAACATTTTGCCATACTCGTGCATTTGCCCTTCAAAAACCACCGCCTAACCGGAGCCGAATCTTGAAACAATTCGATCACCCACCGTTCGGGTCAAAACCTCGCCGCCGCCGAGTCCATTGTCGATACGTGGTCGCCCGTGAACTGAGGTCCGTTCCGGGTTTCCGTTGCAACACCGCAAGACGACACCTTGCTTTTGCCGTGTCGCAAGCCTAAGCTTTGGGAGGTACGGTCTGACGACCCTACCGGAACTCATGAAAGGGAACGACACATGTCATGTTGGTTTTGGAATATTGACCGCCTTAACGCTGCATACTTCCATGGCGAGTTGCAAGCTGGCCGGTTGCGCCAAGGGTGGGGGTACGACGGGAGGTTGGATCTGCGCAAGCTCAAGACGAAGCTTGAAGAAAAGAGGCCACTTGATGAACAAGAGGCGGCTACCTGGAGTCACTGTGCCGCTATGCTCGATAAAATCGCACCGAGGGACATCGTTGTGGTGAAGAATGTACCGGACGGCCAACATTTCACAATAGTCGAGGTAACTGGCACCTATGACTTCGCCCTCGACACGGAAATTAAGGACTTTGGGCATTACCTGCCTGTCAAGTGCCCGCAAGTGTATCTTCGCCGAGCCTCCGCTGTGGAACTTCCGTTCGCAACAGCGCTATCCAGAGAACGCCACGCAATTCAGCGCACTTATCGACACGCCGACACTGTAAATCGGCTCTACAGTCTTTCCAGTGATCTAACGACTAGTACAGCCCAAGAGCTACCTGAGCGTCTGCATGACATTTGGCTTATTATTCTGACGGAACTGAAGAGCCTGCTAAAGGTGCAATTGCACAAGATCATCGACTGGAAAATCGCCGAGCTTCTTGTCCTTAAATTACTTGAACACGACGGAATGACTGTAACGTATAACGGCGGCTCTCAAGAACAGGGCGCTGACCTCCTCGCCACACAGGAACTCGGTTATGGCTTGACTACAAAGTTAGGTGTTCAGGTAAAGTACCATCAAGGTGTGGAAAGCGAGACTTATGGTCTTTCGCAGCTAAGGCAGGCGTTTGAAAAGCATGAACTTGACGCTGGCCTTTTGGTTAGCTTCGCCGACGAACTCGCACCTGACGTGGAAAAACTGCTGAGTGAGATGCGCAAGACTGTCAACCTTGAAGTCCTTTATGGCGACGACCTTTATGAAGTACTCTTGAATCTAATTGTTGGCACTGGCGCACTCGGTTCTGATGGAGTCGTTTAATAAGTAGCTCACCGCTTTTTCTTGGCCGTTTCATGCGGCAGGATGTAAACGCATTTAACGATCTTTCGCAACAGTTTCACCCCGTCTTCGGCGTCTTCCGAGCCAACGTCCGGGTATTCAGGATGTGCGATTCAGGATGTGCGCCGTCACGTCCCAGAACCCGTATACTGTCAGCCCACTTACAGAAATCGGGCGTGATGACTTGCTTCGCCTTCAGATCCTTCAGTTAAGCGAACAGGTCTTTTCCCTCCGCTCCCTTGTCCTCGCAAGATCGCTGGCTTTTGACAATTGTACGACAATCCTGTACGATAACGACATGCGCTGCGCTCTTTACGCTCGTGTGAGCACCACCGACCAAAACTGCGAAATGCAGTTGCGTGAGCTTCGGGAATACATTTCGCACCGTGACTGGAAAAACGGCGGCGAATACATCGACACCGGATTTTCCGGCTCGAAGGCAAGTCGTCCAGCTTTAGATCGGTTGATGTCTGACGCCGCCCGCCGCAAGTTCGATTGCATCGTGGTTTACAAGATTGATCGGTTCGGACGTTCCGTGCTCCACTTGAATCAACAATTGGCTGCACTCTCCAGCTATGGCGTCCGGTTCATCGCCACAAGCCAATCGCTGGACACGGACGAAAAGAATCCCACCAGCCGACTCCTGCTCCAGATTCTTGCCAGCGTTGCGGAATTTGAAAGAGAAATGATCCGTGAGCGCACTTTGTCAGGCATCAAAGCGGCCCAAGCTTCGGGGAAAATCATCGGCAGACCCAAACGTATTTTTCGCAGAGATGAAGTTGTTCGTCTTCGTGATGAAGAAGGGTTATCCTGGCGGGCCATCGGCAAACAACTTTGCATTCCAGCGATGACGGCATTGGACTCGTATCGCCAGTCGCTACCGTGTACGGAAACTGTTTCTCCGGGGAAGCCCGTTTCAGGCGGCAAAGGCAAGCGGAAAACTGCCGCTGCTTGAGTGTACGGAAGTAATCGTTTTTCGGACGGGAGAAAATGATACCTGATAGCGAACCTATTCGTGAAATCGACGAAAGTGAACGGCCACGATTCAAGCCGTTCATTTGGATCGTGACAGAAGATGGGGCGCATTCGTTCTTGACGGCGGTGGCCGAAAAGCAAGTCAAGGTCCTCTGGATGACGGAACACTTCGAGCACCTATCCAAGTCGGCAAAACTGGAAAAGGTTCAGGACATGATCCGACGCCACTACAAAAGAACGGGCGGAAAGTACGCCGGATTTGGTGCGATTTTGCGCTACCAATATTCCGACACCTTCGATACGAGCAGCATCTTTGATGTTGAGGGCAACGTGATCGAAAAATGCGGCGGGAGGTTCCTCTTGCCCGAAGTGTGGATGCAACTTCATAAATGAAGACTGTCGGCGGGGTCGGTTGACATTCTCCAGATCTAAGGGACAATGGATTATAGATGTTCCGCACAATCACACAGGAAATAGTCGCCAGCGGCAACAGAACGCCCATGGTTACCGGCTCGAATCGTCGAGATCGCAGGATGTCTACATACTTCATGAAAGACTTGGTGTCAAACATGTGTGGCTGTGGATGAAAAGCACGGCGGATACGGTTTGTGCCAGTATTCAAATGGTTGGAAACAGCCACGTCGATCAAGGGCGCTGCCCGGACGTTGACCTTTCCTAACGATTCACCTTGCGTTGGGTTGCAGAAAATGATGCGTAATAAGGCAGGGAGTGGAAGCCTCCGCAGTGGTATCTACACCGCTGCACCTGATGAGGAAAGATACTTCGTTGTGAGACGAAGAAACCTGGAAACAGGCAATCATTCATCACGAGCGTGTTTGGATAAGACGTTAAAAGCCGGGTCATGGATAGGGCTGCGATACTTGCAGCGAAACCTTAAGCCGGGAGCCGAACAATTCAGGGCGTCGATAGGCGCTGGTGGCTCCGTCATCAGATTTCGACAAAAATCCTTTTCGACAAGGGATTTCTGTCTCCTGACACTGATTCACCTTTCATCAGACACAGGGTTTGGAAAAGTTGGTTTTGAAAAACTAGATCTTCAGAGAAACAGCGAAGCTGTCCCGAAGGGACATGATTTACATCCCTTGGAACTTGTTGGAATGGTCCTTCGGACGCCTTCGGCGTCTTCCGGTTCCTTCCGGTCGTTTGATTGTAAAGGAAATTTCTCAACATGTGTCCCCAATGGATAACGGTTTCGGAACTCCCTTCACTCACACATAGAAGCCATAAAACCACACACTCTCAGATGTCTAAATACATCTCAGCAGCTATACCGATGCGGCCATACGGATTCGTTCGGTCGATCTGCAAATCCAGATGTGAGGCAAGAAACGCAATGAAACAACCGAAGAGATGTGCCATCATTTTACGACTCGATTCCGACGTGATAGACCGCATAGACACGGTTCGCCACACCTTGAAAATGAATCGCACTGATTGGATTCGCAAAGCGATACACAGAAATATCCGATTCAATATGCAACACGAACTCCCGCTAGTTGAGCGTGCGGACATCCAGGCCGCACTGAATGTGTAAACCTGGGTTCAAAATGAGATTCCAAGACATGACAATTACGACCGAAGAGGCCGAGACTCTGGAGCGGTGCTACGCAGTCCTGGACGCCGAAGAAATTCAGAAGTTCCACCAAGAAGCCGCTGAGATTGCGACTGTGGAATTGAGCAAAGAGGACGCTGTCGATCTGCTGGTGCCTACGCTTACGAAGATCATGATGCGAAACGTCCGGGCAGCGTCGGAGTAACCCATTGCGATTTGGCGATGGCGACTCGTCACCGTGAGCTTCGCCACTCTTGCCAGATGGGTGGTAACAGAATCCAAAAACTGTTACCACTCAAAAAAAGACGATGCAATCCTCACTTTGGCTTTATCGATTGACCGGCTCAGTACCCGTCTGTCGATCCAGCCGCCATCTTGCAGCCGTTTCATTGCCCTAATAATCGTCATCCTGGATAGGGCAGTCAGCTTGGCTGCGTCAGTGAGCGACAGGTCGATCCAATCGTAGCGGTAGTCGGCGTGATGGAGAATCGCATCAAACAGCCTACAGTGAGACTTCGGCAGCTTCAGTACCTTGCGGAGATAGTTGCGGCGTGACGTTGCCCCCCTTAATTCCGGCTTGAGGCCCGCTGGATCGAGGTTTCTTTGTAGGCGCTTCTTTGCCTTGGTGACAAAGTCTGGCGTGATGTCAATCCCAAACCATGCTCGTCCGAGATTTCTTGCCGCCACTAAGGTTGCGCCCAAACCGCAAAAAGGATCAAAAACGAGATCACCCGGCCTTGTGAACTTACGCACTGCGATTTCTGCCAGTGCCACCGGGAATTGCGCCGAATGAGGGTTGTACTTTTCGTTCTTGCCGACTTTAACGTCCCACACATCCGTCATTCTTGATTTATGGGTTCGGTTCTGCGTGACGGTCCAGTGTTTGATGCTGCGGTTGAAGGCGTTATGCGACTTTTCTGTCTTAGTGCTATATGTGCCGGTGGCGGTAGTATTAAAATACGGAGCGTTCGTGAGGCTGTAGATCAGCACGGATTCCCACGCCCGCCGATCTCTGCCCCTGCTTCCGCCAGCGAAGACATCCGACTTGTACCATATAATTTCTTCGCACAACTTCCAGCCGTCGTTTCGGAGTGCTCGTCTTGTCTCTTCCACATAAGACGACTCGACGCCATGTCGGATGTGGGTGCGAATCACTATACCAACTACTCCGGTTTTCGTCAACTTCGATTTGATCGCACGCATGACTGTAAGCATCCAGGCCGGGTAATTGGATTCAGTGACAGATGGATAATAGCCCATCCTCTGGTTAGCGTATGGCGGGCTGAAGAAACACAGTTGTACGCTGTGATCCGGCAGCGTCGGGATCACTTCGAGACAGTTGCCGCAGAATAGTTGTCCCTTGACCCGGCCTGCGTGGCGCTGGGGTACTTTTGGGTCAGCCATTTGGTCTCTTCTTCGGCTCACTCTCAATCATAGGCGAAGTGCGATGCGGGGTCAAGCGGAAGGTGTTGATTCTATGCTGGTTAGAGGGCATCTCTGTTTACTTCGAGATGGTCAGGTCGAGATAGTGCGGCGGCTAGTTTGGTGGCTTTAATCCGAGAAACTTGACAGATCCCACTTTCGTGGTGAAATGGTTGCAGCCCTACCCGCATTCAATAAGAACGCAGAGTGGGCAAAATAACAAAGAGCCAATAGAAGGAGATGCAGTTATGAGCCGAATCATCATTCAACTTGTTCGCAATTGCCAAAACGTAAATGAGAAGTGGTGTTCCAGAAGTACAGGCCGGGACATATCCCGGCGCTGTGTTCAAACGGGTATGTGAACCTGCGGTTTCCGCCAAGAAGGGCAGAATTGATCCGGCTGTGAAGTCGTGGCTGGACAATGTGCTCGTTCCGGCATTGGTACGCCTGTACCTCGCAGCGAACGGTAGAGAAGAGGATAATGGTCTCGTCCCCATTACGGAGCGTGTCCAATGAGCCTGCGTTGCGCCGCATACGCTCGATATTCTAGTGATCGGCAGAGTCCTGCGTCCATTGATGACCAACTTAGAATGTGCCGGGAGTACGCCGAAAAGCAGGGCTGGCGCTTGGTAGAGGAGCAAATCTACACCGACCGAGAGCTTTCGGGGGCGGGTGCTGACAGACCGGGTTGGGTGAAGTTGCTGTCCGTTGCACAGCACTCGCCACGTCCGTTTGATGTGCTGCTTGTGGACGACACCAGCCGTCTATGCCGCAATCTTGGAGAGATGATGCGCTTCACGGACGAAATGACCTTTCGTGGTATTCGTGTTGTGGCCGTTTCTCAAGGGATCGATACTGAGAGCGAACAAGCGGACGTGCTGATGACCGTGAACGGTCTGCGGGATTCTTATACTCTGAAGGACATCGCTCAGAAAACCCGGCGTGGCCTTATCGGATGCGTGGAGAACGGGCTTCACACTGGAGGCCGTTGCTACGGCTACGACAGCATCCCTATCGAAGACCACCCGAACAGAAAACCAGGAGAAGCGCCACCTGTTAGCGGCGGCGGGGGAGGGAACCATTTTGGCGGGCTAGAGAGCGCCACACCGCGAATGCTGGGTGGCGGTGAGTGGCGACATGGGGGCGTGTGGGGCGAATCGGCATTCCGCCCTTCG
>JBEKYD010000517.1:0-4389 GCA_049511335.1 Bryobacteraceae bacterium | reverse complement strand
TGTTAGCGGCGGCGGGGGAGGGAACCATTTTGGCGGGCTAGAGAGCGCCACACCGCGAATGCTGGGTGGCGGTGAGTGGCGACATGGGGGCGTGTGGGGCGAATCGGCATTCCGCCCTTCGGGCGGGGATTTTTAAGGCATAGGGGTCTACCGATCCGATGGGTTTTTGGTAGAGCGCAGAGGCTGAACCGCTGCGCTCCGCAGTCATCGTCTCGATGAGCCCGCCGGGTTATCCCTCAGCAATGGTTGCATCCCTGCAGAGCCTGCCTCCGTTTCGCCTGGCAAGGGCATTGTACCTCCGGCCCCGAGCCACCGACGGTGGAAGAGATGGCCCGGGAAAACGAGCCCGCGGGCATCCGATCTTTGCGGTAGAGTTGTGGATCTCGTATTGATGCGAAGATCGGCTGCGCCCCGGAGGGGATTGCGATTCCCCTCCAGGGCAGAGCTTCTGGGAGCAATGACCTCCCATGGGCCCTCCCGAGAGTCCTACAAGCCATCCCGAAAATCAAGCGGGCAGCGGGCGGAAACGGCTGGCGCGCCGGCCCCGGACCAGGCGATGTCTGCTCAAAGGATGTGAGCGGCGCTTTCGTCCGCGCCACGCACGCCAGCGCTATTGCAGCGGGCAGTGCCGGAGGGCGGCGCGGGCATGGTCGCAGTGGAAGGCCCAGGAGAGATACCGAGACACGGCTTCAGGGAAACGGAAACGGAACGGGCAAAGCCGGCGCTACCGAGAGCGCGTCCGGAACCGAAAACCACCGGCAGGCGAAGCCGTTGGAGAGGCCGCGAGGGTAATCACTAAGATTTTTTTTCGACGCCTGTTGTGACCGGCCTGGCTGCTACGAGGGGTTCGTGCGCCGGCGGCGATCGCCGCGGCAGCGGTTCTGCTCGCACGCGTGCCGGCGTGCGATGGAGCGCGTCTGGGAGCGCGAGCGGCACTGGCAACAGACACGCGCCGGGTGAGCAGCGTCCCGCATGCGGCGATGGGTCGAGGCGGCGGGAACGGCGCGGGCAGTTAATCCAGACATATTGATCCACTGGCTGACCTTCGCGTACATTCAGCCTGTCCCGCAAGGAAGGGGACGCGAGTGCTGCGCTGGGCCGATGACAATCTGCTGCATCTGAAGTGGGAGGAGATCGGCGAACACTACGGACGCTATCGCTTGCACCTGCCGGAGGCGGAACGTGTGGGCAGTTGTCGCCGGTGGTCGTGTGCCGTCGCCAGGAGCGATACGAGCTGATCGATGGTTTCAAACGCTTGGGCGCCGCGCGCGGTCTGGCGCAGATGCCGCATCTGTCGGCCCGGCTCATGGAGGCCGATGAGCGCACGGCGAAGGCGGCCATCTACGGGCTGAATCGCGCCGGAGGCCGCACGCGGGAACTGGAAGAAGCCTGGATCATCCAAGCGCTGGTGCGAGAAGACGGATTGAGCCAGGTGGAGGTGGCGGAGTTATTGGGACGGCACAAGAGTTGGGTGTGCCGCCGGCTGGCGCTGATCGAGCGGTTGGGGCCCAAGGCTCGCGACGAGCTGCGCGTGGGTTTGTTGACACCCACCGCGGCGCGGCAGATCGTACGGTTGCCGGAGGGCAACCAGGCGGAAGTGTTGGAGGCGACCCGACGCGAGGCACTGTCGAGCGCGGAACTGGGCGGCGTGGTGGACCTGTGGCTGCGATGTGCCGAACGTCGCCAGCAGGAGTATCTCCTCGCGCATCCTCGCGAAGCGCTCTCGCAGGCCGAGGGAGCGCTCCCGGCGGTGCGCGACCCGCGGCTGAGCGAAGCCGGAAACCACGCGTGGAAGCGCGTCGGGCTGCTGCTGGATGTGCTGGGGCGCATGGAGGTGTGGCTGGCGCACCATGGCCGCACCGGATTGACGCCGGAGGACCGCGTGATCTTGTCGCCCCGTTTCCAAAGGCTGGCACGCGATGCCGGATCGGTGGCGGCGCTGAGTCAGGACTTCGTCGGCGAGCTGGAGCACGCATGAGGGAATCCACACGCAACGAGATCGTCCGTTTGCACTACGGCGGCGCCTCGCAGCGCCGCATCGCAAAACTGCTGGGGATCGCCCGCAGGAGTGTGGCTCGCGTGCTGGCGGATCACGAACAACACCGGACTGGCGCGGTGGAAGTGGAGAGCCCGCAGCGGCCAAGCCTATTGGATCCTTTTGCCGACCACATCGCACAACTGCTGGAGCGCTATCCGAACCTGACGGCGGTTCGCCTGCATGAGGAGCTGTGCCGGCTGGGGTTCCAAGGCCGCTACACGATCGTGCGCGATCGGCTGCGCACCCTCCGCCCGCACGCGCCGAAACCGCCCGTGCGGCGATTCGAGACGGGTCCAGGAGTGCAGGGACAAATGGATTACTCGCCATACGATATCTCTTTCACCGCGGAAGGCCGGCGCCGCGTGCATGCTTTCAGTTACATTCTGGCTTACTCCCGCCGCCAGTACGTGCGGTTTGTGAAGACGCAGGACTTTGCCACCACCATCCGGGAACACGTGCGTGCCTTCGAGTATTTCGATGGTCTGGCAGCCACCTGTCTTTACGACAACATGAAGGTCGTGGTAACTGGCTATGACGGCGACCAGCCGATTTACAACACCCGGTTTCTATCCTTCGCCACGCACTACGGCTATCAACCCTGGGCCTGCCGCCCCCAGCGTCCGCAAACCAAAGGTAAGGTGGAGAGGCCGTTTGCCTATCTCGAAACCAACCTACTCAACGGCCGCACGTTCACTTCGCTGGAGCATCTGAACGAAACCGCGGCGCATTGGCTTGCCAATACCGCCGATGTGCACGTGCACCGGGAAACCAAGCGCCGGCCCATCGATCTGTACCAGGAAGAGAAACCGCACCTGCTGAGTTTGCCCGCGCGAGCCTACGACACCGCCCAGGTCTTCTACCGCACGGTGAACAGTGAAGGGCACGTGGCCTACCTGCAGAACTTCTACTCCGTGCCCTGGCAGCGGATTGGAGAACTGCTGCCGGTGCGCATCACCGAGAAGGAACTGATCGTCTACGGCCCCGACGTGAAGGAGATCGCTCGCCATGAGTTATACCCTTCCGGAACCACCGGAGAGAAGCACAGTCTTCCCGAACATGCGCCCGGACGCGATCACCATCACAAGTACGAGTTACTGAAACAGCGTTTCGCGGAGTTCGGATCGGAGGGAGTCCTGTTCCTCGACGAACTGGTCCGCACCAGACGCTGTGGCAAGGATGAAGCCGCACGCGTGCTGGGCTTGCTGGCCACGTATCACCGCGAGGATCTGGCGCGCGCGCTGGAGCGCGCCGTCCGTTACCGCGCCTTCTCCTGGTCCGCGGTGGAACGAATCCTGGCGGCGCAGGCTCGCCCCCGATCCGGATGGGAATCCCTGCAGGCCGACGCGCAGGAACAACTCGACGAGATCCTCCGCCAGTCTCCCGTATCCACTCGCCCCACTACGGAGTATCAGTCGCTATTGGAAGAGACGGCGATCCCCGATGAAACCGACAAAGACGAAGACGACGACCCCTCTGCGTGACCGGTGTTTGAGTCATTGCGCCACGCTGGGGATTCCGCTGGAAGGCGCATCGCTGGACGAGTTGTTGTCCAGGGCGGAGAAAGAGAGTCTCTCTCATCTGGACTTCCTCGACCTGCTGCTGGGGACGCAGGCCGACGCGCGCCGTGAACGCAGAGTCGCGCGGCGCATTCGGGAGGCTCACTTTGCGGACAGCAAAACCCTGGAAGGCTTCAACTGGCAGTTCAATCCCAAGGCCTTCGACCGCGTGCAGATCGAAGAACTGGCCACCGGCGATTTCATCCGGCGCCGCAATAACCTGATCATGGTGGGCTGGAGTGGAATTGGAAAGAGTCACATCATCCAGGCCCTGGGACAGAAGGTCTGCGTCCAGGGCTACCGCGTTCTCTACCGCACTTCGGCCGAGCTACTCTCCGACCTCACCGCTTCGCTCGCCGACAAAACCCTTCCCACGCGTCTGCGCTACTACGCGCGTCCGGACTTATTAATTATCGATGAGTTCGGGTTCGACCGCATCGAACGAACCGAGTGTCCACAGGCGGCCCACTTGCTCTACAAGATCATCGCTTCACGCAACCAGAAGCGCTCCACCGCCCTGGTGACCAACGTCGACTTCGACAAATGGGGAGACTACATGGCCGATGGCCCGCTGGCGATGGCTTTCCTCGATCGGCTGGTCGAAGGGGCGATCATTCTCAAGGTCACCGGCAAGACTTATCGCACCCCTCTGGCCAAAGGGGTGGACAATCCGGCTTGAGAGAAGAAAGCAGTCGCCGCTTCCCCATTTCTGCGCCCGGCGCAGGCCAGAGCGTAACCCCACCACTGGCTCCTTTTCGCCCGCCAAATTGGTACCCTTTTTCGCCGCCACCGACA
>JBEKYD010000516.1:0-2862 GCA_049511335.1 Bryobacteraceae bacterium | reverse complement strand
AGGCCTCAAATAGGGTAATACAACAAGTGAACCGCAAGAGCGGTGACAAGTGGTGACTTTTCAGTAGGTTATCCGGAGGTGCGGGCTACGAATCTGGAGTTGGCAGTAAACTCCCGCTAGGCTGAACAATGCCGTATTGGCACCGATGCCGAGGGCAAGGGTGACCACCGTGACCACGGCGAACCCCGGACTACGGCGCAGCAGGCGGGCCCCGTAGCGCAGGTCCTGAACCAAGTTGTCCATCCAGACTCCCGCTCGAACATCGCGGACTTGCTCCTTCACTTGCTCCACTCCTCCCAGTTCGATTCGTGCGGTGCGCCAAGCCTCGTCAGCGGTCAGGCCCTGCTCCCGTTTCTGATCCGTCAACATCTCGAGGCAGGATCGAATCTCGTTGTCGAGATCGCGGTCCACGCTCCCGCGATGAACCAGGTTGTGCGCCAGGCTTAGGAGTTTCGTTATCCTGAGCATCGGTGTTTCATCATTGCGCTTCCAGCGCGCTGGTCATACCCATGGCAACCCGGCCCCACCGCTCTTTTTCTGTTTCCAGCTGCCGAAACCCAGCCTTCGTGATGCGGTAGTACTTGGCGCGGCGGCCATGCTCCGACGCGCCCCACTCCGACAATAGCCACCCCTGCTCCTGCATTCGGTGCAGAGCGGGAAACAGAGACCCCGGCTTGACCTGGAACGTGCCGCCGGTGGCCTGCTCGATGCGCCCGGAGATGCCAAGCCCGTGGCGTGGCCCAAGCGACAATGCTTTCAAAATTAGGAGATCCAAGGTCCCCGGCAAAAGTTCGGAAGGCCGAAACCAAGGCGCGGAGGCCCCGATGATCGATCTCCGCCGTCCCCGCCAGCGCAGCTTCGGCGAAGGACTCATCGAGGAGGAAACCGCCAGTCTCTGGGAACCCTGGATGCGCCAGGCCGACCTGGTTCTGGAAGATGAAAAGCTGGTCAGCGCGGTTTACGAGGCTCTGGTGAAACGACGCCCCAAGAGCCGCACGCGCGGCCGGCGAGGCGTGGCGGCGGAAATCGTCCTGCGCATGATGCTGCTCAAACATATTCGCAACTGGAGCTTCGAAGATCTGGAGCGCGAAGTGCGCCCCAACCTCTTGTACCGGGAGTTTACCCGCGTCGGCTCGGGCAAGGTCCCCGACGCCAAGACGCTCGGCCGCCAGGCACAGGCATTGGGCCCGGAAGTGGTCGAGCAGATTCATCGGCGCATGGTGGAACTGGCGGTGGAGAACAAGGTGGTGCAGGGCCGCAAGATGAGAGTGGATACCACGGTGGTGGAAACCAATATCCACTATCCGACCGACAGCAGCCTGCTGGGCGACGGCGATCGCGTACTGACGCGGTTGATGAAGAAGGTGACGGCGATTGCCGGCGCCGCGGGAGCGAAACTGCGGAATCGCATGCGCAGCGTGCAACGCCGCGTGGCGGAGATCGCGCGTGCCAGCCGGGCGAAGGGTGACAAACTCAAGCAAAAGGTTCCACCGCTCTACCGCAAGTTGCTGGGGCTCACGGGCCGGGTCATGGGACAGGCCAGACGCTTTTCTTCCGAGATCGCCAGCGGCGTCAAGCGCTCTTCCGATGTGCTCCAGCAGGCTGCACTGGAAGGTCTCAAGCGCGAGATCGACCAGATGATGGTGACCGTCAAGAAAGTCGTCCATCAGACCAAAGCGCGAATCTTTGGCGGCGATACCCATGTGGAAGGCAAGGTGTTGAGCGTCTTCGAGGATTCCACGGAAGTGATTCGCAAGGGCAAGGCGAGCAAGCCGACCGAGTTCGGCAAGACGGTCAAAATCCAGGAGGCCGAGAACCAGATCGTGATCGATTTCGACGTCTACGACCAGAAACCCAGCGACAGCGACTTACTGATTCCCTCGATCGAAGCGCATCGGGAGCGGATGGGCCGCACTCCCGACCTGGCGGTGGCCGATGCAGGGTTCTACTCAGCCAAGAACGTGACCGCTGCCGAGCAGATGGGTGTCAAACGGGTATCGGTTCCGAATCGCTCTACCAAGAGTGCGGCGCGGCGGAAATATCAGAAGCAGCGCTGGTTCAAAAGGGGACAGAAGTGGAGGACCGGCTCGGAAGGAAGAATCAGCGTGCTGAAGAGAAGGCACGGGCTGAGAAGATCGCTCTACAGAAAACCGGCGGGCATGAAGCGCTGGGTCGGGCTCGGCGTGATCGCCGACAACCTGATCAACATCGGAAAAGCGATGGCGAAGTAGACAAGCAACTCGGATCGATTCTTTCTCGGCCCCGGCGGATGCCCTCCGCCGGGGCTTTTTCGTCTATCCAGGGTGCTTATAGGACATATGTCCTAGACTGCGAGACCCGCATGCGTGGGTTGCGGTCCGACAAAACCACCTCAAACGGTGACGGATAAGACGCCTGGCGCTACAATATCGGAGGCTGAGTTATGTCACCGAAAACTGCCCCGCGGCGCCGCGGCGGACTGGACCGGCGTCAATGGCTGGCGAGCATCGCGTATGGAGCGGTGCCGCTCGCTTCCGCTTTCGCGGCCAAAGCCAACGCGTTGTCCCGCATCAAGATTACCGGCTTCACCATCCACAAGGTGAGCGTACGCTGGCGCGACCTGGTGTTTTTGGAAGTGCACACGGATGCGGGCGTGACGGGTCTCGGAGAAGCCACTCTGGAGGGGCGGTCGGAACTGACGGAAGCGGCACTGCGGTGGCTCGAAGAGAGCATGGTGGGCCGCGACCCGAGCGGCCCCGAGCAGCATTGGAACCGCAACTACTATCTTCTGTCGCGATGGCGCAATGGCCCGGCGGCAATGTCGGCTTTGTCCGCCGTGGATATTGCTCTTTGGGATATCGAAGGCAAGCGGCTCGGCGTGCC
>JBEKYD010000515.1:0-2518 GCA_049511335.1 Bryobacteraceae bacterium | reverse complement strand
CCCACCGAGTCCTCCGCCCACATCCGCGCTCGCGTCGAGCAGGCACGAGCTCTCCAGCAGGCGCGCGGTTTTTACAATTCCGAGATGCCGGCGCCCCTGATTCGCAAGTTATGCGCGCTTGACGAGGCCGGCGAGCGCACGCTCGAAATGGCCGTCCGCCGGATGAATTTCTCCGCCCGCGCGCACGACCGCATCCTCAAGGTCGCCCGCACCGTCGCCGACCTCGCCGAATCCCCCACCGTCAGCGCCAAACACATCGCCGAAGCCGTGCAATACCGCAGCCTGGACCGGAGCTATTGGAATTGACGCGGGCAACCGCTCCTGACGGTCGCGGCTGGGAACGCATAGGAGCCGCGACCAGAGGGAGCGGTTGGCTCAGTCATTCAGGAACCAGCCGCTCAGTTGTAGGTTGCGTCGATTTGCGTCGACGCGAACCCAATCGTGAATGCGAAATCCAGCCCTGTCGCCGTGAAGGGTGCCGGGGTTGTGTAATTGCTCACCGTCAGATACCCGGTGCCAGCCGGTAACGCCAGCAAAACGGGCGGGGGAACCGTGAACGTGTGAGCGCCCGCTGGAGCATCGCAGGTAAAGCTGGCGTACAACTCCGAGGAAGACGAATTGCCTGTGATTTGAGCGTAAGTGCCGTTGACGCCACCCGTCCAGTCGACAGTCACCCCCTGTGCGCGGCTGATCGTCCCGTCCGAGGCCGAATTGGTCCATACCAGTGGGTTGGGGAAATCCAGCGGAGCACCGAAAGCCGCAACACCGTTTCCGCCGGTGCCGTTAAATGTGAAGTTGCCGCCTGTCGTGGGAACGAACCCCGATGGGAGTTGGGCGCCGTAAAAGCCCGGCAAGACCGAAGATGCGGTTAGCGCTTGCGAAGTCCCGCCGGGCCCCGTAACGGATATCGGCCCGACATCGATCCCGTTCAGGTCGAATGGATTGCTCGCGTTGAACGCAGCCAACGAGAGGCTCTGTGTGACCACGCAGCTTCCCAGCGATGGCTGGGAATTGCTCTGGTATCCGCCCACCAGGTAACCGGCGATGCTTTCAAAATACCCGCCTGCGTCATCCGTGACGATACCCGAGGTATTTGTACTTTGGTCAATCAGGAGGAAGCCAAACTTCACTGTGGTCTTGCCCGCCAGGGTCGCAGCCAAAGCCGGGTCCACGAACGTGAGCGAGTCGGTGCAGGGTCCGTCGGTCGTAGCAATCGGCATCGTCACCATATTGCTCACCAGCGCACTGCTGCCGGTCCCGCTCACTGCTACTACCGAAACCGCGCAGCCAGTGGGGGCGTTTTCCGGGATGGTGACGTTGATTTGATCGACCCCCTGATACCCCGACCTCCCTTGATACGTGATGTTGGATGAGGGCACTTGAACGCCGCCGATATATAGCGCCGTGATGCCGCTCAAGTTATCGAAGTGAGTAGGCGGGCTCACGTCGGTGTCATTCGGATCGGCGCCATCGCCTGCGCCCCAGAAGGTGACCGTTTCACCAAGCTGCGCCGAATAATTCGCAGTGATCAGGTGGCCGGGTCGCGGACTATTCACAATATTGTCGGTGATTCCGGCCAGCACGCCATCGTAGAAATCGAAACCAAAGGCGCTCGCCACTATCGTGATCGGCAGCGGTGTGCTGGTCAGCGCCGTGCCGCTCGAATCGGTGTATGTCACCGTGATCGTGCCCGTTCCTACCGGCGTTGTGGACGGAAGGACCACGGCAAGCAAGTCAAGCTGGGTAGTCGGGTTGCAGATTTGCCCATCGCACGCATAATAAAACGCCGGGTTCACGGTCGTGTTGCCCACGCTGACTGTGACCTTGGAGCCGTTCAGAATGGTCGGAAGGGTCGCGGGGGGAGTCGGCAGAACGGCATGGCTCCCCGGCGTCGTCAATCCTGTGCCCTGGATGAGGATCAGCGTGCCCGGCGCGATGCCGTAGTTCGGCGCCTGGGGCAGAATGAAGCTGTAGTTGTTCTGCACCAGGGTGATTGACGGCGCGGCAGGCCCGCCCAAGGTCACGGTTCCTACCTGGATCTTCGTCCCCGAGGGGCTGTAGGTGACGTACTGCAAGGTGATCGAGCCGCTGCTGACGGCCTGGACCAGGACCCCAGCGTAATTCCCGCCGTTGGTCTGCACCGCGAAAACTTCGTTGACCACCAGGCTGCTGCCGCCGATCGGCGTCGTCGAGTAGATTGTTGTTGACGACGTGAGGATGGTGTACAAAACACCGCTCGAGGCAAAGGTGCTGAACTCGGTGCCGTACGCCGTGGTGAGGTCGGACAGCATGGCTTTGCCCACGGGGGCGATGCTGCTTTGGCTGAAAGTGATATCCCCAGATCCCGATGAGCCGGTGGCGCCGGTGTCCAGGTTCAGGTTGGTTTGCGCCGAAGCGGCCAGCGGCAGTGCTAACGCCATAGCGGCTATGGCAACTGTGTGAAATAGTTTCGACATTGTTCCTCCTCCAAGATGGTGAGTGCAGGACCTATTCTATATCTTCCAGCGCAGTAAACAAA
>JBEKYD010000514.1:0-2553 GCA_049511335.1 Bryobacteraceae bacterium | reverse complement strand
CCTCCGCTACCTGCTACTGAAGGCCAAGCGGATGGCCGTGACCAACGTCGAATTCATCGCGGTTCACACGGTCAAGAAAGCAGCCTAAAATGGCCCATCCGTCGGATTCTCACTCAGAGCCCGTTTTTCAACCCCCGCGATTATTTCCGCGCGCGTCATGCGTCTCGCCTCCACGTTATCATCCGCGGTGCGCGTCACCCGGCAGCCAATTTTCTCCGCCAGAACGACGAGATTCCTGCCCGCCGCCAATCAGCCCCGCGCGGCCGACTCGCCCCGCAGTTGGCGTCAAAGCTGGCGCCGCGCTTCGCACGCTGGAATCTTTGTCAGCCTGCGTAAGTGCCGTTCGACGATTGCTGGGGGTGCCGCAGCACCGGGGTGGTACGATACCTGGCGAACCTCGGGCCTCGCCTTGCGGCTTTGGCTCTCACCGCGGACGCCCCCCACCGACAGTACGTTCTGAAGAATCCCGCTTGCGCCCCGGACACTTCGGCGAGTTTTTGCGTATATAGTATCCAGCAATCCACCAGACAGCGCATCGACCGCAAGGCGGACATCGTTGTGGGTGTCGAAAAGACACGACCATGCGAAACCGCCCGAAACTTCAATCGAATTCCAATCACGCCCTGCACCGCAACACCCGCCAGATGGAAGACGAGGTGGGCCGGCCATGAATCCCCGGGCAAGGATGACGGTCGAGGAAATTGCGCGCCGGCTCTCCATCGGCCGCCTGGCGGTCTACGCGATGCTGGAGCAAGGGCTCCTGCCCGGCGTCCGTCTCGGGCGTCGGTGGATTGTGACGCGGGCAGCCTTCGAGGCCTGGGAGAAGACCTGTGGCACGCGGACAAGCGAGCCGATCGGCACTGGACTCCACCCGAACTTTGAGGTAACGGTGTGAACTGAATGCCGGTCTACAAACGCAGAAACACGTCCGGAAAGACCGTTTGGTTCTACAAGTTCCAACCGCCAGGAGCGACGCGCAACGCGGCCCCGATCAGGGAGTTCGGTTTCGCGACCAAGCAGGAGGCTGTGGCCGCCGAAGTGGTGCGCCGCGGCGAGGAACAGAAGAAACTCGAATTGAGAAAAGCCGGCGCCGCCGGCGTCGCCGCGGCTCTGCCGACGACTCTGGCGATGCTCCTTGCCGAGTTCATGAAGCAACACGCCGGGGAGAAACTGTCGCCTACCACCGTCGAGGGGTACCACAGGATGATAGAGTACCTCGCACCGGAATTGCTCGCGATGAACATGACGGAGATCACTCCCCTGCACCTCAGTCGCGAGTGGGCGCGCCTGCTAAAGTGCGGCGGGCACTCGCGCAAAACGAAAGCGCCACGCGCGATGAAGCCGAAGACGGTCAGGAATATTGCTGGCCTGGTGTCTTCAGCCTTTGCGCGCGCCATCAAGTGGGGGCTGGTCACGGCCAATCCCGTCACCCACAGCGATCTCCCCAGGGTGAAGAAGCGCATCGGTATGGCACTGCTCCCCGCCGAGCAGGACCGTTTGATCCAATGTGCCCGCGGCCCATGGTGCTTGCCGGTAATGCTGGAGATGTCGACCGCGACCGGTGCCCGGCGTGGCGAGGTGCTAGCGCTCCGATGGTCCGATATCAAGGGCATGGACATCTTCATCGATCGGTCGCTCTGCCAAACGAAGCAAGGCTTGGTGTTCAAAGGGACCAAGACGGAGGAGCCTCGAAAGGTGGAGATGCCGCCGTCCCTGGTGGCTTGCCTTGAGGCACATCGGTTGCGTCAGGATGAATTCCGCCGCCAGTTCGGCGCAGCGTATCGCAGCGATCTGGATTTGATCTTCGCCAACCCGGATGGGTCACCGCTGATGCCGAATTCGGTGACGTCAACGGTTTCGCGCTTGTGCCGCCGCCTGGGACTGCCCAAAGGCGCCTCGCTCCACGTCCTGCGGCACAGCCACGCGAGCCTCCTGCTGGCCAACGGCGTGGACCTCGCGACCGTCTCTGAGCGCCTCGGCCACTCCTCCGTGCGCACGACCGCCGACATTTACTCGCACGCCATCCGCGGCAAGGACCACGCCGCCGCCCTGTGTTGGGATGAGATCATGCAGCGAGCCGCCAGCGAGAAATCTACCGGCGTAAACTGAGAGTTTTCTGGCCGGGAAAACGGACCACGAAAGCGACCCGAACTGCGATTTAAGCCTGGAACACGAACTGAAGGTGGCGCGCTAGTTCGGGGCTACTCTCCGAGATGCCCACATATCGTTCCCAATGCGCTTCGCCCCCGCTTGCCGCCTCATCTTCATGTACAGCTCCGCCACATTCAGATCCGCCACCTCCCGCTTCGGACCCGCCGCCACGGCACGTTAGCGCTCGTCATACCGGCCCGCCATATAGTACACTCACCCCAGATTGTTCAGCAGCAGCGCCTTATACGGCCAGAGCATGGCGCGCGGGCACGACCTACCTCGAGTTCGACATCGATGCCGAAGTCCGCTCAAAATGTACTCAACCCAACCCCCTCCTCCCCCCGAAAACACCTAAGGATGGCGCAATCCGGCGTTGACGGCTATATTTCATGGCAAGGAGTT
>JBEKYD010000513.1:0-2561 GCA_049511335.1 Bryobacteraceae bacterium | reverse complement strand
CACAAGACCAACGATCTTTCCGACTCCCAGCCCACCAAGGGCAACATTGCGGGCGGCCTCACCACCATCGAGGAGAAGGCCCTCGGCAACATCGAGAAAATCGGCAAGAAGTGCCTGGTGGACGGCGTGCTCGATAAGGCCGAGGTTCCCACCGGTCCGGGGCTCTGGTTCATGGATTCTTCGTCCGCGGCGGCCGAAATGGTGACTCTCTGCGCGGCGGCCGGCTTTGTGGTGCACTTTTTCCCGACCGGCCAGTGCAACGTGGTCGGCAATCCCATCCTGCCGGTGATCAAGCTCTGCGGCAACCCGCGCACCGTGCGCACCATGAAGGAACATATCGACCTGGACGTGACCGGCCTGCTGCGGCGGGAAATCAACATGGACCAGGCAGGCGACCGGCTCCTCGAATGCATGTTTGCCACCGCCAACGGCCGCCTCACCAATGCCGAAGTACTGGGACATCGCGAGTTCGTTCTGACTCGCCTGTATGAAAGCGCCTAAAACTCCTCGCGGAGGTGCCTATCTCGACCGTACCGATTGAAACGCTCGCCGACGAAATGTTTGCCCTGGTCGCGGAGTGCGCCGGCAAGCGAAACCTGAAGGCGGGCGACCTGACCAAGGCCATGATTGCCCGTCACGGCGCCGATGGCTGCGACAAGGACGATTGCCGCCAAGCCATCCGGATCCTGATCGATTCCGGCCGTTGCATCTACAGCTATTTGGGCGGCTCGTATATCCAGCTTCCGCAATAAGTTGTGGGGCGGACCTCCAGGTCTGCGCGGGATGCGCCCGTCCCGCTCTTCTCCCCGGGAACATCTGTCGGCATGCAGATCTTGCCAGCGTCTAACGCCTCTCGAGTGCAATCTTAATCTCGTAATTCTCGAACCTCCGCAACAGCCTCGAGTCACAGCCGCGACCGTGAGGGAGCGGTTGCCGCTGAATCCGAACCGCCAACTACCGCCGCTAACTCACTGTTTTTATCGGCGTTCATCGGCGTTCATCTGCGGCCATACCTCTTCACACCTGCTTAGGAGCCGGTCGCCCGATGCGTGACCGTACTCCCCGCCTCGTCATTGCCGGTCTTTCCGGCGATTCCGGAAAAACGCTGCTTTCGCTGGCCACGATTCTGCTGGCCCGCCGCGCGGGCATCCGCGTCCGCGCTTTTAAGAAAGGTCCCGATTACATCGACCCCGCCTGGCTCGGTTGGGCTTGTGGACACCCGGCGCGCAACCTGGACACTTTCCTGATGGGCTTCGATGGCGCCGCCAACTCTTTCGCGCGCCACGCCGAATCCGAAGGGTTGAATCTCATCGAGGGCAACCGCGGCCTTCACGACGGCGTGGACGCCCGCGGCACCCACAGTACCGCGGCTCTGGCCCGCACCCTGGCGGCGCCGGTCGTTCTGGTAATCGACGCGACCAAGGTCACGCGCACGGCTGCGGCGGCGGTGCTCGGGTGCCGCATGATGGACCCGGAGTTGCGCATCGCCGGCGTGATCCTCAATCGCGTGGCGGGGGAACGGCACCGGGCGATTCTGCGGGAGGCCATCGAAGAGGTCTGCAGCATTCCAGTGGT
This sequence comes from Bryobacteraceae bacterium, assembly GCA_049511335.1. Classification (GTDB taxonomy): domain Bacteria; phylum Acidobacteriota; class Terriglobia; order Bryobacterales; family Bryobacteraceae; genus JBEKYD01. The sequence continues at coordinate 986 of JBEKYD010000513.1, read as the reverse complement.
AGGCGCGCTGCCCAAGGCCGGGCCGGATTTGCTGCCAGGGCGACACCTGGGCCTGGTCACGCCGCTCGAGTGCCCTGGCATTGAGCAGCGCGGCCGCGAGATCGTGCGCTTCGGCGAAGGCGGCCTCGACTTGGAAGCCATCCTACGCATCGCTCGTGGGGCAGACCCCCTGGCCTGCGGACCCGCTCTCAGTCCGGCCGGCCGAGCGCTTGCCGCCGTCCGCATCGGGTACGTGAGCGATCGGGCCTTCAGCTTCTATTACCCGGAGAACTTGGAAGCGCTGGAAGCGGCGGGCGCGGAGTTGGTGCCGGTGTCGTCGCTCGTTCCGAATCCCCTGCCTGGCGGCCTCGACGCCCTTTACATCGGCGGCGGATTCCCCGAGACGCACGCAGCCGCGCTGTCCGCCAACACCGAATTTCTCGGCAGCCTTCGCGCCGCCGCGGCCGCCGGCATGCCGGTGTGGGCCGAATGCGGCGGATTAATGGCGCTCTCGCGCGCCATCCGATGGCGGGGCGGCCGCTGGGCCATGGCCGGCGTGTTGCCGTTCGAGGTGGAAGTGCTATCCAGGCCGCAAGGCCACGGCTACACCACCCTGCGCGTGGACCGCCCCAACCCCTTCTTGCCGCAGGGGACCGAGCTCCGCGGCCACGAGTTCCACTATTCGCGCATTGCCAAGGGTGACCGGCCCGAGACAGCCTGCGCAGTCGAGCGCGGTGCGGGATGCTACCAGGCCCGCGATGGGGTAATCGCCGGCAACGTGTGGGCCGGCTACACGCACCTGCACGCCACCGGGTCGCCGCAGTGGGCCCCCGCGCTCGTTCGCGCAGCCATGCTTTTCAAGACGCCAAGTTAAGTATTCAGTTTCCCTGGTGGGACAGACCCACACCTGTCCCGTTAAATTTTTCTCAGCTTCGAGAACCAGCTAGTTTTCATATACTTGCAAGGAAAGCAGCTCAAAACGATTTCATTCGTGATTACCTGAGAGG
>JBEKYD010000512.1:0-2644 GCA_049511335.1 Bryobacteraceae bacterium | reverse complement strand
CGGAGCCCGCCAGGCCCTGGCTTCCGGTGCAACGTCCGGCGGCGTCGCCACCGCGGCGTTCGGCTCCGACGAAACGCAGAGCGTGCTGGCAGCCTCCCTGACCACCCAGGGATCTATTCTTGGCACCGTGAGCTACATGTCGCCCGAGCAGGCCCAGTCCAAACGCGTGGATCAGCGCTCCGATATCTTCTCCTTCGGCCTGGTGCTCTACGAAATGGTCACCGGTTCGAAGGCGTTTGCCTCCGATTCGGCCATTTCCACGCTTTCGGCAATCCTGCGCGACGAAGCCCGCCCCATCGCCGAGATCGTCGCCAACGTCCCACCTGAACTGGAGCAGGTGATTTACCGCGCTCTCCGCAAGGACCCCGAAGAGCGCTGGCAATCCATGAAAGACGTCCAGACGGAGCTGATCTCCATCAAGCAGAAGTTGGACTCCGGCGCACTGTCGGCCGTGTTGAAGCCGCTTCCGCCGCCGACTAAAAAGAAGCGCGTGCCGCTCTGGGCCGTAGCAGTGCCAGCGGCACTGATCCTCGGCGGGCTAGCCGGCGGCGCCTGGTGGTGGATGGCGCACCTTCGCCCCGCGCCTCACCCGGTTGCCGCGCCGACTGCACCGGCGCCCGTCGCCGTCACCCCTGCGCCCCCGCCGGTCGTACCCCCGCCCGAGACCACCCCGCCGGTTCCCGCCATGGCCGGGAACATCGTCCTGACCAATCAGGACGTGCTCGATTTGGTCGCGGCCAAAGTGCCCACTGCCGTCATCCTCGACCACGTCCATTCTCACCCGAATAAATTCGACCTATCCACCGCCGCCATCATCAAGCTCACCCAGGCTGGAGTGCCCGGAGCGGTGATTGAGGCAATGCACCGCCCGGTCGTCGCCGCTGCCAAGCCCAAGCCCGAGGCGCCCAGACCGGCAGCCCCGCAGCCGGCCGCGCAGGCCGCCGCTCCCCTCGTCACGGCGCCGGCGGTCGAACACCCGGCAACCCCCGCCCCACCCCCAGCCGCCCCCATTGCGCCGGTGGACATGGGCCGCGCGGTCCAGGTCCTCGATGGCATTCCGTTCCCCATTACGCTAGTCGAGGACGTTCCCGACGACCCGAAGCCGGGCCAGCCGCTCCACTTCAAGGCTGCCAAAGACGTGCTGATGGGCGACGCCGTAATCATCGCCAGCGGCGCTGCCGTGACTGGCCAAGTCGTGGATGCGGAGAAGAAAAAGTTGATCGGCCGAACCAAGCCGACCTACCGTCTGGTCGATGCCCTCGCCGTGGACGGTTCGCACCTGAAGATCCGAAGCGCCCCCTCCCGCCATGGCGACACCGCGCCCGATCGCCCGCTCGAGCCCATTGGAGCCCGCAAATCGAAGGATGTTCTAGCCTCCGCCGGCAGCACGTTTCTCGCCTATTTCGATGGCCCCCAAACCGTAACCGTGCGCGCCGCTAGGCCAACCCCGGGGAAGTGAAGGTGGATATGCCGCGAGGGGGGCAGGACTTTTGCCGCGGGCCGCTAGAGCATAGAATAGAGTTTGCGAAACGCCCTTGAAGAAGCTCGATGAATACATCGGGTGAAAGCCATTTCGTAGTTTGGCACGTGCCGCAGTGCCGTTTCGTCATCGAGTACTCGCGCATCCTGTTGGCGGAGATCGAGCAGGTGGTGCTCGAGTCTTTCTACTCCGCGCCGCGCGGCGGACTAGAAACGGCCGGCTTGTTGTTTGGAATTCACTTGGAGGGCGTGCTGCGCATTACCGCCTTCCGGCCGATGGAGTGCGAGCACCTGCACGGACCCGGCTTTCTGGTTTCCGACAAAGATCTGATCGGTCTTAGTGCGCTGCTGGAAAGGTCGAGCCGCGATCCGTTACTGCACAACTCGACGCTGGTGGGTTGGTATCACTCGCATACTCGTAGCGGGATCTTCCTCAGCGAAGCGGACCTGGAGCTGCATCGCCGTTTTTTCCCCGAAAGCTGGCAGGTGGCCCTGGTGTTGTGCCCATCCCTGCACACAGCCACCCGGGCGGGATTCTTTTTCACGGAAGCGGACGGGACCGTCCGCGGCGAGCAGTCCTACCGGGAATTTGAGCTTGCGGAAGCCGAGCCGGCTAGCCTGGCGACCCACGTGGCACGACTGCCCGGGCAGCCAGCGCGGCGTGCGGAACCGGGGCTGGCGCCCTCTCCGAAGCCGGCTTTGATTCGGGCCAACCCACCCACGGAAGCACCAGCGCGGCATCTGCCCGTAAGTCCCCCGGCGGGCGCCATTGCGAGCCGAGTGCCGCCGCTGGAGCCGGTGGGTAAAAGCAAGAGCCGTTACTGGCCTTGGGTGGTCGCCGGGTTGGTGTTGGGAATCGGAGGCGCGTCCTGGTATCAATCCGGGACGGCGCGCCCGCCGTCCCCCGTCAGAGTGGCGCCGCTGCACTTGCGGGTGACCGATCAAGCGGGAGTACTTCAGATCGAGTGGGACAAGAACACGCTGACTTCGACGGTACTACTGGGCGGGAATCTCGGGATCCGAGACGGAGAAACCAGGATGGACCTGGCGCTCGATCGGACGGCGATCAAAGCGGGCAGCTTTCGGGTTTCGCGGCACTCCCCGAACGTTCGGGTCACGCTTCAGGTCAGGGTGCTGGGTGCGGCTCCGATCATGGAGGTTGCGG
>JBEKYD010000511.1:0-2719 GCA_049511335.1 Bryobacteraceae bacterium | reverse complement strand
TGCGCATTTATGTAGATAAATTCACCAGATGAATAACGCATCGCGTGGCGGAGGCTTCGATGGATGGGGATCGGGCGAAACCGAACGTTATCTCACGTTCTGGCGCGAAAATTCAGGCTAGGGGACGTTGGCGCCGTGCTGAAAGAACTGCTGCCGCGGGTCGTTGCGAGCTTGGCTTGTGTGATAGCGAGTCTCGCTTGCTTAGTGCTCGCCGGTTCCCTAAGCTTCGCCCCACATCGAATCGCTGACGTCGCACAGGGCCTTGCCCCAGGGTTGGCACTTCTGGGCGTAGCCGGCATCTGGGTATCGTATTTCGCCGAGCGCCAGGCCTCGAAGGACCTGATGCGGGATGTTCACAACCACTTCTCCATAGTTAGCGCGGTCACGCAAGCGGGCATCCGCAATGTTTACTATCACGACGTCAGAGTGCGCCACCCGGAACCTGGAGCCGCCACCCAGCGCGAGGATCCTGAGTTCCGTAGCAGGGTTTGTTCTGAACTAAGCGGGGCACAGAGCGAAGTGCGAATCCTGGCTATTGCCGCCCGAGAATTCTTCCATCAAGGCCAAGGATTCGCTTTTGACACTGTGCAGGATCTTCCTCACAACGTCGGGCTGCGGGTTCTGTTGCTGCACCCGTGGTGTGAGTACGCGGTATCCCGCGCCCTTCGCGAATCCAAGATAGTCAACGCCTTTGCGAGATTCAGAGATAGTCGGCTATATACGGATGTTCTTGCTTCATGCGCCTCTGTGTTGACAGATTTCAGCGGCAAGAATATCCAGGTCCGTCTGTACAAGTCGTCATCCGCTATGTGGTTCCTGGCGGTAGGTGATCTGGCGTTCGTCGAACAATATCATTACGGAACAGGCGGGCGGGCTTCGGGGAAGGTGCCTCTCGTCGAACTGAATGCGGGGACTACCTATTGTCGAGAACTTGAAGGGCACTTCGAACACCTGTGGGAACTCTCCGCGCCCTGGGCACTGGACAAGAAGTTGCTGGATCGTTTGACAACGCCGGATTTAGATGGCGCTGAATGGCAGCACTTCACGGAGAGCGTGAGATACTCGCGCCCCGATTTGTTCTCGGAGACCGCGGCGGTCGGCGCGCACTGAGGTATAGCGTTCCGCCTCCGCGTTTTCACTTTCCACGTCCTGTCCGATGCGCGAAATGGTGCGTGTGAAAAAGCGCGAAATGACCTGGCAAGAACTGACCCGGCTCAAACAGCACTGGGACGCCGGGATTGACTTACGTAAGCTGTGACCGGGCACAACATGCCCGCCCCAACGTGGAGTAGGCCTTTGGCCGGCCTTTGGCCTGCCTTTTTTCTGCCTTCGTGGCGCGGGCCTCCAGGCCAGGTGGTAAGGCCAGGTGGCACCGGCTTTAGCCGGTGAAACGCCGGCTGTCCAGCCGAAGTTCCGCAACACCGGCCATCCCAGTCGCCGCCCGAAAATCGTCGCCATTCCGCTAATCTCATTTGCTTTCTAGCGCTTGCGCCGAATTTCACGCAAAAATGCGATTGGCCGCTTAACGGTCACAGAACTTCGAAATATTTCTTACTCCCTCCGTTTCATCGCGCTACAGCCAATTCGCCCCTTCCCGCCACCCCGTTTCTCCCCGCTCGCCCGCTATCGTAAGGCCGAAGACTGGTCCTTATATGCCCGATATGCCCGATTCCGACCTGAACCGAAAACGACTAGAGGTCCTCGACGCCCTGTCCAGCGGCGCCAACCTCTCCGAAGCCGCCGCAGCAGCCGGCGCCCACCGCAATACCATCGCCTATTGGCGCCGCAGTTATCCCGAATTCCACCGCGCCTTTGCCCACGCCCAAGACGACCGCGCCATCCTGCGTCGCGAAAAAGCCGACGCCTTCCTCGACCGCGCCTTCCAAACCCTCGGCGACGCCCTCTCCGATCCCAAGGCTTCTCCCTCCACCCGCGTCAAAGCCGCCATCTTCATCATCCAAACGGCCCTCGCCCCCCGCTCCGAACAAACCGATCAAGCCCCCCAGTATCTTAGATATGCCCCTCGACACCAACCGCCCCTCCGAAGACCGGCCCAACCTTGAAGAAGACCGAGACAAAGGCGACGCCGAATCCCAACCCGCCCCGCCAAAACCCGAAAATATGCACAAAAATGCACAAAAGCAGGAACCCTACCGCCGCCCCGCACCCAAAATCGGCCGCAACCAAGCGTGCCCCTGCGGCAGCGGCAAGAAATATAAACGATGCTGCCTAGGCAAGCCGCTCGCCGCCGCGGCCTGACAAGACCAATCTCGCTACACCCCGGCGGTCAGAACGCTGACGCCGGGCCGATTCAACGTTGCGCTTGCGGCCAACTGCTCTCGGAATCGTACGTGCCGGAGTCGCGTCAGCTCCACCAGCGGGCGCCACGCGGCATGCACCAGGTGGTGCTTGATGAGCAATCGCCAGAACCGGTTGGAGCGCTTGTATAGATACGACATTGCCAGATACGGAGCAACCGCGCGCCCATCCGCGGGCCGGCGCCGCCAAATGGAAGTGTGGGAAAAGAGGCGCTGGTAGATCCAGGCATAACCCTCCTCCAGTTCCTCGGGCGACATGTTTCTCGGGCGGAACACCGCGTGCGCCGTGTCGTACAAAGCCCAATCGCGGTGCAACAAGCGCCCCTCGGCTTCCATCTGCCGGAACAGCGGCGTCGCCGGATACGGGGTAAGAATGTGAAACGTGGCGCACTCCAGGCGGT
>JBEKYD010000510.1:0-2725 GCA_049511335.1 Bryobacteraceae bacterium | reverse complement strand
GCTGGGGCTGGAGCACCTCCGTATTACCCCGCGTGGGTAATACGCAGGCCAACTCGTAACCCGCTAAGGAAACAATTACTTACGCCTTTGTTCCGGCCCTTCTCAGTAAACTCCCGCTAGGCCGCCATCCCGCGCCCATCCCGACGTGTGTAGTCGGCCAGGATCTCTGACAAATCCAACTGCTCGGTCACGTCGGCGATGAAGCGTGCCAGATGTTTCTCCGGCAGCCAGTCTTGCAGCGACGGAGGCAGGAGTAGCGGCTGGTCCAGACTGCAAGTGCGGAACTGCTTGCTCGATCATTAGCCGAGCTTGAGGAAGTGACCGTTTTCCACTCGGGCGCTTTCACCGTCACACTGGGGGGCTTCCGGCGTAACCTCCGAGCACGCTCCCGGTCTTCCGCGTCGGCCTCCACCCCTAGCCGCAGCACACCGGGGAAACCCCCTTCCGAGGAGATGAAGGATTAGCATATGCTCCTTCCGCCCAATGCCCGCCGCCCGGTACTACAATGCCTGCTTGCCATCCATGAAGCCAGCTCCTTGCCGGTTCCCGATTCGCCGATCGGCAGCACGCGTGCATCGGAGCCCGCCGCCATGGAGGTCTGCTCGACCGCGCGCAGCCACGCTGGGCTGGAGCCGATCATCCGGGAAGGGGCGTCTCTCATGAGTTCGCGCAGGCGATCGTTTTCCCGGCGCAGGGACGACTGCTCCAACGCGTTCTTCAAAACTACCAGCACGCGAATCGCGACTGAGCGTTCCTGCACAAGTATTACAATGGTCGGGAATCGGACCTTATTATCCGCGCCCCGGTGATCGGCTTCACCGGCATTCCGGAAAAAGGCCCGGGATGGTCCAGCAGCGCTGAATCGCGCGCGCACAGGAGGTGGCGAATGGAATTCTCGACTCGAAAGACCCGAAGGGGTTTCTTACAAGCGGCTGCGGGAGTTCTGCCCGCCGCGGCCCTCACCGTCACGGCCAAGGCGAGCGCCGCTGAGAGCCGCGTGATTTTCTCGGAGGGCCAAATCGCGGGGCTTCGCCTGACGAACCGCCTGGTGCGTTCGGCCACCTCCGAGAACGCCTGGCGCGATAACGGGATGATCGATGAAGGCGTCAACCTTTACCGCAACGTGGCCGCCGGCGGGGTTGGCCTGATCGTCACCGGAGCCATGGCCGTCATGGCCTCGGGGCGGGACAACGACCTGCAATCCAGAATCTATGACGACCGGTACCTGAAAGGGTTGAGCCGGATCCCAACCGTCGTGCACCAGACCCGGCCGGACTGCAAAGTGGTGGTCCAGATGATGCACGTGGGGATGAAGGGGCACGTTGCTGAGCCGGTGGGCCCGACAGCCACTCCATGGCCCACTTCCCAGGTGAAGCCGCGCGCGTTGACCACCAAGGAAGTCGAGGACGTGGTTGCCAACTTCGCCCAGGCCATACGGCGCGCCAAGGAGGTGGGTTTCAACGGCGCCCAGATTCACGGCGCCCACGGATACCTGGTCAGCTCGTTTTTGTCGCCGTATACCAACACCCGCACGGACCGCTACGGCGGCTCGATGGAGAAGCGGGCCCTGATCGTCCGGGAGATTGTCGAGCAGGCCCGCAAGCTGGTCGGGCCGGACTTCCCCATCCTGATCAAGATGAACTGCGACGACGCGGTCCAAGGCGGAATCGACATCGACAGCTTCCCGCCGCTGGCGGCCGAGCTGGAAAAAGCCGGCATCCAGTCCGTGGAGGTGAGCGGCGCCAATACGGCCCAGCAGGGCACGGGCGGGGAACAGCCGCACTTCCTCAAGTACGCGCAGAAGCTCACCGTGAAGGTCCCGGTGATTGTCACCGGCGCCAACCATTCTATTGAGCGCCTGGAGCAGGTCGCCAAGGCCGGCACCCCGCAGTTTTTCGGGTTGGCGCGTCCCCTGGTTCGGGAGCCGAATCTGCCGGCGCGGTGGCAGGAAGGCCGAGGGTCGCCCGAAGCGGCCTGCATTGCCTGCAACCGTTGCCTCCGCGGGTTCGCCAAAGGCCTGATCACCCGCTGCCGGGTGGCCGAGACCAACCTCTAATAACCCCGCGGGCGCCGCCGCTGGCGGAGGGGGCGCGGAATCGCCTTCCGTGCTCTTCAGGGGACAGCCCCGGCCGGCTCTTCATTCGTGCGCCCCGGGCCCCGTCTCGTCGCAGTGAGCACACACACCTCCGGCCCGGAGGGTCACAACAGAAGAATCAGATTGTCAGGGGAATGAGCCGCGCAGGAGGGAATTACGCGCGGCTCAGAGAATGGCGATCAGCGTGCGAAACGGAAGACCCAAGAGGGCGCCGCAACTGACGCCGATACCGTTCGCGATCACGTCCCCGAGTTCCACGGAGCGGCCGGGCGAGAAGTGCTGACCACCTTCAAGGAGAACTCCGAGGACGAACATCGAGAGGCCTGCCAGGATTCCTCGGCGCCTGTCCCGGAATCCGATCACCGGCAGAACTGACAGCGCCAGGTAAGCGCCGAAGTGTTGCAGTTTGTCCCAGATGTGGAGGCGGCCGATGGCGACCATCACGGGCGACGCGGCGGGCAGCGGCGTTACACTCGCTAGGATTAAACCCCGGCGGTAGCGGACTTGCGTTTGGCACTCTTGAGCTGGCCGACTGGTGCGGCCGTCGCAGGGAGTGCGCCGTTGACGCTTAGATGTTTGTGCAAAGCCTCCGCGAACGGCACGAGCACAGTCGGCACCCGCGACTCCCCG
>JBEKYD010000509.1:0-2775 GCA_049511335.1 Bryobacteraceae bacterium | reverse complement strand
CGTGGCCCTGGCGCGATCGCGATCCGGCGACGAATCGGCATCCAGCCGAATCGAAGAGGCGTTTCGCCTCATCGACAAGGACGTGCTGCTGCCCGGCGCCGAAAAGGCGCGCCTGAGAGAAGCTGAGGAACGCCTGGTGGGCCAATTCACAGCCGCCGTCCCAGTCGCTGCGCCAGCGTTAACTGCTCCTCGGTGTGGGGACCCGCACCTCAATTAGTACACCGTGGCCGGGGCGGGAGCGAATCGAAACGGCGCCGCCGGCGCTGCGGGCGCGGGCGCGCATGCCGGTGAGGCCCATGCCGCCGCTCGCGGGCGCGGCGGGAAGGCCGCGGCCGTTGTCTTCGATGGTGAGACGGAATTCCCTGCCCTGCCGGTCCATGCGGATGGCAACGCGGGTGGCGCCGGAATGGCGGGCGACGTTGGTGAGCGCCTCCTGGGCGATGCGGAACAGATGAGTTTCGGTTTCCTCGGGCAGACGGCCGGACTGGCTCGCTTGGACTTCGACTTCGATACCGGTGCGGGCGGCGAAACCTTCGGCCAGCCAGCGGACGCCGGCTTCCAAACCGAAATCGTCGAGGATGGTCGGGCGCAAGAGCTGCGACATCTGGCGCACGTTGCCGATGGCTTCGTCAATCAGCCTGGCGCAGTCCTCAAGCCGCTCGGAGCTGCCTTTGGCGCTCAGGGCGGCTAGATTGGTTTTGACCGCGGTCAGCGACTGGCCGAGCTCGTCGTGCAGCTCGTGGGAGAACCGCTGAGCGGTGGCCTCCTGCGCTTCCATGAGGTGCCACGAGACGCGCGCCAGCTCCGCCGATTGCGCCTCCAGGCCGCGAATCAGGCCGCCGGCCATGCGCACCGTGACGGCGGCAAAGACCAGGGCCAGCAGCACGCTGGCGGCGGTGAAGACCACGGTGGTGAAGAGCAGCCCGGCCGAGCGCCGGTCGATTTCGGCCTGCGCCGCGCCGACCTTGCGGTATTCGGCCTCGACCAGCCGCGCCACTACGGAAAGAAAGGCTTCATGGTCGCGGAAGAGCTCGGCCGGAGCAAATGTTTCGGGCGCGTCTTCGGCTAAAATGCCGCGGGCTTCGGCAGAGAAGGTGAGCGAGGACTGCTTCAAACGCAACCAGAGCGCGCTCTCTTGGGTTTTGGCGCCTTCGGCCGAGATGCGGTCGATATCGCGATCGGCCTCGTCGAGCTGTTTCAGGATTTGGCCCATATCGACCGAATCGGGATCGCGGGCCAGGACCGCGAAAACGTCGCTTACGCTGGCCTGCTGGCGCTCTAATTCGTCGATTAGACGGGCGGTGACGGATTGCTCCTCCACCAGGCTGGCGGCGCTGAGCTGAATCGAGTGAATGTTGCGCGCGCCCACCACGGCGGCGGCGACGAGCAGCAGGATCACCAGGGCGAAACCGGCAATCAGGGTGATGAAGACGTTGCGGTAGGTGATCTCGCGGGAGAGCATACAGCTAAGGCTAAGTTATCAGTTGTCAGTCGTCAGTTATCAGTTTCCTAAATAAAGCTTAACCGCGGATGGTCCAAATTCGGTAGGGTTTGTAGCCCGGCCAGGCTATCGGATATTTTGCCGGTTCCTTCAAGATGGAATTGTGAGCGGGCAGTGAGGCCCGCCGGGAGAAAAAGAAATGAAAAAGACGCTGACAACCCTTTCACTGGCACTCGCCATGGTGCCGTTCACTTTCGCCGCGCAGACCGCTCCGCCCGCCGCCGGCAGCACGCCCAGCACGTCGACGACGGCGAAGCCGGCTACCAAGACCAAGAAGCATACCAAAGCGGTAACCAAGAAGAATTCGACCGCCGCGCCCAAGACGGCTGCGAGCGGAACCTCGAAGTAAGTCTCGCGGAGCTCGGAGGAAAGAGGGGGTGGCGAAAGCTGCCCCTTTTTTGTTGAATGTGCGGGGCTGCGCTTGGCCGATGGGGTCCACGCGGTTCGGCACACGGCAAGAAAAGCCGAGACGAATCTCGGCTCTGCAGCCTTGACAGGCCGCGCCACGAGGAGCCGGCCGTCCCACGGCTACGAAACTCTGGGGACGCGGTGACTCTCGCGGTCCATTTCGGCGGCCCAGCGAAGATAGCGGAGCAACGCTCTCCGCTCGCGCCATGTGAGCGACCAGAATTCGCGAAACGTAACCTGATCGGCGTGGACGCCCCAATACGTTTCCAGGCGCCAGCGCAGATAGGGGCTCTTCCAGGGCCGCAGGCGGTAGCCGCGAGTCAACCGCCACAGCAACAGGATCATGGCTGCTCTTTTTTGGCGGGCGGCTGGAACTCGGAGGAAGCCCTGGCGGGCGGCGCGGCCTGGTCCGGGGTGGCGTAATAGCCGCTGCGGGTGCGGACGGTGGGGTGGCCGGGCGCATTCACCGCGATGCGGATCTTACGATAGGAAGAATCCATGGCCTGGTCCGAGGGAGTGTACTCGATGGTGTACTGGCTGCGAATGTCGCGCGCCACGCGCTGGGCAATCTGGTCCACCTCGGCCAGCTCGCGGGGGAAGTAGGATTCGCCGCCGGTGGCGGTGGCCAGGTCTTCCAGCGCGCGCTTGGCGCGGTTGGCTTCGCGCCGCTCCTCTTCGCTCAGCAACCCGACCGCGTAGATCAGCACGTCGCTTTGCTGCGAGGCTTTGACCAGGTTCTCCAGGTTGATCACGCTGGAATTGTCGTTCCCGTCGGTCACCACTACCAAGACTTTCTTATCGCGGTGGGCTTTCTCCTTGAGGTGATCGATAGACATGCGGATGGCATCGCGCATGGCGGTGCCGCC
>JBEKYD010000508.1:0-2792 GCA_049511335.1 Bryobacteraceae bacterium | reverse complement strand
GCGGATTTTGGGAGGGTGGGAGTGGCGCGACGCTGCTTCGCGGGGCAGGGCAAGGCGTGGCTGAGGATGAAGATGGCGGCGCGGAGACGGGCGGAGGTGGAGGATTTCGGGTCGCGGAGGATCTCCTCCAGGACTTGGAAGGCCAGGGCAGCGCGGGAGACGGCCTCTTCGTGCAGCATGTCGGCGCGTTCGTTTTGGGCATCGCGGAGGGCCGCCTCAAAGGCCGGCGAGGAGTGGCGCCAATAGGCGATGGTATTGCGGTGAACGCCGGCTTGGTCGGCGGCGGAATTGAGGTTGGCGCCGCTCAACAGGGCGTCGACAACCTTGAGCTGAGGAGCGGAGAGGGCGGAATCGGGCATGAGAATCTACCTTTCGGCCACTACGATAGCTTGCGAGCGCGGGAGAATCGGGTTTCGGGAGGGGGCGGATTTGACGGAAGTGCTTTGGAATGAGGGAGGAGGAAATATTTAGAAAATCCGTGACTGGCTTTTCGCCGGGGGTGGGTTTTAAGGGAACTCTTTGCAAGCTTAAGAGGCGTAAGGGCTTGCGGTGAGCTCACGAAGCGTCGCGTGGCACCTGAAGATGCGGCAACGCTGTTCGTCCTCCGGCGCTTGCACGTTCGATCGAGGAAACACGCGGGCTGTCCCCAGGTTTCCGTCCCCAGGTTTCCCAGGTTTCCCGCGGGCAGTAATTCATTTTGCGCTGATTGGTACCGGAAACGGAACAAACCTGCCCTCGCAAACGTTCGGCGCAACTCCGGATGGCGCGCCCGACACTGTGACATCGTCGCCGGACACGGAGAGGTTCGAACCCTCCAGATGAATCGCAGCATGCGCCGCCGCGATCTTGAATGATTCCGGCTGCTCGAGGAACACATTGTGCAAGGAAATGTCCGAGCGGTGCGAGCCGTCCAATCCTTTGAGCGTAATTTTTCCTCCGCCTTCCATCACCACGTTGTTCAAGCGTATATCGGTAAATAACGGAAGCTTGTCAGGGTCTGTGCCGTCTACCTCATGGCCGGTGGAGTCGTAGAACGGATCCACGGTCAACGGATTGCGGCTGTTGCGAATGCACACGCCGGAGTATTCGACGTCGTGTACCGAACCTCCGAGCTTAACGTTCGATTTGATGCGGATGCCATTGTCCGCGCCATCGATGGTGAGATCGGAAACGCGAATGGCCGTCACACCGCCCGCGGTGGCGCTGCCTATGGACATCCCATGTCCGGTATAGAAATGGTTGTGGATCACCGTCCCATGGCTGGTGAGATAACCGGCTGGCGCCTTGAACGCCACAATATCGTCGCCGGCGTGAATATAGCAGTGAGTAATAGTGACATTAGAGGTATCGTGCGCCACTTCCGGCCAGGGTTGCCCGATATCGATGCCATCGGCGTTATGCGCGTTGGCCGGGGCGCTGATAGTGACGCCCCAGACCGTAAAGCCGTTGCCGCCGGAATAGGAGACGTGGAAATTGGGCGAGTTTCTCAACTGAATGCGGTACAGGACGAAGTTGTCACACCGCGACAGAACGATCATGCGCGGATTGTTCTGAAGAGCCCACGGGCGGCCTTTATCGGCGAGTTGCCACCAGGTAAGATCTTGACCCAGCATGCGGGCGCCGCCTCGACCGTCAATTACGCCATCTCCCATAATGGCGGCATCGGCCACACGATCGCCGCCGATCAGCGGTTTGCAACCGTGGCTACGGGGAGTGATGGCGCCGCAGACACCGGGCGTCAGATCGTAATCCCGAGGGTTGCGAGACGCGAAGAGGATTGTTCCTTTGTCAATGAGCAGGGTAACTCCCCGCCGCAGTTCGAGCGGGCCACTAAGAAATGCGTCATGGCCGCCGCCGGATCTTAATTCGACTGCCTGCCCGGGTTTGCAGCGGTCCAAAGCGGCTTGAATCCGGCTGGTATCGGGCTTGTTCTCGCCGGATTCGGCGAGAGTCTCTCCGTCAGAGGCGAGGGCGGCGATGAGGATGATGCAGGACGGTGGAATTTTCGGTTCGGTAACCTGTCGAGTGTCTTGGCAATACGCGCTCGCCAACGCAAGGGAAATGAGAATGGCAGAGAAACGGGTTCTCATAAAGTTGAGTTCATCATAATTTGAGGCGCGTATGGGAACCACACGGCTTCGAACAGGACCATGCAGTCGGGAAAGGAGCATATTAGACTCTGAAATACATTATCATGGTCGGCATGAAATCCTTGTCACGACGCTCGTTCTCAAGGTTGATGGCTGCCGCGTCCCTGGCCGGGCGAGCCCAGGGGTCGGCCATGCCCACGCGCAGGTTGGGGAAGATCGGGTTTAAGAGCGGCAGTCTCGGCTTAGGCGCCCAATACATTGCCGGAATCGAGCAAGCGGTCGTCGACCGAATCGTTGCGGAAGGGCTCGAGGCCGGTCTGAATTACATCGATACGGCCCCCAATTACGGCAACTCCGAGATACTGCTGGGCAATGCGCTGCGTGGCAAGCGAGACAGAGTTTTTCTGGCGAGCAAAATTGAGAGGGACAGCAGGGAGGGGGCGCTGGCCGAAGTGCGTGAAAGCCTCAAGCGGCTTCAGACCGATCACCTGGATTGTGTTCTGTTCCACAACATTGCGCGCGATGACCGGTGGCCGGACTTCGACAAGTTGCTGGGCAAGGGCGGCGCGCTGGAGGGCCTGGTCGAGGCCCGGAAGCAAGGCATGATCCGCCATATCGGCTGCAGCACTCATACCCGCCCCGCTCGCGCAATTCGCGCATTCGAAACGGGCGAATTCGACCTGCTTCAGGCCATTCTGAACT
>JBEKYD010000507.1:0-2806 GCA_049511335.1 Bryobacteraceae bacterium | reverse complement strand
GTCGCGGGAGCGTTGGCGCTCTTCCTCTGGCCCTGGAATCGCCGCAACCTGCGGCCGGAGCGGCTGGATGTCGAATACTCGGTATTCGTGGCTGCGATGCTTCTGGCTTCACCCATCTCGTGGGGACGTTACCTGCCCATCATGCTTCTTCCATTGGGGGTGTTAATCGGGAATTGGAGACACAAGCGCCCGAGGCTGGCGGCGACGGCGTTGCTCGCGGCGCTTGTTTTCCTGTCGTTTCCGGACTCGACGTTCCTTTGGATGTACAACTGGTTTGCACGGAACCTGGGCTTTGCTGCCGGCTGGCTGATGGCCGCGATGCCGTCGTTCTCGATCCTGGCGATCTTGCTATGGCTCGGTTTTTCGGCGCGTTTGACGGCCGAGGCCGAACCGGCAAATATCAAGGCCACATGGGAAACGGCGTAACTGTGGTGGGGATTTCAGCCGGCGCCGGATGGCGCGAAACCGGGACGCCCCGAGGCCGCGGGCGCGCTAACAAGCGGCGCGATCCATCAACGGTGAATTGCTCTCTGCGGGACGGGCGCCGGTGGTATGGGAGCTTGCCCGTCGCGACCCGATCTCATGGTTCGCATCGCAGCGTAGCTGAGCGTCACGGCGAGGCCCACCATTGCCGGCAGCTTGAACGTATAAGCCTGCGCTAAAAAGACCAAAGCCACTAGGTAACCCACCATCGCCAGCAGGTAACAGAAACATCCGTTTGCGATTTCCAGGTAGCCCTCCCGCTTGGCTTTGCGATAGGTCCGCAACACGAGCAGCAGTGCCGATCCGAGACCGGCAGTAAAGAAAACAAATGCAGGCACGCCGCACTCCGAGGAGACTTCCGTGAAGGCACAGTGGGTCGCGTGCCAATTGCCGTGGAAACCTTGCGCCCGGCTCGTCTTCCCCTCAAAATTGTCGAATTGACCGGGACCGACGCCAAACACCGGGTACTCGATTGTGTACTTGACGCTCGTCTTGAAGAGATACTTGCGCGCCTCCGCCGATTCACGGGCCTCCTCGTGCGTCGCTCCAAATAGGGAGCCCAGACGGCTGAGCGTCATGGCAGGTAATGCTGCCAGCGCCGCCAGTGCGACCACCCCAGCGAAGACCACCAACAATAGCCTCTGTGGCAGGGAAGCATGAATCAGGAGGCAAAGAAACACGACCGCCAAACCAACCAGCCCGCCGCGCGACGCGGTTCCCAATATGATCCAGATCCCGTACAGCAACAAACCCAGTACCGCGATCCGGACAACTATCGATCTGCCTCGGCCCACCATGAAAAACAACAGAAAAGGCAGCACCAAGAGCAGTTGCGCCGCCAGATCGTTCGGATTGCCGATAGTCCCGCTCGACTGCAGGGACAGCCGGCCCTCGGCCATTTTTTCAAAAAGGCGGGTGGAGACCAGATTCACCACGGCGGCAGCGGCTATAGTGCGGAATATGACGCGGACTTCATTCCAGTTGAGGGCCATGCCACCGACCAAAACCAGAAAAATGACATCGACTCGAGCATAGGACATCACTCTCCCCGCCGAACCTCCCGGCCAGGAACTGAACGGCCTGGCCAGGGCCATCCAGACAAAAAAGGCCAGCCAATACCAGGAAGCGCGCGATTGGAATGTGCGCTGCACGCCTCCCTTCAACAGCGTCGACACGATCGCCAGCGGTGCCACCAGGTACAAAAGGTATGTATTGACGTGAGTGACATAAGCGATCAACTCGGGCAGGACGCTGAGGCGCAAGAAGAGCGCTGCCAGGCAAAAGTAGAAGGAAATCTTGCGGATTGGCTCGGCTTCCCACGCGTCCTCAATCGAGAGGGGGGCTTGCCCAACAGCCACCGAGGCCAATGTGCCCGGCGCCGCCGCATGGGGCCTCCGCGCCGCTCCGACAGGACCGGTCACGGAGGGTTGTTGTTTCTTGGGCTGCATCCGTACACTCTAATCTTAGTACTCACGTACACGCCCACCGGGCAACATGAGTGCGGTACGGCAGGCAAGGCACCCGCGGTCACAGGGTGCCCATGTACTTCCAATAGATTCTCACGATGTCGCGGAAAGCCACGAGGAAATCGCTCGGTTTCACTTTGGAACCCGCGACGTCGCGCCAGACCATGAGCGGGAACTCGTAGATTCGTGCCGCTGCCGCTTTGGAAGAGCCGAGCTTGCGGATGTAGCGCGCGAATAGCTCCACGTCGAACACCCAGCGGGTACAGAAGGGTTCGTCGAAGAGACCGGCCGTCGCCGGCACGGCTCGAAATACCTTCGCGCCGCACTGGGTGTCGTAGACCGCCATTCGCAACACCGTGGAGGCCGCTGTGGCAAAGACTCTTCCCAGATAATGACGTACCGCATGGCGCTCCACCTTGCGGCCGAGAAGCTTCACGCGCGAGCCGAATACCATATCGATTTCCGGCCGCGCTTCGAGGACGCGCAGAAACTCGGCAATGTCATCGAGAGGTGTCGCCAGGTCCGCATCCCAGAAACCGGCATACGCGGCGCCGCCCTCCAGTGCGGCGCGCATACCACGCCGCACGGCTTCGGCCTTCCCTCCGTTCTTGCCGCATTCGAGCAGCGTGGCGCGGCCTTCACGGCCGGCGCAAATGCCGCGCAGCAGTTCCACGGTATTGTCCGTGCTGCCGTCATCGACAAACAGCAGCTCGGCGCCCGGCCGATCGAGAAACTGTTGAAAATCGGAAACCGGCAGGCGGCGGCCTTCGTTGTAGCACGGGACGACGATGACGGCCCGCCGTGTTTCCACAGTAGGATGATCGTGAGTCATGGGTTATGAAGTGAGCTGGTCCGTA
>JBEKYD010000506.1:0-2806 GCA_049511335.1 Bryobacteraceae bacterium | reverse complement strand
AAGTCACTATGAGAAAATCCTATGGGTTCCGAACCTTCCGAGTCACCGAACTGGCGCTCTATCATTCACTTGGCAAACTGCCCGAGCCGGAACTCACCCACAGATTCTTCTGACGAATCATTAAGTTAGACGCTTATGGGGGTCCCCCCACGAGGCTCGGCGAGACTAGACTAGGCGTTGCGAAAGATATACGCCATTCGCTCTCTCCATGGTTCAGCGCCTTTTTCTGGCTTCCTGCGCGCCTGGTCCTTCTCCGCAGCCCCGAGCCTCCTTGCCGCCGCCAGCAGCTCGGCCATCGTATCCGGCGGATTTCCAGCGCGCAGCATGGCGCGAAAAACTGCGTAGGGATCGGTCGCCGCCCCGGCCTTTCGCAGCGTGCTTTCATCGTTCACCCACGCATAGACAATGACCTTCTGCTTGCTGGAGAAGCGGTAAAACAGGCGATAGCGCGCGTGGAATTTTGCCCGGAACCAGTGGCGATTGTCCGGACCGAGGGTGTTGCCCTGGCGGAATTCCGCGGCGCCCGGGTCGCGGGGAACGATCTCCCGCATGAAGCGATCGATCGTTGCAAGCAGCTTGGCCGCCGGCAGTTCCTTGTACCCCAACGAGTCTTTTGCGCGCAGGGCTTCCACGCGAGAAGTGAGCCTCTCCAACTGCTCGCGAAAGAGCGGATCGAGATACAGCGTCCAGCCATTAACCTGCATCAGATCAGACGGTCGTCGCCGAGCGGTTCATTCTCAGATACGGTCACTCCAGCTACCAGATCGTCGATGCGAGCGGCGAGCTCGCGGCTCATCGGCCGGACCGTTTCCGGTTGCGTGGCAATGTCGCCGGCCAGGAAAGCCAGGAACGCCTCCATCACCGGATCGCGCCGCTCAGCCACCGGGTTCACGATCGAGACCAACATCCTTCCCGGCGCGATCACATCCGCCCTGACCTCGCCCGAAAATTCCGGATGGCTCTTGAACAGCGCGCTATCGAAACGGAACCCGAACGAATTCCCGGTCCGGGTCTGTTTGCCGCGATACGAATTCCCGGCTGGCTTTGTGCCTGGGTGAGTCGATTTGGATTTGGGCGCCGGCATGGTCCGTTTCTCGAAAATATGTTAGCACATTTGTACTTACCTGGCGGCAACCCTTCCCGCCATGCTAGACTCCTACGCTATGGATCAACCATCAAGCCGGGCGACGCGGCGGCAGGCTCTCGGAGCGGCCGCGGCTCTCATCGCCGCGCCATTTATCAATCGCTCCCGCTACCGGCTCTTCGCCCAATCCCCCGAGTACTCCGCCCGCGCCGTCAAGCTGGTCGAGGAGTCGCTGGTGATCGACATGCTCGACCAGTTTCTATATCGCAAGGACCAGCAGCCCACCTTGCGCGCCTGGCTATCGAAGCCCGGCGCCTTCACCGCGGCGGATTTCGCGCGCTTCCGCAACTCCGGCATCGATGCCATCAATTTCGGCGAAGGCGTGGAGACTTTCGAGGAGGGCATTCGCCTTTTCGCCGATTGGAACGGATTCATCGCCGCCTACCCGGATTGGCTCCTCCGCATCGGCCGCGGCGCGGATTTTCAAAAGGCCAAGTCCTCCGGCCGCTACGGCATTCTTTTCGGCCTGCAGAATGCCGCTCAGTTCCGCCGCCCGGAGGATGTCGATACCTTCTACGGCCTGGGACAGCGCGTCTCGCAGTTGACCTACAACTTCCGCAACCTGATCGGCAACGGCGCGTTCGAGCCCCACGACGACGGCATCAGCGAGTTCGGCGCCCGCATCGTGGCGCGCATGAACGAGGTCAGGATGGCGGTGGATTGCGGGCACGCCGGCGACCGCACCATGCTCGATGCCTTCTCGATTTCCCGCCGCCCCGTCATCATCTCGCACGGCAACTGCCGCGCCCTCAATCCCGGCCATCCGCGCTGCGTCACCGACGAGGCCATTCAGGCGATGGCCAAGCAGGGCGGCGTGATGGGCATCAACTTCATCAGCTTTATGGTGAAAGACCACGAGCCGACTACCGTGGACGACGTCGTCGATCACTTCGATCACGTGGCCAAGTTGGTGGGCGTCGAGCATGTGGGCGTGGGCAGCGACATGGGCATCGAGAGCAACGATTGGGGCGATCCCAAGGTGCTGGAGCAGATGCTGACCACCGCCGACAAGCGCTACCGCGTCCATCACCGCGAAGCCGTCGCGCACCTGGACCACCCCAAGCGCACCTACGACCTGACCGAAGCCCTGATCCGCCGCAACTACACCGACGAGCACATCCGCCTGATCCTGGGCGAAAACTGGCGCAGAGTGCTGACCGAAGTCTGGGGCGGGTAGGGGGCGAAAGGGTACCCGCTCATCGAGTGGACGTCAACGCATTGCCCACGTAAACTAGATATTATGGCGGTGTGGCAAGAGTTCCTTAGCAGTGACCCACAAGTCTGCGGCGGTGAGCTCTGTGCGACGGGGACACGAATTCCTGTCACGGTGATCCTCGACAGCCTTGCCGAAGGCGCCGCTAAGGACGAGCTCTTGGCGAGCTATCCCTCCCTTCGCGTCGATCACATCAAAGCGGCCCTGGCCTATGCCGCGGAATTGGCGCACGAAGAACGCCTCGTGCCGATCCGGGCATTGTGAAGTTCAAACTGTGAAGTTCAAACTTGACGAAAACCTCCCTGCTGAACTGGCGACAGATCTCCGTGAGCTAGCCTCGATTTCCACGGTACTGCCTTGACCTAACATTTCGCTGGTTTCACGGCTCTAGGCGAAGCGGATCAGGAGCTGTTTGTTGCCGAACCACGGCATTTTCGTGGGCCTGTCCG
>JBEKYD010000505.1:0-2826 GCA_049511335.1 Bryobacteraceae bacterium | reverse complement strand
CAGCTCCAGAACATGTCCGACCGCGAGAAGATGGCCCTCATCTTCCGTCCTGGCGTGTCCACGGCCGAGAAAGTCAGCGATGTCTCCGGACGGGGCGTCGGCATGGATGTTGTCAAGACCAACCTGGACCGGCTGGGCGGCAAGATCGAGATCGATTCCGCTCCGGGCAAGGGATCCCGCTTCCGCATCAAGCTGCCCCTCACTCTGGCTATTATTCCCTCCCTGCTGATCTCCGACGACGGGCAGCGTTTCGCCATACCGCAGGTCAGCGTCGGCGAGTTGATCCGCATCCCTTACGCGCAGATCGCTCAACGTAAGGACCGCGTGGGCGACGCCGAGGTGTTGAACCTGCGCGATCGGATGGTCCCCCTTGTCTATCTGGCCGACGCACTCGGTCTGCCTCGCACGGCGGCCGCTCAGCGAGCCCTGAACGTGGTGCTGGTGAATACCGGCGCCTTCGAATACGGCCTGGTGGTGGAGGAGCTGCACGACACCGTCGAGATCGTGGTGAAGCCCCTAGGCCGGCATCTGAAAGGCATTCTCGACTACGCCGGCGCCACCATTCTCGGCGACGGACGGGTCGCGGTGATTCTGGACGTTAGCGGACTGGCGGCGCGGGTGGCCCTCATTGCCGGCGCGGCTGAGTCTCTTTCCAAAAGGGAGGTCGCCGAAACCGCCGAGGACGAACGTCACTCGCTGCTTCTCTTCCAAAATGCGCCTGGCGAGGTGTGCGCGGTGCCGATCGAACAGGTTTCGCGAATCGAACGGGTCCGGCCCGAGCAGATTGAGTATCTGGGCGGCCGCCGCACCATGCAGCACCGCGGCGCCAGCCTGCCGGTAGTGACCCTGCGGGATGCCGCGGCGGTGGGAGAACTCACCGGCACGCAACGGTGGGTAGTGATTGTTTTCGAGAGCATGGGCCAACCCCTGGGGCTGTTGGCGGCCGAGCCTCTGGATATGGTGGAAGCCGCGCTGGCCATCGATACGGTGACCCTGCGGCAGCCCGGCGTTGCCGGGTCGGCCGTGCTCAAGAACCGCACCATACTGGTCCTCGACATTTTCGACCTCGCCGCGGCCGCGCGGCCGGAATGGGCCCAGCAATTGGCGCCGGCCCAGTCGGCGAGCGCATCGGGCGAACGCCCCACTGTGCTGGTGGCCGACGATTCCGACTTTTTCCGCAGTCAGGTGCAACGGCTGGTGGAAGCCGTGGGTTGCCGGGTATTGACCGCCGCCGACGGACAGACGGCTTGGGAGCTGCTCGACCAGCACGCCGATGACGTATGCCTGGTGGCCACCGACGTGGAGATGCCCCGGCTGGACGGCCTGGCGCTGACGCGGCAGATTCGAGCCGATCAGAGGTTCACGGGGCTGCCGATCATCGCCCTTTCCTCGCTCGCCGGAGAAGAGGAGATTGCGCTCGGCATGGCCGCCGGCGTCAGTGAATATCAAGTCAAACTCAACCCGGACGAGTTGACCGAGAGCATCCTCAAAGCGATCGGAAAGAGGGCGAACAGCCCGGTGGCCTGACGGCGAAAGGCCGGAAACGATTAAGGAGATTTCGGCGATGAAACTCAAAGATATGTCGTTCGGACGGAAACTCGGGATCGCATTCGGGATTGGCGTGGTGCAGCTCGCGTGCGTGGCGGCTTTGGCCCTGTGGGCGTTTGGTAGCGCCAGTTCCGCAAACCAGAAAGAACAAACGTATGCCTACAAGATGAACATGGCGGCGGGAATCAAAGGCAGTCTCTCAGAGCTCGCCGTGCACATGAACAATCTGGTCGCATCCGGACACGCGGGCCGTGAACGCGATGCCGTGCTGGCTCTGCGCCAGGAGTATAGGGAGGCCTTGGAATATTTGAAAGCAAACGCAACCACGGATGAAGACAGGAATCATCTGAGCGATATCGAACAGGCGGTGGCTCCCTGGCGGGAGTGGAACGACCGCATCATGGACGCCGTCTTGGCGGGCAGGCGCCCGGACTTTGTTAAGGCGACGCAGGAAGCCTCAGTCCGCTTTGCGGCGGTCAAGTCGGCCCTTATGGACTATAAGCAGTACCTCCAAGCGCGTTTGGAGCTTACAGTGCGGGAGCAAAAAGCGACCCTCACCCAGATGAAGACCTTTATCGCTGGGTTCGCGGTTTTCTCCCTCCTGACATCGATATTCCTCGGCAGGACGATCACGCGGGCCCTTGTCACACCGCTGGGAGTTGCCACCCGCCATCTGGAGCACATCGCAAACGGAAACGTGTCTCGTGATGTATCCGCCACCTACCTGGAACGTAAGGACGAAATTGGACTGCTCGCCAAGGGTATGCAAACTATGTGCGATAGCCTGCGCGGGCTTCTCAAGGACATCGGCAACGGGATTCACGTGCTGTCTTCGTCGTCGGCGGAACTGTCCGCCAATTCGGGCCAGATGTCGGAAGGCGGGCAGCGGGCTTCGGAAAAAGCCCACGCGGTAGCCGCGGCGGCCGAGCAGATGACTGCCAACGTCGCGTCGGTGGCCGCCGGTATGGAACAGACCGCGACGAACCTGTCGACGGTAGTCTCCTCCACCGAGCAGATGACCGCCACGATCGGAGAAATCGCCGGCAATTCGGAAAAGGCCCGCCGCATCACCGAAGAAGCCACCCGCCAGGCGGCCCGTATCAGCGAACAGATGAATCAGCTCGGCCAGGCCGCGCAAGAGATCGGCAAAGTCACCGAAACCATCACCGAGATTTCCTCCCAGACCAACCTGCTGGCGCTCAACGCCACCATCGAAGCCGCGCGCGCCGGTTCGGCCGGCAAAGGCTTCGCGGTGGTTGCCAACGAAATCAAGGAACT
>JBEKYD010000504.1:0-2848 GCA_049511335.1 Bryobacteraceae bacterium | reverse complement strand
CCCACCGGCACGCTGACGCCGAAGGAAGACATCGAGTGGCTGGTGGCGAATAAGCCGGCGGGTTCGGTGGTGATGATCGATGAAGCCTATACGCACATCGCCGGCGCGCCTTTCATGACCCAGCTAGTGGCGGAGGATAAGGACGTCATCCTTCTGCGCACGTTCTCGAAGATCTACGGCATGGCCGGTTTGCGCGCGGGCGCCGCCATGGCCCGTCCGGACCTGTTGGCCAAGCTCTCCCATTGGAGCGCCGGGATGATGCCGATCACCGGCATGGTCGGGGCCACCGTCAGCCTCAAGCAGAAAGATCTGGTTCCCGAACGGCGCAAGAAAATCGGCGACGTGCGCGCCGACGTGTTGAGCTTCCTCGATCAGCATAACTTCAAGCACACTCCCTCAGTGTCGAATTGTTTCATGGTGGACGTGGGCCGGCCGGGCGGGGAAATTATCGCCGCCATGCAAAAGGAAAAGGTCTACATCGGCCGCGTGTGGCCAAGCTGGCCCACACATGTCCGCGTTACTGTCGGCACGCAGGAGGAGATGAACAAGTTCAAGACCGCCTTCCTTAAGGTGATGGCTTGAACTCTGCCCCCCCGGCGATAGCGCGGAGAACCTCGCAGCGCTATCGCTGGCCCCAATTCTTCGGCGACTTTTCGGGGAGCATCATCGCGGCCCTGATTGCGTTGCCGTACGGTTTGGCCATGGCGTCGCTGATGGGCCTGCCGCCGGAATTGGGGGTTTACACTTCCATATTCACCGCCCCCGTGATCGCCTTGTTGGGCCGCAATCCGGTTTTGATCGGTGGCACAGCCAGCGCCACGGTGCCTTTCATTGCCGCGGCCGCGCGCAGCCAGGGGGTGGGCGGCGCGGCCAAGGTGACGCTGGTGGCCTCGGTCATCATGATGGGATTCTGCGTGATGCGGCTGGGGCGGCACATCGCGCGCGTTCCGCATGCGGTGGTGACCGGGTTTTCGTGCGGGATCGGCGGCATGATGCTGATTTCGCAGATGGACATTATGCTGGGGGTGGCTTCGCCGCTGACTCGCGCCTCGTCGACGGCGGTGGGCCAGTTGGCCGCGGTGGTTTCGAACCTCGGTAATATTTCGATTCTTCCCCTCATCTTGTCGCTCACGGTGATTGGCGGCGCCACGCTGTCTTCCCGCTGGTCGCACCGCGCACCGGCTCCGCTGGTCGGGGTCGCGCTGGCAATCGTTGTGGCGCGAGTGGTCGGCATGCAGGAGAAAGACATCGGCGACGTACCCACCGCGTTGCCGCCATTCGTCGGCTTTAGCTGGGCGCCGCGCGACGTTTTCACGGTGCTGCCGTCGGCTTTGGCGCTGGCGTTTGTTTCGTCGGTCAACATTCTGATCACCTCGCGCGTGGTGGAGCATTTTCGCGGCCGGCACAAGCGCATGAAAATCTCCGACGCGGACGCCGAACTGGGCGCGTACGGCATCGCCAATATTTGCGGCGGGATGTTCGGAGCGCCGCTGAGCGTGGGCATTCCGGCGCGCAGCCTGGCGGTGGTGCGCTGCGGAGGGTCGACGCGGCTGGCCAACCTCTTGCACGCGGTAATTCTGTTCGGCATTATGCGGCTCGGCAGCGGCATGATCTCGCGCATTCCGATCGCCGCGCTGGCCGGCGTAACCGCGTGGATGGGCATCTGCCTGCTCGATTGGAGCACCTGGCGCCGCCTGCCGCGCATGAGCCGCGTGGACGCCGCCGCGTTCTTTTTCACCGCCATTTCCGTGATGGCCGTGAACGCGGTCCTGGCAGTTGCGATTGGGTGCGCGGTGTATGCCTTGCGATACGCATACGTGCGCTGGATCCGGCCAGAGCCGAGCGTGCCGGGCCCCGACCTGCAGAGCGTCGCTCCCGAAAACTGATTCGGGAGCTTGGGCACACTCCCACGGCTGGTGTTGGCCGCCCGAATGGCATAGGGCTTCAAATCCGGTGTTTGGAGACGTTTCACATACCTCAGGCGGCGGTTTTGAGCCGTTTTTCGGGGTTGGGGGTCGAGCACTGGGCTGCTTTGAGGCGGCTATGGTGGACGATCAAGCGGAGGATTTCCGGATTTGAAAAATCAAATTGCGGGGGCAGCAGCTCGCGCGGGAAATCGGTAGCAGGGTTGTAAGTTTCTCCCGCTTTTACAGCCACTTCGGAGATCGACTGGGCCTCTTCGACAGCTTTCTCGAAGGCGGCTTTGCGGTCGGCCTGGAGCTGGCGGAGCATGGCGATGTCCTTTTCCACGCGGCGCTGGATGCGGGAGGCGTAGAGAGCGATCCGTTCGAGGCTTTTGTCGTGAGCGAGCCAGGTGCGGCCTTTGGCGGCGGCGACGGCGGCTTCGGGGTGGGCGGGGCCCGGTTGGAGGACGCCGATGTCGAGAGCAAAGATGGCGTCTTCGATGGCGACGGCGCGCTGCAGTTGCCAGCGGCCGTCGGCGATGGACTGGACGAGGCCGGCTTCGAACCCGCCGGCGGGGTTGAAGTATTCCTGGGTGTCGCGGCAGTGTTTCTCGTAGGCGACCCGGTCTTCCGGGGTGAGGAGGTGGATTTGGCCGGTGAGGCCGTGGCGGAATGCGTTGAGGGCGCGCGGATCGCGCGGTTTGGATTGCGATTCGGTAGATTCAGGGTGCATAGCTTCTCCCGGCCATATTGGTAGCATGCGAGCAAGCGGCTACTTGGAGGGATTGGCTGTAAGTGATTGAGGGGATGGGGCGAATTTTTCGGGTTCGGGCGTGACCCACTTGCAGAACTCGCAACAGAAACCTTCCGCACTGTTCGTATTCCGTCCGGGGCGACGATTTTTTGGAGCCCCAATTGCTGTCAGGGGCTGTGAGTGCGTGAAA
>JBEKYD010000503.1:0-3838 GCA_049511335.1 Bryobacteraceae bacterium | reverse complement strand
CTGTTGGTTTGGAAACTCGACCCCTTCGGCAGCACAGGTTGTGTTGAAAGGGAACAGGAGGGACAATCAGCGACGGAGACAGCATCTCATGACGCCCCGTCAACGCCTGCTTTATGCCCTCCGTTGCCAAACCCCGGATCGGCTGCCGGTGACCACTCATCATGTGATGCCCGCTTTCCTCGAATCGCATTTGGGCGGCATCTCCGTCGGCGAGTTCTTCGACCGCTTCGGCCTGGACGCCATCCTCTGGACCGTGCCGCACATACCGGACCCCGAGGCCGGCGAGTACCCCGACCCCCTGCAAGGCGAGATCGGGTTCCTGGAGAGCCGGCGCGTATCGTCTCCGGAATGGCATGTCGAGTTCGCGGACTGCTCCGCGGGCGCGCGACACCTCACGCGCTATCGCTTCGTGACGCCGCGACGGGAGTTGAGCATGACAATCGAGGACGCCGGGTATACGGCCTGGGTCCGGGAGCCATTGATCAGGCAAAGGTCGGACATCGACTTGATTGCCGAGTTTGCCACGGCGCCGAAGTGCGACGTCGCGGAGGTCAACCGAGCGGCCGAGGAGATGGGCGAGCGCGGCATCGTGCGCGGCCATATCTGCTGCTTCGACGTGTTCGGACAACCGGGCTGCTGGCAGGACGCCTGCTGCCTGGCGGGCACCGAAACGATGATCCTGGCCACGCACGACGACCCGCAATGGGTACACGAGTTTCTCAGAACCCTGCAGCGCCGCAAGCGCGTGTTCGTGCGGTCGCTGAAGGGCGCGCGCTACGATATTCTCGAACTGGGCGGCGGCGACGCCTCGTCCACGGTAATCTCACCGCGTATCTTCGACCGCTTTGTGGCGCCGTACGATTGCGAACTGATCGAAGACGCCCACCGCGCCGGGCAGCGAATCGTCTATCACACCTGCGGGGGTATGATGCCACTGCTAGAGCGCATCGCCGGCATGAACCCCGACGCCATGGAAACCTTCACACCTCGCGGCATGGGCGGCGATGCCGACCTGGCCGAAGCCAAGCGCCGCATCGGGGATCGTGTCTGCATGATCGGCGGGTTCGACCAATTTCACTTCCTGAAAGGCTGCACTCCCGAGGAGACCCGCCACGAAGTCCGCCGCTGCTTCGAACAGGCCGGCGTGGGCGGCGGCTATATTCTGAGCCCCTCGGACCACTTCTTCGAAGCCGACCAGCCCCTGCTGGAGGCGTTCGCAGGCGAAGCGCGGAAATGCGTGTACTGAGTCTAAGGTCGAGCCTCAGGCCCCGGTCAAGTCGGCGGCCCGGTCATTTGGCGGGCGCCGCGCTCTTCGCTGCCTCTTCCCAAGCCCTCTCGATTTCCTCCAAAGTCTTGTTGTTGGTTTCCGGAACCCATAGCCAGGTGACGGCGGCCTGTACGATGGCCATCACCGCCAGAAACCCAAACGTTATGGCCTTGCCGATCTGGTTGAACGCGTAGGGGAAGAAGAGCACGACCACGGCGTTGGCGATCCACTGTGTGAGTACGGGGACGGCCATGGCCGTGCCGCGGATATTGTTCGGAAAGATCTCCGAGACCAGGGTCCAAAAGACCGGGCCGATGCACGACGAGAAGAACCCCAGATAGCCGAGGATGAGGATGAGCACTACCGTTCCTTGGAAGCGGCCGGCCGCCACCGCGGTGGCGAGCAGCGCGAGGGCGGCAGCCATGCCGAGCGACCCGACGATGTAGAGCGGCTTTCGCCCGTAGCGGTCGATCACCCAGAACGACACCAACGTGAATACCAGATTATTGAGCCCGACCATGAAGGTGGAAAACAGCGCGGCATCGAGCTTCCAGCCGGCGGAGCGCAGAATCGCGGGAGCGTAGTCGATGATGGTGTTGATCCCGGAAACGTGCACCAGGATGGCCAGCACAAAGCCGACCACCACTGCACGCCGGATTCCCGGCCGCAGCAGATCGACCCAGGCGTGGCGCTTCTCCGCCAGGCTGGCGCGGATTTCGACAGCCTCCGATTCGGCCCTCGCGCGCCCCGCGATGCGCTCCAGAATCGCCACTCCCTCGCGTTCCCGGCCGGCCAGAAACAGATACCGCGGCGTCTCGGGCGCGCGCAGTAACAGCAGGAAGAAAATCGCCGAGGGGACTACGCCGGTCATGAACATCCAGCGCCAATTGGCTGCGCCGGTATTGCGCAGCATGTAGTTGATGCAATACGACATCAGGATGCCGACCACGATGGACAACTGATATAGCGTCCCCATACGCCCCCGCACGGAAGGCGGGGAAACCTCCGCCACATACATGGGCGAGAGAATGGACGCCCCTCCCACCGCCAGCCCGCCGATGAAGCGCGCCAGCACGAAAGTGAGGAAGGTGGGCGCCACGCCGGTGGCGATGGAAGTAGCGGCGAACAGCGCCGCCACCCACAACAGAATGCTCCTCCGGCCGTGCCGGTTCGTGAGCCGCCCGGCCACCGTCGAGCCGATCACGCAGCCGAACAAGAGCGAACTGAAAGCCCAGCCCAGCCTCAAGTCGCCCAATTGAAAGCGCTGAGCCAGGAACGGCCCAGCGCCAGTGATGATGGCGATGTCGAAGCCGAAGAGCAGTCCTCCCAACGCTGCCGTGGCACCCAGGAAGATCAGGTAGCCGAGATTGATTTTCCCTTTCACGACGCCTCTCATGGGCACTCCATTGTAGTGGCATTGTAGGCGTACTTGATGTGTCCCCTTTTGAAAATCGCCCCCTATACGCCGTCGAACCGCGGCGGAAGCCGCTGAAGGAAGCTCGGCCGCAGTACCTCTTCGTCCTTCGCCCCGTCCGCCGTGTCGCGCTGAAGGAAGCTCGGCCGCAGTACCTCTTCGTCCTTCGCCCCGTCCGCCGTGTCGATGGCGCTCAGCGTTCAAGGGCGCCGGTACGACGATCTCCAGTGGGCGAGGGAGATGGGCGCCTAAGTTCCACGGAGGATACCTGCTTCTTGCCTATCGCAGCCGCAGCGCCGCTCGCTGAGTCAAACGGGTTGTCAGATACTGACTGCGCCAAAGCAGCGGCAGACTGGCAAGTGGACAGCGAATAAAACAGGAACTCTCTGCGTTGCATTCTCAACCTCCGATTTATACGGCGCTTTATTATAGGCAGAAAAGCTATCCAATGTTTTGGTCGGCGTCTCAGAGCAACGCAATCGACCTTCGCCATGTCCCTGAAGAGAGAAGGCCCTAGCGCAAGAACGCAAAAGTGATCCTCCCTGACGGCGCAGTGTTTACCAGTTCCCACCCACTTGACCGAAAGTGGCATCTCTTTTGCGAGCTCTGGTGACGGCCCGCAGGGGTTCCTTGACGGCGCAGACAAGAAAGTAGAGCCCCAGCGGCAGCAGGACGATCACACCGATGGCCGCGAGGGCGGTCCGGAGAGTCGGGTTGGACAGGTCGGAGAGGAGAAAGTGACCGCCGAGGAGGACCAGGGAGAAGAGAATCAGGTCGCCGGCGACGGAGCCGATTCCGCAGGCGAGGGTACGGCGCCAACCGCCGATCATGCCGCGGCGGATGGCCAACATGTTGACCGGGCCCATCGGCCCGGCCGCCGCCAATCCCATGAGGTATGCGGCCGAAAGTACGTGGACGTCGGAGACGAACATCATGTGACTGCAAATAGGTAAAACGAGACGGCTTTTTGTTCGCTTGACAGCCTGCTCGATGCCGACGCCGCGTTGCCCCTCCGGGTTGTGGGCCCGTGGAGGGGCGTGAAGTGAACCCCTGGAGTGAGACACGAAGTTAAGGGGGTAATCGCCGTTCGATGAGAAATCATTGCACGGCGAGGTTGATGGTGTCCACTCTGGAAGGACCTGAGCGGAGGATAGGGC
>JBEKYD010000502.1:0-2879 GCA_049511335.1 Bryobacteraceae bacterium | reverse complement strand
GAAACTCGCCGCAGGCCGTTTTAGGCACTTGAGGGGGCGGAATCTTTAGAGCCAACTCGCGCGCCTTCCGGGCGTCCAGCGGCAAGAGAGCTTCGATAACCCGCAGCCGGAGCGACAAGGCATCCAGATCCTGGTTATAGGCGCGGGCCAGAAATCGCGCCGGGCCCGCCACGCGGGTAATCGCCACGCGCCGCTTCAAGGCCTGTTTGGCCTCGCCGGCGCGGCCGAAGGCTTCCTCCAGGAGCGCAATGCGCTTTGGCTTATCCAGAGAATCGAGCGAAGCCAGCCGAATCAGGGAATCGGCGGCAAACTCGCCGGGCGCCTTTCGTGCCTGATCCAGGATGGAAGCGATATCGGGGGCCGGACCGGCCGCGGGCGCCACAAAAGGCGATAGTAAGGTCAGTAAAAAAGCTGTTCGGAGTCGCACGTCACCCTATTTTAACTTCGGTGCGGGCGCCTCCGAACAGTCCCTATCGCCGCGGGATAATCAGCTTCCGTTTGCGACGGAACCGGCAGCGCTGAGATTCGAGTTGGTGGTGTCGATGATTCCGTTCACAGACGTGTGTACATTAGCCATCACGGCCGCCGTCGCGAGCGCGATGAATGCGATCAAAAGGGAATACTCGATCAGGTCCTGCCCTTCTTCCGCGTGGGAGAATACTTGTAACCAGCGCCGCATGCTGCCTCCTCCCACATTACACTCCAGATATGGATTACTTGCAAGATCCCCAGTCGTATTCAAGAGTAATTAGGATGGCCGCTTACAACCGCTAATAACCTTAGTTAGCACTTCACCAGTCAGCCTGCTTACTAAGGATATAGGTTGCTGCTAACTTAGGTTAGTATCGAATCTCAACAGTACACGGTTACTCAAACAACCAGTCCAGCGATGCCCCGCGCCGTGGCGCCGCGGAGGTTCGGAGCAACTCGAGATTCCGTTCGAAAGTAGCGAGCTCCTTTTCGTACTCCGGAAGACAATCGCGCCAGTGAGTGTAGCGGCCGGGCGCGCCCAGAAAGGGAATGCGGCGCGACGCCGAGTGAACGCTGCAAGCTTGGCGATACGTGGTGTCGGTGAGTTTCACCAGCTCGCGATAGAAATCGACGCTTTGCCGCAACAATGGCAGCGCGGCTTCCAGGTCCTTCGTGTCGTGGCTGTAGCCGTAGCGCAACACCATGGCCGCGGCGCGAGTCTTGGCGTCGTAGTACTGCATGAGCGCGTGAATGCAGCGCGTATCGTTGGCGATGCGCAAGAACTCGTCGCGATTGCGGGTAACGCTGGGCGCAGCCTCGCCCACGGCTTCCACCGCCGCGGCGGACGATTTCACCGCATCGTCGGCCACGCCGATGGGAGTTTCTCCGCTGTGCGGTTGGCGCTTCCACTCGCGCTCCACCCAATCGCTCAGCCGCTCGCCAGGCGGAGCGTCGCCGGTCCACAGCAGCGCCAGGGCATGGAAGCGTTCCGGATCGATCAGTTGGGTCATGAGCATGCCGAGCGAAAACGCCTGGCGATTTCCTTCCGTAATGCCGATGCGGGGCAGCAGGCGGGGAGCGCAGACCCCGGAGAGTTGATACGCATCCAGAATCCTCTCGCCGGCCTGGCGCGTGCCGTACTTTTCCGCCAGGCGCCCGATCCAGTATTGGCGCTCGGCGGCGCGGTTGCGGTGAGGGTTCCAGGCATAGCGGGCCCAGGTCTCGAACCAAATCCAGTCGCGGTCGATCTGTCCCAGAAGCGGCGAGGTATCGTCGGCCGAAACCGGCCACTCCCAGTAGCGCAGCGGATAGAGGTGCAGCCCCTGGATGCCGTGGCGCACCATGGATTCCACCGTGGACTGAACGAATTCCGGGGATCCCCAGCGAAAAGGCTCGAGATCCGAAAGCAGGTGAACGTTGGCGATGTGCTCGCTGCCTAGATGGACCAGTTTCTCGTGCATGGCCAGCACCTCGCCGCGCACGTCCGTCCAGGTCAGCGACTCGCCGTTCCATTTATGCATGGTGTAGATGTTGCGATAAATCGGCAGCGCCTCGCGCATGGCTGCTTCAATGTCGGTGGCATGCGCGCGCACGATCACCGGCGGCTCCCGGTCCGGCGTGCCCAGGGCCTTTAGGCCGTCCTTGACGCCGGGCAAAATCGCCGTGGTGAGCCAATCCGGACCGTAGCGCGGCGCCAGCGCTTCGCCCAGAGTCGTCATCAACCCCACGTTGGGGTAGCTGCGGATAAATTCGGATATGCAATAGCGCGTGTAGGCGCGGGTGAAGTCGTCCGGGGCGGTGTAGTGAAACTGGAGGCCGCGCGCTTTGGCCAGCGCGTGCGAGATGTGGATGTTGTAAAAACCCTGAATCAACCAGATGCCGCGGCGGTCGGCTTCCTCGGCGAGCCACCGGAACATTTCCATATTGCGCTGGAGCAGATCCTCGGGCAGCTCTTTGGCGTCGGGATATCGCGGCAGATCGAGCAGGGAAGTGAAGGGATGGCCGTTCCACAGATAGAGCGTATTGACGCGGTTCTCGGCCAGGAAATCCAGGTACCGCTGCCACCGCCCGCGATCGTAGAAAAAAGGGAAATTTTCGGGCGTGTAAGGATAATCGTATTCGGCGCCGTCGTAGGTGACCTCGGTCTTCTGCATGCCGATGCATGTCCCGCGCAGCTTCATGGCCGGCTGCTCCAACCGGTCGAGCGAGGCCGGCAGGTGACCCGAGGCGGCCATTCGCGCCAGCTTCAGGCAGCCGTACAAGACGCCCGAAGCGTCGCTGCCGGCCACGATCCACGCGTCAGGCTCCCGCTTCAGGCGGAACGCTTCGAGCAACCCCGGAGCGAATTGCGGCAGGTCGCCGTAGGCAGCCAGCAGCGGCGAAGACCGGACCGCCACGACCACGCGCCC
>JBEKYD010000501.1:0-2914 GCA_049511335.1 Bryobacteraceae bacterium | reverse complement strand
CCGTTGGTCGATTGCGCCAGATTGATGCGCGTGGCGGCATAGCGCTGATCGCCCAGCACGGTGGTGTAGGGGTTGGCGATGGTCTCGAGAAACGTCAGGCCGGTGGCGATGACGCACACCCCCGCCAGGAAGGCCACAAACGCCGTAGTGGACGATACCGCTCCTTCGTGCACCAGGGCGTTGATGTGCGTGGCCGGAATGAACCAGAACCCGCCCACCGCCACGATCAGCAGCCCCGCGATGATCCCGCCCTTGTAGCCCAGCTTGCTGGCCAGCCAGCCCGCCGGCATCGACATGAGGAAATAGCCGAGGTAGTGCGCAAACTGCACCCAGGCCGATTGCGCCTTGTTCAGTTGCAGCTCCTCCTGAAAATGCTTGTCCATCACGTCGATCATGCCGTTGCAAAATCCCCAGAGGAGGAATAACGAGGTTACAAGAAGGAACGGGAACAGGAAATTTCTGCCGTCTGCACCGATAAAGATGCTCTTTTTTTCGCTGGTCATGGCGATGCAGACGATTCTATCAGGGTGGCGCAGCTTTGCTGAAAAGCCTTTCACAGACTAAAGTCTGTGCCACCTACAATAGAACTGTGCCCGGTCTCGCGTTCGACCAAGCCCGTCAAATCGTGCTCGACCAGGTTCGCTCGCAGCATCGCTCGCAGTTGGCCGAACCGCACTGGGAGCGGGTTGCGCTGGCGGAAACGCCTGGCCGCGTGCTGGCCGAAGATCTCACCGCCGATCGCGATGCGCCGCCCTTCGATCGTTCCATGCGCGATGGATACGCGGTTCGCGCGGCCGATCTTCCCGGCACGCTCGCGGTGATCGGCGAGGTGCGAGCCGGATCGCTTTTCCACGGTTCGGTGGGCGAACGGGAGGCCGTCGAGATCATGACCGGCGCGCCGGTTCCCGCGGGCGCCGACGCGGTGGTGATGGTAGAACACTCCGATCGGCGCGACGGCTCGGTCGAAATCGGCCGGGGTGCGGAAACCGGCCAGAACATTTGCAAGCAGGGCTCGGAAGCCCGCGCCGGCGATGTCGTGCTGCGCGCCGGCCTGCGGATTGACTACAGCCACGTCGCGCTGGCCGCTTCCATCGGCCGCACCCGCCTCAAGGTGTTCCATCGGCCCGAGGTCGCCATCGTCTCCACCGGCGATGAAATCGTCGCCGTCGAATCCACCCCGGAGCCTTTCCAGATCCGCAACTCGAACGCTGCCTCGCTGGCGGCCCAAATCGCCCGCGCCGGCGGCATTCCCCGTCATCTGCCGATTGTGCGCGATACCCTGGCAAGCACCTGCCAGGCCCTGGAATGGGCTTTCGAATCCGATCTCGTCCTGATATCCGGCGGCGTTTCGGCCGGCAAATACGACGTGGTGGAACCCGCCCTGGCGAGCCTCGGAGCGGAATTCTTTTTCGACCGCGTAGCCATTCAACCTGGCCAGCCGCTGGTGTTCGGCCGCGCCCGCGGCAAGTTCTTTTTCGGCCTTCCCGGCAATCCCGCCTCCACCATGGTGACTTTCGAAGTGTTCGCGCGGGCCGCATTGGAGTTGCTGGCCGGCCACACTGCGCCTTCGCTTCTCACCTTCCACGCCAGGCTGGCGCGCGACTTCCGCCAAAAACCGGGGCTCACGCGCTTCCTACCGGCCACGCTCGTCGATGGCGAAGTTGCGCCCATCGGCTGGAGCGGCTCCGGCGATATCAACGCC
Organism: Bryobacteraceae bacterium; assembly: GCA_049511335.1. Classification (GTDB taxonomy): domain Bacteria; phylum Acidobacteriota; class Terriglobia; order Bryobacterales; family Bryobacteraceae; genus JBEKYD01. Next base: position 1,212 of record JBEKYD010000501.1, on the reverse strand, counting down.
CTGGCTCGTGCCAACGTCTTTCTGGTCACCGATCCGGACCGCACCGAATATGCCGCCGGAGACCCGATCCGGATACTACCGAAATGAAGAAACTGTCGCATTACGATGCCTCTGGCCAAGCGCGCATGGTGGATGTCTCGCTGAAGGCCGCCAGCGTGCGCACTGCCCGCGCCCACGCCTTTGTCCGCATCGCGCCGAAGGTGCTTAAGAAATTACCTGAGAATCCCAAGGGCAACCCACTGGAAGTAGCCCGTTTAGCAGGAATCATGGCGGCCAAGCGAACGGCTGAGCTGATTCCGCTCTGCCATCCTCTGCCGCTAGCTTTTGCCGACGTGGAAGCCACCGTCGAAAAGCGTGGCGTGCGGATTGTCGCCGCCGCCCGGACCACCGCTCAAACCGGGGTGGAAATGGAGGCCCTCACCGCCGCCGCAGTGGCCGCTCTGACGGTCTACGATATGACCAAGGCGCTGGATAAATCCATCGAAATCCAAGACGTCTATCTTCTAGAAAAGACGGGTGGTAAAAGCGGGGACTTCAAAAGGAACGTGAAGTGAAAATCGCAGCCGTTCTCACCATCAGCGACTCCGCCGCCGAAGGCACCCGCGCCGACCGCAGCGGTCCGGCCGTCGGTTCCCGCCTGGAGGAGCTTGGCTGGAGCGTGCCGGTGAAAGAGATCCTGCCGGACGAGAGCGATCGCATCGGCGCGCGCCTTGCCGAGTTGGCGGATGGCGGCCGGGTTTTTGCCATCTTCACCACCGGAGGCACGGGCGTGGCCAGGCGCGACGTGACGCCCGAGGCTACCCGCGCTGTAATTGACCGCGAAATTCCCGGCCTGGCCGAGTTGATGCGCGCCCGCGGCCTGGAAAAGACCCCGCGCGCCGTGCTCTCCCGCGCCGTAGCCGGTACCCGCGGCAGTGTGCTAATCGTCAACCTTCCCGGGTCGCCCGCCGGCGCGGTGGAATCGTTGAATGCTATCGTGGAATTGGTGCCTCACGTGCTAGACCTGTTGCAAGGCCGCACGGAACACGGAAGCGAGGGTCGGAAATAATATGCGCCGCATTGTTGTCCTGATCTCGATTTGCACGCTTGTCATATGGATTGGCGCGTTGCTGGTTGCCCAGCAGCAGCCGGTCGTGACGCAACTACCGAACGATCCGGGCCAGCAGCAGGACCAAAACCAAAAGCCGGAAAAGAAGCCGAAAAAGAAGAAGG
>JBEKYD010000500.1:0-2917 GCA_049511335.1 Bryobacteraceae bacterium | reverse complement strand
GAATTACTTCTGACTGATACCGCTTGCCTCGGCCCCGGCGCGGTCTCTCCGCTTCTGTTCTGCTCCTGGCGCTCAACCTCGATCAGTTCCAGCACCCGGAACTCCTCTTCCGTGATATCCGCCAGCGTGATCGTGAGCCCGATGTTTTTCGCAGTCAGAATGCGGAAGCACCGTCGAACGAGAGCGCCATTCGGTGTATCCATCGCTTCTTCGAGCAGATGTTTAGGACAGCCGGGCCCGTGGCTGACGTCGATGGCTTTCCAGTCTGCACCGCACGCGAGGCAGCCATCCAACTCCGTCGGCGCAGAGTAGCCGCACCGCCGGCAACGGAAGACGCGGTCGGGACACTCTTCGTCAGGCCCGCACAGCCCGCCCTGGTGCAGCACCGACCGGATCAGGAATCGCACGCCCGGCTCCTCCGGCCAGTCGCCGGGCGCGGCTATTCCGGGTCTTCGTCGGCCTCGATTGCCAGTTGCGCGATCACCTCGGACACCGCTGCCGACTTGTGAACGATGGGCACGGCGCCGGCGTGGCCGTCGTGCGAGATGTGCAGCTTGTCATAGAGCGCGCCGCTCGGCTCCAGAAACGCGCGCGTCTCGACGGACCGCCGCGCGGCTACAACGCTCGTCGGGGCGCGCTCGTGATCCTGCATCTCCTTAGGGACGACTCAAAATTAACTTCACAGATTCGGGGCGACGGTGTAGTTCCATCTGGGCAATGTGTCGCTGTGTTTGAGGCGGAGGGAGGCGATCAGATTCCGGTCTGGTTTGAGCCCGGTCGGGTACTCTTTTCGGTCCAGATAGGCAGTCACAACCAAGCCGGTTTGGGTGCCGGTGGTGCGAATGAATTTGAGCATCTTTTCATAGCTGTCCAGGGGCTCGGCAGCCCAGTGCTTGGAGATTTCGGAGAACAGGCGATGCTCGATGGGATTCCATTTGGAGGCGCCGGTAGGGTAATGAGCGATCGTGACGGTGAGCCCGAAGGCATTGCACAACTGGGCTTGGATTTCGATCTTCCAGGCCCAGGAAGTGCAACTATTGCTGCCGCCTGAGTCGGCCAGGACCAGAAGCTTGGGAACACGGCCCCAGCGTTGCGAACCTTCCCGTTTCCACCAGGTGGCAATGGAATGGGCGGCGAAGGCTGGCGTATCGTGAGAAATGCCGACGCAGACGGCGCCGCGATTGTGCGGCGGGTCGTAAATGCCGTAGGAGATGCCCACGCCGCTGGCACTGGAGCGGAAGTCGTGATCGTTCACCAGAATGGGCGAGCGATCCCATTTGGCTCCGGTGTTCTTGAAATTGCCTATCAGTTCGCGCTTCTTGCTATCGACGCTGATGATCGGCAGACCTTGTCGCTGGAAGCGAGTCCGCAGCGAGCAGATATGCTGGAATTGCTGATCGCGGTAGGGGCTGGAATTGGTGGCGATCTGCTTGCGGTTGACGTGCAGAGAGAAATCCATTTGGTACAAAAGGCGAGCGACCGTATTGGCCGAGACCGGAATGCCGATCTGGTGAAGAACCTCGGCGATCTTCTCGGTCGTCTTGCGGGTCCACTTCAGCCCGGTGATGGGATCTCCGGCCGTGTCGTGCTCCAGAAGAATCTCGATGGCCTCGACTATTTCGGGTGTTTTTTTTCCACCGGCTTGCGCCCCCCGCCAGTCCTGCGCACGCGGTCGACTTCCACATCCTGAGCCAACAACTGTTGTCGTCCGCGGGCCACGGTGTGAGAATCGAGGTCGAGGAAGTCGGCCAGTTGACGATCGCCGCCACGGCCCAGTTTCAGCGACTCCAGCCCGGCATACAAACGGCGCTGCTGCTCGTCCAACAAACTGTAGAACAACAGAATGGAGGCCTTCAACTCCTCCTCCGAAACCTCCAGTATGGAGGCGTCGGCCACGGTGGGGACGGCTTCCACCGTGCGGCGCGTCAGCAGCTGCCCCCGCCGGATGGCGCGGTCCGTAGCGGTGTATAAGTACCGACCGGAAACCATCCCGCGAGTCACGCGTTGCTGCTGCGTCAGTTGATACAGTGCGTCCTGCATGTCGACGTGCAAGGCCCGCGCCAGTTCATCGGCGAAATATCCGCGCGGGGAGCGATTGACGAACACTGCGGCGGTGGACAGCAGCGTGCCGAAACGGGAGAACCAGACGCCAGCCCGCGACCACAGCCCCTGGTCGTCAAAGCGGGCGATTTCATGGAGAGTATAGTACCGGCCGCGATGGGAATAGCTGGTGAGGTAGCCCAGCGGTTTGAGTTTGCGGAAGACCGTGATATCGACCGGCGTGCCGAGCGCCTGTTTCATTTCGTCGAGGGTGGCGATCTGGTTGCGCAGCAGGATCCCGCGCAGTTCATCGGGGCGGTAGGAGAGGGGTCTCATAATGTTATAGTTCCGGATGGAACGAATCCTCCTGATCGGAACTATAACAAATCACGGTATCGTTGGCCAGCGTCCGCGACGACTGTCAAATGGCTGTACTTATAAAGAGTGGAGCCGTGCTGCCGTTTCCGGTCTAGACCTGCCGGACAGGTCGGTTATGATAGGGAACCGACTACAGAAGATCAATTAATGATGCGACGGCGCTCTAAGCTGGTCTTTCAAGGAGGAGAATACTTATGGAGGGCAAGGGACTGGATCGCAGAACCTTCATGAAAGCGGCGGGTATAGGGTCCACCTTGCTGCCAGGTTCCAGTTCGGCCGAGCCGCGGACGCCGCCAAAGAACATGATTGGGATACAGGTGGGTGCAGTCTCGTTTCTTGACGAGGGAACGGAAAAGGTTTTGGACATCCTGCAGGAACGGGCCAGCGTCAACACCTTATTCTTGGCAACATTCACGTATGGCCGCGGCATCGCGGGACGTCAGGTGCCGGGACAACCTTTGCCCGACCACGGCAAGCAGGAATACGATACCGACACTTT
>JBEKYD010000499.1:0-2950 GCA_049511335.1 Bryobacteraceae bacterium | reverse complement strand
TGTCGTCTGTCGAGCGGTTGGCCTGGCGAGGGCCTGACAGACCACGAAAAACGATGGTCTGTCCCACCCCCGGATCACCGACCCTGGCTCAATCTGAATTCCGCGAGATCAGGAGTTCGGAGATTCGTCTCGGCTTTTCTTTGCCTTATGGGCAGATGGAGGCCGCGGAAGGCGCGCTTCGGCTTTCAAACCGGCGTTCCGTACTTTCCCCAAATCCGCACAATCTGCACAATGCCACCGATTTCGCCTTGAATGCGCCCTGCCTCTGCAACAGCGGTAAGAAATTCAACGAATGCTGCCTCCTCGAGATCCTTTCCGGCGCCGCCTGACGGGCGACCGTAATTGGGGGGCTTGGACGCGCTTTGGCCTTACCGGAGCCAGACTTCTTACCAGTTAAATGTCCCGGGAAGTTTCTAGACGGACTGGCCTCTCAGTCCGAAGTAGGCCGCCGCCGCGAGCATGTGGCGGTCATTGGTCCACACAGTGCGTTCTCCGATTTCGTGTGCCGTCGTCAGATGCACTGCGTCGGCGCTGCGAATGAAGACATCGCGGGGAGCGGCAACCATCAGCGCACTGGTCCTCCGCAGCAGAGCTTCGTTGACGGGAATGAGCTTCCACAATCCGTCCTCTATATGCTCGGAGAAGCGCAAGGCCAGTTCGCGCGCATCGCTGGGTGACGACATGCCTTCACGCATGCGGCGATGTAGTACGGCATGAAACTCGGCCAAGGCCCATAGCGACGAATGGATGGCGTCTGCTTTTCGAACCAGCTCGCGAACCCGAGGAGATTCGGGTTCATTGAAATAGAATTTTGCAATATAGGACGTGTCGAAATACACGCGGCTAACGGCTCCGGTCCTCTTCGAGGATCTTCGTACTGTCGCTGACTTGCGGCATTCGAGCCCAGATCTTCCGCATGGAGGTGAAAATCCGCGCTTTCTTACCGGCAGGCATATGCGGTGGAGAGGTGATGGGGCGCAACTCCGCGACCGGCTCGCCACGGCGTTCAATCAGGATAACGCCGCCCTCTGAAGCCTCTCGCACCAATTCCGAGGTGTGAATGTGGAGTTCGCGGACCGAGGTTTTCCTCATGATGCTACATTGTAGCACCGGCTGCCCGGCCGCGCCGGCCTCGAGTGTTGAAATTTGGCGTTGCCCGTAAACCACAGATTTGAACAGTCGATTCCGGGTGGCTCCCCAGTCTGGACACGTTTCGAACTTTCGCAGCGTAAAACGTGGTCGGCTCGAACCACTCCAACCGCTTTAAGACCAACCAACGACCTCTCCGCCGGCGCAGAGTCCTGCCACTATGCTGTTGCCATCGCGGGCTGCCATCAATTCATGGCATAATGGCACAAGGAGAACGCGATGAAGAACTTTCACTTGCCGCTGCCGGATCAGATCTACACGGGTCTCAGGGCGGAAGCCCAACGGACAGGGTTGCCCGCGACGACCCTGGCGCGTGAGGCCGTCGATTGGTGGCTGCGGCAACAATGCCGAAAGGCGAGGCACGACGCGATCGCGGTCTTCGCTGCGGAAATGGCGGGAACGCATCTGGATCTCGACGCCGATTTGGAGTCGGCCGGGATCGAGCACCTTGTGAAGACCGGCAAGGCAACCAGATGAACCGGGGCGAAGTTTATTGGGCCGATCTTGTCCCGCGCTCCGGATCGGAGCAAACGGGCCGACGTCCCGTGATCCTGGTGTCTCACGACGGTTTCAACCAAACGCCAGGATGGAGGTCCATCATCGTGGTCCCGATCTCAACATCCGCATCGCAGGGCAGGCGCGGACCCACCGTCATAGAACTTTCAGGTGGGGCTGCCGGCCTGCCGAAGACAAGCTTTGCCGTGTGCCATCAGGTGACCACGCTGGACCGCGCCAAGCTGACCAAAAAGCTAGGAACTCTGCCGTCTGAGTCCCTGCGTGAAGTCGAGCAGGGGCTGAAGTCTGCCATGGATCTCGATTGATCTGCTCTTTTGGTCGAAGGGCTGTCAACAAACCAGGATTGCAGTTGGATAATTGAACTCTTGGGGGGCCAGATTGGACGGTGGCTCCCCAATCTGGACACGTTTCGAACTTTTGCGGGCCAACTGGCACTGTAATCGAACCTGGCAAAGCGTATTGCTTTCAGAATCGTCGGCGCGGGCTGCCGTTGCTTGTCCAAGCTGGGCCCCCAGGTAGGATTCGAACTTATTCGAACCTGCACCTACGCTCCGTTGGCTCGCTTTTCAGCCTCACATCCGCACCGGGCGGATTCAATTCCTCCCGACGCAACCGTTGGCGGAAATCGGCTGCCTCTGTCAATTTGAGAAGGCGATCGATGCGGGACACGACCCGCGGCGCGAATCGTCATCGCCACGCCACGGGCGGGACGTAATGGACCGGTCAAAAGAGGAAGTCTGGTGCTTCCCTCCCTGGTGAGGTAGTCTAGAAGACTCAGGGGCAGTTTTCGGTCATGGTTGGCAAGACGATTTCGCATTACCAGGTTGTGGAAAAGTTGGGCGCCGGTGGCATGGGCGAGATTTACAAAGCCCAGGACACCCGGCTGAACCGGTTCGTGGCCATCAAAGCCCTCAGCAGAATGGATGCCGGCGACACCGACCGGCGGCGCCGCTTTATCCAGGAGGCGCAGGCCGCTTCCAGCCTGAATCATCCCAATATCATCACCATCTACGACATCGTCTCCGAGGGTGGCGACGAGTTCATGGTCATGGAGTTTGTCAACGGCAAGACCCTCGGAAATCTGTTGCCGCCCGGCGGCCTCAGCGTCTCCGAGGCTCTCAGCGACGCCATTCAGATCGCCGATGCCCTCCAGGCCGCGCACGCCGCCGGTATCGTCCACCGCGATTTGAAACCGGCCAACATCATGGTCACTGGCACGGGCTTGGTCAAGGTGCTGGATTTCGGCTTGGCGAAATTGACCTTCGGCGCCCGCCAGGCCATGGCT
>JBEKYD010000498.1:0-2959 GCA_049511335.1 Bryobacteraceae bacterium | reverse complement strand
CTTGAGAGAAGAAAGCAGTCGCCGCTTCCCCATTTCTGCGCCCGGCGCAGGCCAGAGCGTAACCCCACCACTGGCTCCTTTTCGCCCGCCAAATTGGTACCCTTTTTCGCCGCCACCGACATTTTTGCGCCAAGCGGCCGGCGATGGACTTCTCGGTCGGAAACCAGTGACCGGAAACCAGTGACACACTACGTGTTTCCACCTTTCCGACCGGCTAGTCGATCAGAGATGGAAAGGCCAAATTCCGTCTCCGGGTACCCGCTGGCGTATACAAACGTGGCCCAGCCTGAACCAGGCGCCTTGCTGTCAATCGGTTAGCGGGAATTGCCCTCTCTGCTCACCGCCCTCAAAAACCCAGTCACGCCCCATTTATCCCCGTAACCCACTGAAAACAAAACACAAGCCAAAAACAGCCTCCTCCCGCCGTTCTATCATGGTGGAGGGAGGTACCCGCCAGCCGGACTGAACAAGGCGGCTCCGGCACTCGTGCCGGTCGCTCTTGGACTCATCCCGGCAACTTTGCCGCTCTACGAACCAAAAAAGGCGTAAAATCGCACAAACCAAATCGGGGCGGGTTCGCCCTAGTCTGGCTGAATCGACAGATATGACTGGTTTTATCGGTGCCGCCGTAGTCGTGCCACATGCCGGGGAGCGGCTCGTCCTTGTGCATCCCGAGCCCCGGATCGGTGTCGAGCGGGTTTACACATGGCGGCGGATCGCGACAGACCCGGATTTCACCGCAAAATGCACAGAATTGCACAAGAGCAAACCCTCCGCCAATCGGCCAAAACTACTCCTAACCGACAGAAACCAAGATGCTTACCCATATCGCAATTTTGTTTTTTCAACCGCGACCCCAAACCGCCGGCCGCACAAATAGCCCACCCAACCGATCCCTGCTGGCGCGGGTCTTGCTTTGGGGGCAACTTAGAGCCGCCGATGCATGCCGCTCGCGTTGAAACCGCCGGCCGAGAGCAGGAAGCCGCCTTCCTAACAACTCATGCACAAAATACCGCCCGCGGCTTAAAGATCTGGCGGAACGGGTGAGATTCGAACTCACGATACCCTTTAGAGGTATGACGGTTTTCAAGACCGCTGCCTTCAACCGCTCGGCCACCGTTCCGCTCTGTGTCTATCTTACCGCGCCAGCAGCAGAATGCCGGCCAGCACCAGCAGGTTGCCGGCGGCGCGGCGGCCTCCGATGCGTTCCTTCAGCACCAGGCGCGCCAGAACGGTCTCCAGAATGAAGCTCCCCGCCGACGCGGGCACGGCGAAACTGAGCGGCGCGCTCTGCACCAGCGCCATGAAAGCGAAGAACGACACCGCCAGAAATACGATGGAAAGAATCAGGTAGCGGCGCGCCGCGATAATCCGCATCAGGCGCACCAACCCGCGGGCGCCCACCGATTGCTCGCCCGCCTGTTTCAGCTCATGGCTCTGCAGCAGGTCGCTCGCTACCGTCGCCACGATGTTGATCCCCACCAGCACCCACTTCATTTCGCTCGCTCCGCTCCCTCGGTTTCGACGGCTTCAGTTGGCGTCGTGTTGCGCGGCGTGGTCCCGACCAGCGCAGTGCCGGCGAAGATCAGCAGCGTGGCGATCCAATGTTCCGCCGATACCTGTTCTTTCAGAAAGTACCAGCCCAGCACGGCCGAAAGCGGATAGCCTACCGCCGTGGTGGGCAGAACGAAGCTCAGATCCGCCACGCTCAGCAGCGCCATGCGCGTGAACAGGGAAAGAATCAACAGCACGATGCCCGCCGCCACAAACGGATCGAGCATCGACCACAGATAGGCCGCCGCGTGGACCGATAGAGTTTCCGGCAGGCGCTTGGTGCCCCAGGCCAGCGCCAGGTTGCCGAAACTCCGTAAAGCGACAAACAACAAAACCAAGAGATAAGTACGGAGAAGATGCTCTCTGCGAAAGTTCACGCCCCATTCTAACCATGGCGCGGCCTGCCGGGCTGCGGTGTCCATCGACATTCTCGCCCAAAGCCGCGCGATACCCGCGTATCGCGTACGATGTGGCTATGCGGGACATCGCCTACGCAATCCGTTCGCCGCACCGCCGTGCCGGGCGGGTTGGCCCACTGGAGGCTCTCCGCACCGAATGATGCTGCGGCCGATTGATCTGCTCTGCCTGGCTTTGTGTCTCGCGCCGGCTGCGGCTAACGCGGGCCTGTGCTCGGAATCGAACGGCGAGCCGCGCCACGATTTCGAATTCTTGGCCGGCTATTCGCCCGGATCGTCCACTTTCCTCATCGGCCGCGCGCCCGATCGCCAGTTTGCCATCGCCGGCTTCGCCTACAGCTACCGCTGCTGGTTGTGGGATTCGGTTGCCATCGACTACACTGCGACCGTCCTCCCGGCGGCCATCCTCTTCCAGCCGGCTCAAACCTACTATGCGTTGTCGCCTTCCGGGGCACTCGAGACAACTTACAGTCCAGCCCATTCGGTATACGGAGTGGGCGTCGAACCGCTCGGCTTCACCTTCGAATTCGCCCGCCGACACCGCCTGGCGCCGTTTGTCGAGCTCGGCGGCGGCATCGTCGCCTCCACCGAACCCATCCCGTTCAACGTCCCCGGCGGCACCGGCCTGAACTTCCTGGCCGACCTGGGCGCAGGCCTTCGCTGGAAGCTCAGCCGCACCAGAGCCGTCAGCATCGGCTATCGCCTGATGCACATCTCCAACGCCAATACCACTGGCGTCAATCCAGGAATCGACAATCATGTTTTGTGGATGGGATTTTCGTTCTCCCGTTAGAACCCCTGAAGAAATATGGCCAGTAGAGCATCCATCCGGGCGGATCCATGGCATCGGCTCTTGGGCGGGCAGGAGCCCGGCCCCACTAACGCCGCTTCACCCGAAAACCCTCCGTCTTGGGGCTCGCGGCGTTCCACTGCGGCGCCGCCGGGTTCGAGGCGACCTCCCATACGCCCAGCGCGACGGCCCGGTCCAC
>JBEKYD010000497.1:0-2983 GCA_049511335.1 Bryobacteraceae bacterium | reverse complement strand
AACGCAAGGAAGCGGCAGACGACTTCCGTGCCGCAGTCATCATGGCGCATCAGGTTGGAAACGAGGGGCATGATTGGATGATCGGAGTGCTCGTGCAGGATACCACGGAGCGAATACTGCAGCGCAGCCTGGCGGCGTTGCTGACTGACCGCGAATCGGCCGACGTGCTCGCAGATGCCCTTGGGGACCTGGTTAACGGATCTCCAGCCCCGCTCTCCAGGAACGCGATACTGGCGGAGAAGAAGGACTTCTTCCTTTACTTCCCTCACGCGTACTCGTCCGACCCGGCCAAAACGATTGCGGGGTTACCCGACGAAGAACTGCAGGCGCGCCTGCGAGAAGTCACAGCCAAGCAGGTGCTGCAGGCGCTGGACGAAATTGAAAAACAATACGACGAGCTCGCCGAAATTCACGGGTTGCCCTTACAGGAATTCCTGGCGAAGGAGCCGGCGATGGAGGAGAAAATCATTGCCGGCAAGAACCCGTTCGAAATGCTGCTCCAACGTGGAATGAAACCTGCGCGCCTGGAGGAAGAGATGTACCGCATGCGATGGGCCATGATCCGCGCCGCCATGGCGATCCGGCGCGATGGCGAGAAGGCCCTCGGCTCAGTCCTCGATCCGAGCAACGGAAAGCCTTTTGAATACACCGCCCTCGAAGGCGGCGCGTTCGAGCTCAAATCCGCCACGATCATCAACTACCCCAGCGGCGGCGACTTGGAGCGGGGGAAGACGGAACCATTGACCGTAACCCTGACCTTCGGTCACGCCGCCCCCAGGAAGAACTGACTGGCCGCTGCAACCCGGCGGCTCGGAGGCGATGACGATCCGCGAGGCGGACGGATGGCTGCGGGCGCGTTCTGCAGGGCCGGCCGAAAGGTCGGCCCTGCCGTGTTCCTGGCAGTGGCGGGGACACACGCAATCTTGTTCGGCCCTCCATTTGCTCAGCAGAGAATAGCGGCGCGTCGGCGGTTAGAGCGAGGGCGGCGCGCGGTTGGGTAAGGCCGGCGAAAGATGATGGAGAGACAGCCGGCGGGACTTGTGGGGTTTTTCGCTGGGAACACAATGCCGGTTATTTCCATCCTCAGGGAGCGCTGAGGATCACCGAGCAACCGATAAACTGCTTGACGCCGGCCACGTTAAGGGTAGAATCTCAAGTTCGAACGCAGACTGACCTTTCGAGGGCGGTCAAATGGGAAATTGCGCCGGACAGGAAACGCCTTGCAGTTGCGACGTCGGGCACAGCAAACTGCGGCGGATCTCCATAGGATAAAATAAATGGTACTGTGTCCACAGTATTCCCCCCAGTATTCCCCCACAGGATAAAATAAATGGTATTGTCCCCAGTATTCCCTCCCGTATTCCCCCCGACATCGGAGCGTATCAGTTCAAACAGTAACCGGGTGTTTCCGATCACAGCGGAGAAGACATCATGGCGAAGAGGGTGAAATTGAAGTTCCCGCGGCACGAGATTCCCGGCCTGGCGGAGCGACCGGGGTGGTGGCAGGTTCGCCCCGAGGAGATCATCAAGGTCGTCAAGGGCGTGAAAAAAGGCCACGCGGAGCAGATCGCCGAGACGCCCGGCGGCTTCCCCGTCTGGTCGGTCGCCTACGGTCCGCCGCGGGCCAAGCCCGGCACGGCGACGTGGGCCAGCAGCTCAGCCTCCGGCAATGTGGCGACCTACAAGACCGACGAGGCCGGCCCACAGGTTGTCATCCTGGGCTGCTGCATACATGGGGCCGAGTCCGAGTCCGCCGCCGGGGCGGCTAACCTGATTACGCTGCTGGAAACGGGCCAAGACCTGCGCGGGCGGGAGCGGCCGGGATTGATCGTGTTGATCGCCGGGTACCGCTTCATTATTATCCCTTGCATCAACATGGACGGCCGCGCGGTAAGCCCGGATCACCTCCGCGGCGCCTCCGACGAGGAATTCCTCCGGTCCAATCAGGGCTCCTGGCTGGACGGGCGGCTGATCGGGTATCCCGGCTGCAAGGAGTGGGCGCCGCTGCCGCTCGACCGGGTCGCCCACCCGGGCGGCTATCCCAACGGCGATGGGTTCAACATCCAGCACGACGCCAATCCGGGGCAACTGCAAACGAAGGAGGCCGCGGGGATTCTGAAGCTGGTGGCCGAGGAGCAGGCCGATCTCTTCCTGAACATGCACTCGCATGGGATAGGCGGCCAACTCCTCGGGGCGTCGCTCCTGGCCTATCCGTTGCACGTCGAGCGGGTTCACGCCTACAAACAGCGGGTCTTCGATGCGCTCCAGGCGGCCGGTCTGCGGCCGGCGCCGGTCCATCCGATGATCCAACGCTGTGCGCTGAATATCGATGCCTGCTGCGGCATGGCCAGCGGCGCGCTGGCGGCCACCTTTGAGCAGGCGTCCACCGGCGGCTGGACGTTCGAGGAGGCGCTCGAGACATTTTATGTCACCGTCGAAACATTCCTCGACTGGGGCCGCAAGGAACGCTTCAGCCCGCGGCTGCCCACGGCCTGCGGACAGACGGAGGGCTAGGCGGCGCCAAATGAGTTTTCTATAGTCCTTGGCGAATTCGCATTGACTGCGGGCACTTTTCCGAGTTCCGAGTTCCCGAGTTCCGGGGTTTCGCTGGGGGTTTTGCTGGTTTCGCTGGGGACACCAATACCAGTTATTTACATCCTCAGGGATCGCTGAAGATCCCCAAGCAGCCGATAGACCGCTTGATACCGGCCACGTTAAGGGTAGAATCTCAAGTTCGAATGCAGACTGACCTTTCGAGGACGGTCAAATGGGAAATTGCGACGGACAGGAAACGCCTTGCAGTTGCGGCAGCGGGCGCAACAAACTGCGGCGGCTCTCCATAGGATAAAAGTAATCGTATTGTGTCCCAATACTGTTCGGCACGGATGTTGCTATGCGGGAATGAGTGATGGACGGGCATCTCGAAAACCCCGCAAAATATTTTCGAGTCTTAAACCATTAATGCCACTTAACTTCTGACCAC
>JBEKYD010000496.1:0-2986 GCA_049511335.1 Bryobacteraceae bacterium | reverse complement strand
ATGCGCGCGAAGGGCTTCCAGCCGCTGGGCATGGAGCCGGTCGCGGTGGGCGTAACCTCGGATGCGCACCACATCATTACGCCTTCGCTCCCCGGCCCCAGAGCTGCCGTCTTGCGGGCGGTAGCCGAAGCCTCGGCAACGGCCGATGGCGTGGGCACCTGGGACCTGCACGCTACCGCTACGCCGGGCGACTATGCCGAAATGGAAACGGTCCGTTCGCTGCTGCCGCGCGACGTGTTGGTGACCGCGCGCAAGGGTACTTTCGGCCACGGCATGAGCGCCGGCGGCGGCTGGGAGCTGACGGCGCAATACCTCGGCTACCAGCGAGGCAAACTGTTTCCCACTCCGCTGGCCGAAGCCGAAATGCACCCGGCCATCCGCGAATTGCACGACCATGTAGTTTTCGACCAAGCCTGCGCGTTTCCTGATGGGCTTGCCGGAAAGCTTTCCATGGGCATTGGCGGCATCAACGCCTGCGTGATCTCGCGGCCTCTGGAGCGAGGTCTTCCATGATGAACGTCCTCGAATTCTCGCTGATCGTATGCGGAGTTTCCGCGGCGGGAGGCTTCCTGGGAGCGCTAACGGGGCTGGGAGGCGCTGTGATCGTCACTCCCGCGCTCACACTGCTATTGGGCGTAAATCTGCATTACGCCATGGGCGCGGCGTTGGTCTCGGTGATCGCAACCTCGTCGGGCGCGGCGGCGGCGTACGTGAAAGAAGGTTTTTCGAATATCCGCCTGGGCATGTTCCTGGAGATCGCCACCACGGTGGGCGCGATCGTGGGTGCGCACCTGACGTCGGTGATTCCAGCGCCCGCGTTGGCCATCGTCTTCGCGCTGGTGCTGCTCTATTCGGCTTGGCATTCCGTCCACGGGATTCCGGAGGTGTCCGAAACCAAGCCCGACCCGCTGGCCTTGCGCTTTCGCCTGGGAAGCACCTATCCCGGGCCTTTGGGTGCGATCCACTATCAGGTGGGACGGGTCAAAGCGGGTTTCAGCCTGATGTTTTCCGCCGGCCTGCTTTCCGGACTGCTGGGGATTGGCTCGGGCGCCATGAAGGTCATTGCCATGGACCAGGTCATGCGTGTCCCGTTCAAAGTTTCCACCACAACCAGCAACTTCATGATTGGCGTCACGGCAGCGGCCAGCGCGGGCATTTATCTGCACCGGGGTTATATCGACCCGCGCCTGGCCATGCCCGTGATGCTGGGCGTGCTAGCCGGATCGCTCTTGGGCGCCCGCCAACTGATCGGCGCCGGGACGCGCGCGCTGCGTTTGGTTTTCGCCGTGGTGGTGGCAGCGATGGCCGTCGAGATGATTTATAGCGCATCCACGGGAGGGTTCCAATGACCGACCAGCAGCTTGAAGAAAACATGGGCAACCTGCTGCGCTGGGGCGTCATTCTGGCGGCGACGGTAGTGGCCGCGGGCGGCGTCTGGTATCTGGCCACGAACGGCGGCGCGACGCCGGATTATCGGCATTACGCGCCGGGAGCCGAAAGCGTGCGCAAACTGGCTGAGCTGCCGGCGCCGGAGCTCGTGATTCTTGCCGGGTTGTTGCTTTTGATTGCCACTCCCGTGGCGCGAGTGGTGTTCTCGCTGGCGGCCTTCGCCATGGAACCCGACCGGACCTACGTGGTTTGCACGATGATCGTTTTGGGAGTATTGATGTACAGCCTGAGCTCGTCGTGGTGGTAAGGGAACCGACCGCCGCATAATTCTTCTCCAGCGAGAGTATAATTATTGCATGGACGGATATACGCCTGCGCAAGCCGCTGCCCTGACCGGTTTGCCCTTGGCCGCGGTTCATAAGGCGATCGACAGCCGCTTGATTCGCCCCCGCTCGACCCGGTCGGGCGCGACGGTCCGCCGGCTTCTCACCAAGCAACAGCTCGTATTCCTGCAGCTCGAAGCCGAGGGGTTGCGGCTTCTGCCGCTTCGAACCCGGCGGGAGACCGCCGAATTGCTTGAGCGGGATCCGAAGAGTAACCAGTTGCCGGTTGGTGGCGGAACGGCCCTTCGCATCGAAATCAAATCGGCTCGCCAGAAGGTGGAGGGCCAATTGAAACAGTTGGCACGGATGGAGGAAATCGTCATCCGCGACGCGGATATCATGCGCGGAACGCCGGTTTTCAAGGGGACGCGGATTCCCGTGGACCTGGTGGCAGACATGCTTGCGCAAGGTGCGACGGAGGATGAGATTCTTGAGGGCTATCCAAGTTTGGACAGGGACAAAATTGCGATTGCGCCCCTGTACGTGCGCGCCTTTCCGCGGCGGGGGCGCCCCAGCCGGCGCCCATGGCAGGGGAAAAGGCCGCGGCGGCAGAAGGGGTTCCCGTTGGACAGCCTACTCACGACCGCATGAGGTTTTTGATCGACGAATGCCTGCATCAGTCGCTGGTCGGGATTGCTAATGCCGCGGGCTTTGCGGCAATGCACGTCAACCATCTCGGTCTTAGTGGCCAACCCGACTGGGCGTTAGCCGACCGGATCATCCGAGACGAATTCACGTCGGTGACGAACAACGGCGTTGACTTCGTGGGGCTCCTGGGGAATGTGGCCTTGCACCCCGGCCTTGTTGTGATAGTTCCGAACGTGGCGCCGGCCTTACAGCGGTCGCTCTTCCAGGCTGCTATTCAATACCTCGCGAACAGGGACTTGGTCAACACCGTGATTGAGGTAGACCTGGACGGCAAGATGGTAAGCTGCACGGAATATGAGTTGCCAGAGACGTGAGGTTCGCAGGCCAGGGCTGATGCGGAAGCATATGTGTAGCCTCCGCAAAAAGAAAAAGGTTCCAAGTGATCCGATCCTCGACCTGGCTTACCACCGGCATGCGCGGCATTAAGCGTTGCAACGAAGAGCACCGGGCGATTCGCCGCTTAGCTCCACATAGGGCGTTTTCTCCACCCCACGCTTCGCCGCCTTACGGCTCGCCGCAGCCTTTTCCTTCTCTCTCCGCCGGGTCCCTTCGCTCGTAACGGCCTT
>JBEKYD010000495.1:0-3038 GCA_049511335.1 Bryobacteraceae bacterium | reverse complement strand
GCCGTTAAGGAAGCATCCGCCGGAGGCGCCGCAGAAGATCGCCGGGGAGACCTCGGCCATGGCCACGGAGGCAGCGCCCAGAACCTGGCCGGTAGAAACCTGGACGATTTCGACGTCGGCGGTGCCGGTGACCGGGGCGTTCATGGGCACCAGGAAATTGACCTGCCCGGGCGAAACAAAGTACAGCGGCGCGGCTGCGTCGTTGAACATCACCTGCTCATCGGCGAGCGTGATGGGCATGGGATACCCGGTCAGCGCGGGGAACGGCGGCGCCGAGGGCATCGAGCCGGTCTTGAACTGGGTCTGGGAAGCTACCTCATACAGACTGGCGACGACACCAGGCGCCAGCGGTTGGCCCTGGTAAGTGGCCTGGGCATTCTCGCCCGCCAGGCCCTGGTAGTAAACCGCGACGCGGCTGGTCGCGTCGGCCAGGAACAGGTCTCCATATTGATCCTGGGCCACTGCCAGCGTGGTGTCAGCGGCCTGGACGGTGCCCGTGGACGCAGGGTTCAATTCCAGAGTGTCGTACTTGGGGTAGCGGGTGGCGGCGGGGGCGCCATTGGTGACGGTGGTGACCCAGATCTCACCGGTGGACGGGTTGACGAAAATGCCCTGTGGGGCCGTCAGGTTCGGCAAACTGAGGATGGGGTCGGCGGAGGCTGGCGCCGTCAGCGGGTTGTTGGGATCGCCGAAAATCTGCACACGACCATTGCCGGTGTCGGTGACGTACACCTGGCCGTTGGTATCGGTGGCGATGTGATGCGGCGAGTTGAGCTGGTTGGCGGCCGCACCCGGAGTGATGGTCACAAAATCCGGCTGGCCGAATACCTTGGTGGCGGCTTTGCCATTGTCCGCTGGGGCGTTGAAGGTGGTTTGCCCGCTCGAAAAGGGAATATAGAGGACGCGATTGTCGACGAGGTCGGACACCATCAGGCCGTTGGTGCCGGTAAATGCGAGGCCGTAAGGCGCGAACATATTGACGGCGCTGGGATCGGTGATCGGAGCGCCGGTAAGACTGGTCTGGCCCAGCACCAAGTCGGCGGATTCCAGCACTTGTGTTTGCGGCCAGTTGGCAAACGGCGCCGGAAAACGGACCACGCGGCTGTTGTAGGTATCGGCCACGTAGAGGTTGCCGTTAGAATCGGTGAGCACACCGCTCGGGAAGCAAAGGCCGGAAGCGGTGGTCTTGGTCGGGTCGCCGGAAGGATAGTTGCAGAGCGCTGTGTTGAAATCCGGTTCGCCGATGACGATTTCGTTACTGGCCTGCTGGCCTTGCGGCACTCCGGTGGCATAGAGCTTGCGGGCATCGTAAAACCCCATTACGCGGTGGTTACGCGGATCGGCCACGTAAAGGTGGGGCACGGAGCCGGAGGTATCGAGGGCGATGCCGGCATCGTAAGGGGGCTGGCCATTAAAAAGGGTCTGGCCGTTATAAAACTGGAATTCGCGGCCTTCGATGAGGTTGGGCGAATTCATGGTCATCGTATCTTGCCCGAGGACCCGCGTCGCGTTGCCAAAAGGCACCGTCCCGGACCCACTTGGCATCACCACGACGCGATTATTGCCGGTATCCACCACGAACAATTCGCTGGTGGATGGCAGGAAGGCCGCCGTGATCGGGTTCGCGAATACCCCCGCGTTGGCGGGCGGAGTGAGCACGGTGGGAATCGTGTTGCCGTTGGCGCGGAAACTCTGGAACGATCCGTTCTGGCCGAGCACGCCGGTCGCCTGCGGCGAGAAATAGGTGGTCGCGCTGGGCCAGGAAGAATAAGGCGGAAACACCAGGACGCGGTTATCGTTGGTGTCGACGACGCCCACGCTGCTATCGGCCAGGAAGAAGATGCCGCCCGGATTGGAGAAACGAGTTTCATCGGCAATCGCCTGAGTCTGGGCGGTGGTGAGGTTCTGCAGCCCCGTCCCTCCCAGGACGCCCATAATGCGCGTGGCGGACTGCCCGCTGGAAAATGGCGGAGTGAAGACCAACACACGGCTCAGAAGCTGCGGATTGTTCGGATCGGCGTCGGAAACATAGAGATTGCCGGCCGCATCGAAAATCAACTGGGAGGGCACCGCAAACTGGTTGGCGGTTTGCTGGCTGCTGGAGTTGGCCGGGTTTAGCGCGGGTTGCAGGCTGACGAAATCCAGTTGTCCCAACTCGACGGTGGCGGTCAAGAGGCCGCCTCCACTGGCGACAGCGGCGGCAGGGAACATCAGCACGCGGCGGTTGCCGGGGTCGGTGACCCACATGTTTCCGCTGCTATCGAAGGCGATGCTGGCGAGAAGCACAGGGCCGCCGGGGGAAAAGGACAGACCCTGCGCGGTGGGGGCGCCGCTCGGATAATTCGCCGTGTTCGATTTCAGCGACGGCTGGCCAACATACAGATCCGGAGTGGGATACGATCCCGTTTGGGCGTACTGCGCAAAGGGCGCCTTATAGCGTAAGACGCGGTTGTTGCCGCTGTCGGCGACGTAGAGGTCACCCTTGTAAACCGCTAGGCCGGTGGGATAGCTCAAGCCGGTGGTAAAAACGGTGCCCGGACCGGATTTGGCAGTCGAGTACTGGTCCGGTTGCCCGATCACCAGGTCGGCCGGCTGCCCGTTGGAAAAGCCGGTCGAGTTCTTCCATGCCAGGACGCGGTTGTTCAATGTGTCGGCCACGTAGACCAGGGGCGGCGAAGTGGAGGGATCGAAGGCGATGCCAGTGGGATTCCACAATTCACGACCTTCCACGAGGTTGGGATTGGCGGTCTTCGGGATCAGCAGCGGCTGGCCGATTTGACGCGACGGGCTGCCGTTGAGCGTGACCGGGGTGACCGGGGTGGTCTGCGTCTGCGCGTCGGCCGCCACGGTGGACGACAAGAACACGATGGAAAAAACAAGGCACGTGTATTTCATTGACTTTCCCGGAAGGCGCGGACACGGAGGTGCGCTCCCTAAGAGGATAGCAGACCGGGCCGAAAGGTTGAATACGTCGGGTACTGGGTAACGTCCGGCGCCTCGAAACGGCAGCCGGTGGCTTGCTAGAGTGGAGTTGCCAT
>JBEKYD010000494.1:0-3070 GCA_049511335.1 Bryobacteraceae bacterium | reverse complement strand
TCACCCTCTCAGGTAATCACGAATGAAATCGTTTTGAGCTGCTTTCCTTGCAAGTATATGAAAACTAGCTGGTTCTCGAAGCTGAGAAAAATTTAACGGGACAGGTGTGGGTCTGTCCCACCCACCTCCGGATCGACACGCCTTGCATCGCCCACGCCTTTCCTGGCATTGTGAAATCGATGGCCCAGACTTTCGGATTCAGCCAGGACGAAATCAAGCTCTTGCTCGTAGCCGTGCGCCAGATGCGCCGCACCTTCGCCCAACCGCGCCGCCAGGACGCGTCCCTAGAATCCTATGCCGCCCTGTACGACGCCCTCTACGAGAAACTGCACGACATGGCAGGCCCGCTGCCGGAGAAGCTGAACGAAGATCTGGAATCGTGATGCCAGTGCGCGGAGCAGACCATCGGCTTTCAGTCGCCAAAGACCATCCGGCCAATTTCGTCGCCCAACCGTTTGATGTCTTCCGGGCCGGTGGCGCTTCGAAAGCGCTCGGCGAGATTAAGGAACGCTTGTTGCCTCTCCGCTTGCTCCCGGTAGATCATATGCATCGGCGCCTACCCCAAGCCAGCCGGCCGGTAAGCCCACGCAAACTGAATCGGCCCGCCAGCGACACCTGTAGGTCGGCCCCAGAACGGGCCTTGTGGTCGTCGGGGAGCGGCCGTTGCGGAACGATATCGGTGAATATCGCCAGCTTCTGGGTCTACCTTGGGCTCCCGCGGTCTCCGCAGCAATCGTTCTGAAACGCTAATTCCGGGTGGCGAACTCCACGTAAGTCAGCCCGAAGCGCCGCGTATAACCCTCATGCCACTCGAAGTCATCCAGCAAGCTCCAAGCATGGTGGGCGCGCACTCTGGCTCCCTCCGCCATGGCGCGCGCCAACTCGGCCAAGTGCTGACGATAGAACTCGATGCGGCGCAGATCGGCGACGCGGCCATTTGCGTCGGGCTTCTCCATGAAACTTCCGCCGGTCTCGGTGATCTCGATGATGCTGTGGTTATAGTCGCGCGTAAGTTGCATCGTCAGGTCATAAAGGCCAAGCGGCCACATCTCCAGTCCGCCATCGGTCTTCGGGCCTTCGTTGCCTAACTCGATGCGGATTTGGGCAAGCGGATCGTGACTCGATAGGTCTGGCTTTGCGCCGTTGCTTGCATCCGAAGCAATAAGAATGGTTTATTCGGCGGAACTTGGGCACTTTTGCGAAATCGGCAAAATTCGCACTCTGGCGGGCCAAGTTTCGACCCTCGTGACGGCCGTTTATGCTGAAGCCGGCGCCACCGGCCAAGCGAAAATGCAGACGTCCGGCGCACGCGAAAAATCGAGGCGGGCTTCGAGGCGCGGATCGTGATTTAGCGGGTGGTGGGCATAGGTCAGGCGGCGGTTTTGAAGCGTTTTTCGGGGTTGGGGGTCGAGCACCGGGCCGCTTTGAGGCGGCTATGGTGGACGATCGAGCGGAGGATTTCCGGATTTGAAAAATCAAATTGCGGGGGCAGCAGGTCGCGCGGGAATTCGGTGGCGGGGTTGTAGGTTTCTCCTGCTTTTACAGCAAGTTGGGTGAGCGCTTCGACTTCTTCGATGGCTTGCTCGAAGGCGGCTTTGCGGTCGGCCTGGAGTTGGCGGAGCATGGCGATGTCCTTTTCCACGCGGCGCTGGATTCGGGACGCGTAGAGAGCGATCCGTTCGAGGCTTTTGTCGTGAGCGAGCCAGGTGCGGCCCTGGGTGAGGGCGGCGATGGCTTCATAGTATTCGGAATCGGGTTGGAGGGCGACGTTGTCGAGAGCGAAGATGGCGTCTTCGATGGCGACGGCGCGCTGCAGTTGCCAGCGGCCGTCGGCGATGGATTGGACAAGGCCGGCTTCGAATCCGCTGGCTTGGAAACGTTCCGTCCGTCCCCACGTTTCCGCCGCGTTTCCGAAATGGCGGTTTTACGCCGCTCGCCTTTTAAAATGCATTAGACGTGGCGACCGGCCAGCGGATCGGTAGCAGGCTAGGATCCCACCGCCAGCAGTACACGGGGGCGCGTGACGGTAGTTTCCACGGCAACGGAGCCCCGGGCTGCGGACATCGCGCGATCCGACGTTCAGGTACTGGAGTTTTGTGGAGGTTTCGTAATAGGAACTGCAGCCGGGGTCGTTGTGAGTTTCCGCTCTGCTTCGATAAAATAGCTCCTTCAGGAAAGAGAACATGAGTGTACGCGGCGAAATCACGGGACTGATCGATGGCCCTCATGTGCGAAGCACCCTAAGAAAGTACGGCTTGACCCCGACTCGGCGTCTGTTCCACATGAACAACACAACCACGGTGCTGGACGAACTCCTTGAAAGGTTCCCCGCTCCTATGCAGGCAGGAGAACAGGCAACATGGGATTCCAACAACTGGAGCGCGTGGGAGGCGGTGGGGCTTTATTACATTACTGAAGGACGCCATTACGAGGCCCTATCAATTTTCGCGACATGCTACGAGCAGCTCCAGCGCGCGCAGCATCAGGGTTCCTTCCGCATTCATAAAGGTAAGCCCCTCATTTGGATGAGCGATTGCTATTGGCACATGAACTGGCTCGTTCATGCCAAGCGATATCTGATGCTGGCTTTTTGCGAGGATCTCCTTAATGACCACGGGACGATTATCCCTCACCGTGGCGCCTTTTACCTGGGAAAATGGCGGCACGGCATGGCGGAGAATCTGTTTGGCTCTTTGTCACGGGAGGTGATTGGCAGCACACATTTTCATCCAGGAGCAATGTTCCCGGAGGCCTTACTTCAGGATGTCAGCGAAGATTGGCTCACTGAAACACCCGATCCCCGCGAGGTCGGAGCCTTTACCATTAACCGCCGTTACGCCGGCCTGCTAATCGACGAGATGGGAGAAAAGTCAGGTCGAGCCCTCGAGCGCTTGGCTCACTATCTATTGTCTTGTATGCCGGGCGTCCGGACCAGACGTCGTCTAATATCTTGATTCGTCAGAAGAATCTGTGGGTGAGTTCCGGCTCGGGCAGTTTGCCAAGTGAATGATAGAGCGCCAGTTCGGTGACTCGGAAGGTTCGGAACCCATAGGATTTTCTCATAGTGACT
>JBEKYD010000493.1:0-3146 GCA_049511335.1 Bryobacteraceae bacterium | reverse complement strand
CGTGACACAAGGGTAGCGGGGGCATAGGCGGAGGAGGAGGCGGCGGTGGACCTTAATCGACCGGAACGTCAGCGTTGCGCGACGGATCGAAGAGATCGTCGGTGGCAACTCGCTTGTATGTGGTCGGCAGCAGAGCCCCCGGGGCGGCAAGCGGGGTCATCGGCGGTGGCGCGGGCGCCACGGCGTGCGCTTTGCGCAGCGCTGCCTCGCGGGCCTTGGCCGCCAGCCATTCGTTGTGCAACAGGAAACCGGCGCCCGCCACTACCGCGGCCAGCACCAGATTGAGCTCGATCAGTTTGCGTCTCAAAACGTGGCCAACCCTTTCTTGGTTTCGGGAATCAGCTTGCGGGTTACCGGGGCAGCCACCATCAGCCGCACCATGACGTTCTTTTTCTTGTCGTTCCCGTGAGTCACGCGCACCTCTTCGCTGGCCACCAGTTGCGGCTGGTCGCCCAAGGAGGCCAGCATGTTGACCAATTGTTCGATGCCGCAAGTGAAAGTGACTTCCACGGAAATCTCGCCGTAATCGCCGTTGATGGCGCGCCCGTTCTGGCGCTCCACACCGTGGGTATCGATGCCGTTGGCGCGCGCCACGAGCTGCACCAGGTCGAGGAGCTGGGCCTGGGCTTGCTGCATGGTGTCGGCCTTGAGGATGGTTTTTTCGCGGGTGGCGAGCTCCGCCTCGGCCGCTTGGAGCAGAGCCTGCCTGGCCGGCAAAGTGGCGGCCACTTCTCGCAGATGCGCCAGCCGCTGCTCCGCCGCCGGAATGGTATCCACCGATTCCACCACCGCCGGCACCGAGCCGCGATCGGCAAACACGACGAAGCGCAAGATCAGAACCGCGGCCAGGGCGCCGAGCCCGATGGTCAGAGCTTTGCGGTCGCGCGCGGTCATGGCTGTCCCCGGCGGTTGGAATGAATTTGAAAGACCTCGCCCGTGCCGGACTGGCTGCGCTGCGCCATATCCATGCCGGAATCCTGAAACAGGGGCGAAGAATCCAGAATTTTCAATAGCGGCGCGGCCTGCGGGGCTTCGCCGTTGATGCGCACGCCGGTGCGGGTAATCTCGATGCTATTGGTCCATGACGGAGGTTCCACCAGGCGCGTGAGCTCGTTGAGCGCGTCCAAATCGTTGCGGGTACGGGCGCGAAACTGGTCCAGCAGGCGGGTGCGTGCGCGGGCGCGATCGACGGCATGATCGAGCGCCATCGCCCGCTGCGCCTGGGGCTGCAGGCGGGCAATTTCAGCCCGAAGGCTTTCGAGATACCGGTGCTCGGCGTAGCGCGGATAGCCCCAAATGCCGGCGGTGAGCAGTACCGCCAGCGACGCCAGCACGACGGTTGGGACCAGCATGCCGCGCGAGCTGGAGCTGCGGTGCTCCACCGGCAGCAGGTTCGCCATCGGCGACAGCCAGGGACAAGCCCCGGCCAGCGCCGTGGCGTACGGCAGCGCATTGCGGGAAAGATCGTTCTCCACCGGGTTGACGGTGGGCTTGGGCAGCACTTGTTCCAGCGCGACCGGCACGGTGTCGGGCGCGAGCCGCAACTCGGCCAGGGCCAACTGCGCGGCGCGTTCGGCGGGCAGCTCGAACGCGGCCGAAAACAACGGCCGCCAATCGCTTTCGCCGTAAATCTCCACCGCGCGACCGGACGCCCGGCTCACCGCCACAAACCCGGCGCCAGCCTCGAAATCGTTCAGGCGGATGGCGGCGTGCACGGCCGCCGCGGAAAACGTAAAACCGGCCACTGCGATACCGGCTTCGGCGAACAGAGAAACATAGCGGTCGATTACGGATTGTCGCGCAACCCCCAGCAGGGCCGCGCCCGGACCCAACGCCGACCAGCCCCACGAAATCTCGTCCTCACCGTAGGGATGGAGCGAATCCAGTTGCAGGCGGATGGCCGCTTCCATATCTTTCGCCGCCACACCGGGCAAGGCCAGATGACGCACGATGACCTCGTGGCGCGGCAGCAATACGGTGGCGCCCAGATAGCTCACGCCCCGGGATTTCAGCATGGCGGCATACTCGGCGCCCCATTCCGCCGCCGGCCGGCTGGCGAAATCGTCCACCCGCAAGAACCCCAAAACGCGCACGCGCGCCAGGCGCACCCGCACCGCCACTATCTCCAGGTCGCGCTCGCCGATCTGGATTCCCACGCCCGAGCCGAAGGCCGCGAGCTTACGCAAATCCCGGCCCAGGGAACTTTTGCTTCCGCGCGCCGAAGCGGTGGCTTCGACCGATGAAGCGCCGCGCTCCGGTTGCGTTTCCGATTGTATTTCAGCGGGCATTCGGGAAATCGCTCCAGGCGGTATCGTACCAACGCAAAATGTGAAGCGGATAAGCATAGTCCGGCGTCATGTACTTCACCATCGCGCCAACGGTGCGCCGGACATCGGAAAACCGGCCGTCGGCGAGGCGTAACCGCGCGGTGGCGCGCAAGGTGAAGATGGTATTGCCGCCGATGCGGAAGCCGACTCCCAACTTCCCGTTTATGGCCTGCACGATGGAGAGCTCGGAAGGCTTAAAGGGCTGTTCGCGGCGGCGAGCCACAATGGCCGCGATGGTGTCCGGATCGAGGCCGAGGGCGGCCAGCAAGGCGGGGCTGACGGTGTTGAGATCCACCGCGGAACTGCCGAATACCGACAAGCAGTCCATCAGCCCCGGCCGCTCGACCAGGCGCGCCGCTCGCGGGGAAGCCGACTCTTCGTCCAGAGCATACGAGCCATAAAAAATATCGGGGGTAACACCTCTCACCAGCAGCAGTTCCTCGATCTCTCGAATAGACGTGTGGGCGGCTCGAAAAGACGGGATGAGCGAGGAATAATACTGATCGAGAGCGCTTGGCTCGGGCGACGGCACGCGCCAGTCGACGATGGCTTCGGCGATGCCGCGCGAGCGCGCATCGTTGCCGGTCACGGCCATGGCGATGCGGTAGAGCAGTTCGGGCGAGGCGAGGTTGACATCGACCTTGGAGGTTTCGGGGAGGATTTCCACCCGCACCATTCCGGTGGGGAACGGATAAACCACCTCGGTCGCTCCGATGGGAATGACTCGTTTTTCGGGGGCCAACTGCGGCTGCCAGAGCAGGTCGAGCGCGGCCCGCTCGACGCCGCCCGAGGCCAGGTAGTAGGCCCTCAAACTATCCT
>JBEKYD010000492.1:0-3149 GCA_049511335.1 Bryobacteraceae bacterium | reverse complement strand
TCGGAGTGGATATTCTTGGGTGCGGAGGAGGAACAGGTGCGCCGGAGCACCGCGGCGATGGCCGCGTTTGGCATCCGGCGCCGCGTGACCTTTCAAGCCGAACAGCGGTTCCAGGAATATGCGGAACTCATCGCCAAAGTGACGCCGCAGGGCAAGGTGGCTATCGAGCGCGCGCGACGTTTTGAAGGTGCCACCGGCATCGAGATTCCAATGGGCTGCGAATTAGTTCTCTTATAGCCTAATGCGGGCGTTTGGCGGTGAAGTCCTGCCAAGGCCAGCATCCCTTCCTTGGCCGGGTCCGTGGACTCCGATTCACAGAGCGGCTGGTAGCAGCGTGGACCCATGAAGATCTTTGTTTTTGGACTCCGCCGCCCGCCGCGTCCACCCGTGCCGCGAACGCGCGGCCTCGTGCGGCGCCGCGGGCAAATTGTTGCACTAATTCCCGAAATGGGGTCCAAGGGTGAGAAAACGCCTCGAAAGCCTGACGCTATTTCGGCGCCGACGGGCTGGTAGAGTGCCTGGTGATTCGACTCAATCCCACCAGTTTCTTGGAAGGGGGGATGAAATCTTAGAGGGGGGCGGAGCGGTTCCAGTCTGGGCGTGAGCTCGCGCAGGGCGCCCTGGCCTCTTCGGGCAATCGCGGAAATGCGCCCGGACCTCGCCGGCCCTCATGAGTTTGCCGCATCCCCAGCCGCAGGGCATCGTGGGTCCAGCCGGCCGCCCGGCGCCCGGAGCGTTCTTTCGTTTTTTGCCTTCCGCTTGCTCTGCCAAAAAACGCCCTCGAACTGCGCACCTCCCGTCTCGTGGATCGAAGACGGCAGGCGTGCGGCTCAAAATAATTATTGCACTAATTTCCGATTGCGATCCACGGCCGGTTCGGCCCGGCGGGAAAGCCGCCGATGTCGCCTGGCGGCGAGGGTCGTCGCACGACAGCACCGCCAGCATCGACAGCGAACGATCGACGCTCGCCGGCGGTTCTGTGTGCGCCCGCCCGTGCCGCCTGCTCTCGTGGAACGCGCCGCGTCGTGTGGCGCCGCGGGAAGGCCGCGCTCGGGCGCGCTCGGGCACCGAGACCACAAACTGCGCGTGCCCTCGAACGAGGTGCGCCTTCGTCGGATACAATCACGGTGATTGTCGAAATTAGGAGGTGAACCTTGTACAGCATGAGTAACCTGGGAAAACTCAAGACTCTGGACGCGAACGCCCCGGCCGCGATGCAAGCCTTCTGGGCTTTTGACAAAGCCGCCATGACCGACGGAGCGATTCCGGCCAAGTACAAAGAACTGATGGCGCTCGCCGTCGCGTTCACGACGCAATGCCCCTACTGCATCGAAATCCACTCGGGT
This sequence comes from Bryobacteraceae bacterium, assembly GCA_049511335.1. GTDB lineage: Bacteria > Acidobacteriota > Terriglobia > Bryobacterales > Bryobacteraceae > JBEKYD01. Next base: position 1,803 of record JBEKYD010000492.1, on the reverse strand, counting down.
AAAGCGCGGCAGGCCGGCGCAGCCGATCCAGAGATCGCTGAAGCGGTGATCATCGCTGCAGCGCTTAGGGCAGGCGCAGCCATCACTCACGGCACTCATGCGTTCCCCGGAGCATAACAAAGCGCAACCAGCGACACGGAATATCCACACAATCAATTCGGCAAGTCCGGCATCTCGTGCCCCGCGCGCCTCTATCCGTGCCGCGAGCCCGCACGGCATCACGTGGCGCCGCTCGAAGGCCGACGCGGGCGCACTCGGGGGCATCGTCCGTGAAGTGCGCGTGCTCAAACCCCGCGCGCCAGCGACGCGGCGGACACGGCGAGGGTCGAAGAGCCAGCGCACCGGACGCTTCCACCGAGCTCGACGACGAATCGTCAACTCGCTCCACGCTCGCCGTGAACTCCGGCGCCGCCGCGTCCATCCGTGCCGCGAACCCGCCCGGCATCGTGCGGCGCCGCGGGAAGGATGGCGCGGGCGCGGTCGGGCGCTACGTACCCGTGGCTCAGTTTCCGAGTGGCGCGTTATACGCCCACAAGACCCCTCGCGGTGAAGACGCACATTCCGGTGGCGCCGTCTCGCAGGCCTAACTTCCGGTCTGCCGACTCCCGGGCGGGAACAGCTTCGGTACTTTTTCGGTCAGCGCGTTTTTTGTCCTTGTGCCGTCCCAGATACACCGTTGGCCGGTTTCGCGCGCCTCGGCAGTTTAGGTGAACGCCGTTTCCGGGGCAAAACATCACGGTCAGTTGCAAGCGGCACCTGCGGTGTGGCAGGCTAACGGCCGGATGGATTTGCGTGTGTACAGCACCCCGGTATTGCGAACGAATGTATGCAAATGAATCTCCTTGGGCGAGGTCGCGTCACCTGAGAAAGTGAGATTTTTAGCACGGCGCCAAATTGAGTCCATCGCGGCGAGACAGCCGAAACTGAATCCGTGGAAGCCAGACAAGCATCAATATGCCCGGAACAGTTCGCCATAGAGAGAGAGGAGTAAGCCATGTATGTGATTACAGGAGCGACGGGTAACACTGGAAGCGCGGTAGCGGAGAGATTGCTCGAAGCGGGACAGAAGGTGCGTGTTGTGGGGCGCGACCCGAAGCGGCTGGAGAAATTCACCGAGAAAGGCGCGGAATCATTCATCGCTGATGTGACGGATGGGGGCGCTCTCGCGGACGCGTTTGCCGGCGCAAAGGCCGTGTACGCGATGATTCCTCCCAATATTGGTGCCCCGGACGTTCGCGGATATATGGAGAGTGTGAGCGACGCCTTACGCTCCGCGATTGCGAAAAACGGGATAAAGTATGCCGTTGTTCTGAGCAGCGTCGGCGCGGACAAGTCGCATGGAACCGGCCCCGTGGCCGGCCTGCACAATCTGGAAAAGAAACTCGGAGGAATTCCAGGGTTAAATGCCCTCTTCCTGCGAGCCGGCTACTTCATGGAGAACCTTCTGCCCCAGGCCGGTGTGATTAAGTCCATGGGAATTATGGCCGGCCCGGTCAGAGAGGATTTGCCGTTGCCAATGATCGCAACGCGCGATATCGGCTCCTATGCAGCCGAAGCCCTATTGAAATTGGAGTTCATCCGAACAAGCACGCACGAACTACAAGGGTCCCGCGACGTCACTTACATGGAAGCTGCGAAGATCGTGGGGGCGACGATTGGCAAGGAGGACCTTACATATAAGGTATTTGTTTACCGTGCCGGCGACCAAGTTTTGCCTCGGTGCCCACGGCGGGGCGCGAGCATCCGGTTGACGTCATCGATGGAGAAAGCGTCGGGATCGTAATCGTCGCCAACCCAATCCTG
>JBEKYD010000491.1:0-3223 GCA_049511335.1 Bryobacteraceae bacterium | reverse complement strand
GACGAGTTCGACGGCCCGGGCAAGTGCATCGTAACCGGCGTGCCGGTGGAGCGGCGCGCGGTGATCGCGAAGGCGTATTAGTGGCACAGGGGCGGCGTGCTCTTGCCGGGCCGCCGACTCCCAAGGATAGGACCAACGGGAGCGTGGGCATTGACGTCGGCAACCGCTCCCTGACGGCCGCGGCTCGATTTGCGGATGAGGATCGTCGCGATGAAACTGGTATGGCTTGTTATCGTTGCTTGCATTGCGCTGGCGGGGCCGCAGTCTCACTCGGTATTGGTCTTTTCGGACTCCCGATACACGGTTGCGGCGTTCACTTCATCGGGCGAAATCTCACTGCCGGCGGCCCACCTTCAACTTGATCTCACTTACCCCGACGGCAAAACGGACTGCCGCGATCTGTCATTCGTTTACGACCCCCGAAATAGACACCACTCGTGGTGGCTGGCGGAAGCCTCGGCCCCGGCTTACACGGACCGCTTCCTCGAGGACCTGGAATCTCACAAGGTCTACGCGGATGCCGACGGCATTGTCGATTTTGTCTCGATCCGAGGTGTGCTCGGGATCCAGGTGAGCAGGTCCCAGGCCGCGAGTCTGGAAGCTGCCGAGCGCGCCGCGATCGGCGAAATCGAACAGCATCTCGAGAGCGCGGAACGCGGGTATCTACCGCCAACGCCGGGTTTATCGCGGCAGTGGCCCTGGGATTCCAAGGTCATCAACCTCCGGGAAGCAATACCGCTCGAATTCAGTTGCGGCTTTCCTCTGCGCGACAATTGTGAGCCTGGACTCGACACAGTTGTGTCGATCGGCAGGCAAGGGCACAACTGGCGGCTGGTTTTGCGGAACCACTGGGACCAGGAGATTGTGCTGGGCGCGGGGTTTCAACTTGTCAGTAGCAGGCGGGTGCGGTAGCGCTCGCTGCGGGCGAAAGGCCGGTTGACAATCGGCCGCAGGTTGACAACCTGCCCCACAAAAGGCGGGTGGAGGCCAAGATCGGCGGCTTGAGAAGACATCCGTCTTCAGTGTGCCGGGTCAGCGTCAATTGCCGAGTTTGCGGTAGTCGAGGGGCGGCTTCTGGTTGGCGGGGATTTGCGACTGGTATTGCTGGCCCTCCAGCCGTTTCTCGAAATCCGCTTTGGCGGCCGCGCGGAGCTGCGGATCGGTGAACAGGTCTTGAGCGGTAAGCGCGATGGCTTTGGCCGCGAGCACCATATCATCCTGGCCGATCGCCATGCCGCTGGCCGCCACGGCGTACCAACTGTGCGCCGGAGTTCCCGGCACCCAGGTCGCGGTGGAAACGCCCATGGTAGGCACCGACCAACTCACGTCGCCCACGTCGCTCGACGCCGAACCGCCTTCTGAGGCGGGGTCTCGACGAAGCGGTTCGATGCGGCTTTCGGCGCCCGGCCTCGGATGCGATCCAGGCGGCAGCAGCGCGGTCAAACGAGCGGCGAAATCGGTTTCCGCCGGAGTATACGTTATCCCGCCCAGCTCGTTCAGGTTTTGGTACATGCGCTCGGCGAGGGGCGTGTTGCCGACGATGTTGTAGTCGCTGCTGATAATGCGCACGTCCACGGTGGTGCCGGTAGCCATCGCGGCTCCTTTGGCGCAGGCCACAATGCGGTCCCAGATGCCGGTCAAAACCGGCATGGAGGGATGGCGCGCGTAGAGGAACATCTCGGCATCGTCGGGCACCACGTTGGGCGCCACGCCGCCTTTAGAGATGATGTAGTGGATGCGGGTGACGCTGGGCACGTGCTCGCGCATGAATTCCACGGCGTTGCCCATGAGCATGACGCCATCGAGGGCGGAGCGGCCCATTTCGGGCGCGGCGGCGGCGTGAGCGGCCAGACCGTGAAATTCGAACTTGGCGGAGATCACGGCCAGCATTCCGTCGCCGGTATTGACGGAGTTCCGGTCGCCGGGATGCCAGTGCAGCACCACGTCGACGTCCTTGAACAAACCGGCGCGCACCATGTAGACCTTCCCGGAGCCGCCCTCTTCGGCAGGCGTGCCGTAGAATCGCACCGTGCCTGAAATGTGATGGCTGACGAGGTAATCCTTCACGGCAACGGCCGCAAGCGCCCCACCCGCGCCCAGCAGATTGTGGCCGCAGCCATGACCGGGAGCGCTGGCGACCAGCACCTTACGTTCCGGCACGGCGTCCTGAGAGAGCCCAGGGAGGGCGTCGAATTCGCCGAGAATGCCGATCGCCGGCTTGCCCTGTCCATAAGTGGCGACAAAAGCGGTGGGAATGTCGGCCACGCCGGCCTCGACGGTGAAACCGGCAGCCTTGAGATGTTGCTGCAACAGTTCCGAGCTGCGATGCTCCTGGTAGCCCACTTCGGCAAATTCCCAGACCTTGCGCGACAGGTCGCGGTATTCGGAGGCGTGCGAATCGACCAGAGCGGTCATATCGTGGTGGACCGAGCCGGGATCGGCGGCCCAGGCAAGGATCGGCGCGAAGCAGGCGCAGCAGGCAAGTTTGTGCAACATGATGGACAAAAGTAGCGGTTTCGCGGGCAGAATGTCAACCCAAACTTGACAGAGATGTATGGGGCATGTATAAAACCGTTGATGCCTTGGCAATGTACACAGTGTCATCGGACGTTTCGCCAAATCAATCAACGCCACGCGTGTGGCGTAGGCAACCCCGCTACCTTACTGAAAGACCGGCCACCGGAACTTGCCGGCCTTTACCGAAAACTTGAGGCCACGATCCATGGTTTTGGCGTGGTGGAGGTAGTTACGCGCAACCGGTACGCACTGTTCCGCACGACCCGCATCTTTACGGACCTGACAGTGATGCGGGATGCTTTGCGAGTGGCGATTCACTTGGGGCGCAAAGTTAGCGCACCTTGTTTTGTCAAAATAGGGGAGGGCGATAAGCGCGTCTCTCACGTGGCTCTCGTCCGGACCGATGAGGATCTCCGCACGATCAAACCGTTCCTGCGCGAGGCGTTCCATCTCGCTGCCGGTGAAGAGTCATAAAATCGCTGCAAGCATGCCGGCCGAAACACGGAATGGGCCCTCCCCACGTCAAAAGGCGCGCCTTTTGTGCAATTTTGTGCAAATTTTCGGGTTTTTCGACGGCTTGGCCTTAAGCTGCCGGTTTATCCTCTTCGGCTTGGGGCTCTTTGTCGAGTCCGGCGATTTGCCGAGCGAGGTCCAGGGGCAGTTCTGACATGACGATCGGCTTGGCCGGCTGGAAGCGCGGCGGGGC
>JBEKYD010000490.1:0-3233 GCA_049511335.1 Bryobacteraceae bacterium | reverse complement strand
ATGGCCGGGAAGGTTCCGCGAGCGCGTGCGGATCCGGAAAGCTGTAACTGCCGCCGAAACCTTCCATGGTCCCGGCGTACCAGGGCAGCAGAGCAACGTTCTGGAGGTGATAGGCGGCTCCGCCCACCTGGGCAACGAAGGCCTTCGATGCGGGAATGTTGTTCTTCGGGTTGGTGTCAGTAGGTTCGAGAAGAAAGTAAGCCGAGGCGACGCCTGTGCCGCCGCAGGCGCTCTGGACTCCTGGACGCATCCAACTTGGGAAAGTATTTCCCGGAAGTTTGACATTGCGGCCGTGGAGCAGGGGGTCGTGCAGAGGGTCGTTGACGAACTCGCCGAGTTGTTGTGTCAACGGTTGTACGTCGCCGTCTTCGACCGCCGCCGGGGTGGCATGGAGATAGGAGCCGAGCACGAAGGAGTTTCCGGTGGCGGAATCGACGCCATGCGTTCCCCAAGAGCAGCATAGCGTGGCGTCGCCATCGGCATAGTAAGTGGTGTTATGCGTGATAGCGACCACAAGCTTGCCTGGCTGATTGGGAAGTAACTTGAAAAGCTCCCGTTGCAGAAACTCAATGTCGGCGACGGCAACGGCGCCGCCGGTCTTCTTCGATGTCAGGATATAGCCATAGCCAACGGGAACGGTGATCTTCACGGGCTTTATCTCCGGCTTACCGAGAAGCGTATGCCATTCGGCGGCATTAGCAAAGGTGGTGCGCAGCAGGGCGTCGGCATACTGTGTCGTGCCGCCGGAGGGAAAGGGGAACTTGGAGAAGACAGGAGAGCCAAGCACGCCCGGAACGTCCGGGCCCGCATCCATGAGGAAGGGCTTGCCGGCGATCTTCTTCGCGTCGAAAGAGAGCGCGATGGGAACGAGCACCGTCGGAATGGTCGTGGTCTCTCCCTTTGCCGGATCGCGGCCCGCCAGAATGTAGGATGCCTGGCCAACGGTGTGTTGAAAGGTCGGAACAGTGCCCTGGGCATGAATCAAGCTCAGCGGCAGGGCCAGAAACAAGAGCGGACGGATGGACTGGATTTGCATAGGCGGCTTCATGGATGTCCGATACAGGATCGAAATGTCCGTAATTATAACAAGAAAACAGTCAGTTGTAGGGCGGACGCCCTCGTCCTCAGCCGGCCCCCCGGCCGGCCCTTCGCCAGTATCGGAGACTTGATTCTTGGGACGGAGGGCGGAACGAGGGCGTCCCGCGCCACGGAGCTAAGGAACAGCGCAAAATCGCGGCGGGTGCTGGCGTGGATCGTGCTGTGGTGGTCGGCATTCACTTCGCTGACGGGCTTGGCGGCCGGCTACGTGCCGCTCTTGGTGACGCGGTTTTTCTTTGGGATGGGCGAAGCGGGGGCCCTTCCGAACGCGTCGGCGGCGGTAGCGCGCTGGTTTCCCATTCCCGAGCGCGGCCGTGCCTTTGGAGTCTCGTTGATGTCGAGCCAGTTGGGCGGCGCGATTGCTCCCTTGCTGGCGGTGCCGATTCAAGCTCGTTACGGATGGCGGGCAGCCTTTTACCTGTTCGGGATTTTGGGGGTGGCCTGGAGCGTGGTCTGGTATGGATGGTTTCGCGGGCGACTCGGCGCGGCCAGGTATGGCCCGTCCTTACCGCGAGAAGCCTGCCCGTCCGTGCGCCACCTAGGTCGGCGACGTAACATTCCGCCGGGCGCGATAGCTTTCGATTGCTAAAAGCGCCAGCGTGTATCCACTCACGGCAACGTGGCCGGGAAGTTCGTTATCGCTCAGCAGGATCAGATAAGGGATAGGCGTCATTAGAATCAATGCCCACGTCCGCATCCAAAGGGGATAGTTTGCCTCGAACGGCAACATCAGAGCGGGCAACAGGAGGAGTGCATCGTAGCCGTAGGCGTGGGGGCTCACCAGAAGGCCTCCAGCCAGCGCCAGCGCCACGGCAGCGGATAAAGCCAATCGGCGGCCGAGAATCCAACATCCGGCGACTACACCTATACAAACTGCGATTTCGACAACCAGACTACCCCCTACCACTGATAACAGTCCGCGCAGCGTCGGCATCCGGTCGGCTGCGGGACTAAACTCCGGAGTCCGCGAGAGGGCAAGCACCCGAGCCGGCCAATCTGTCCCTTCCACAGCGAACGAGACCAGGAGTATCCCGGCCGCGCCGGCAGCGCCGCCCAAAATAGCCTTCCATTTTCCGCGTGCGGCGAGCAACGCGGGCAAGAGGAGCATGAGGTGCGGTTTGGCGGCGCAGCCCGCGAGCACCACTCCGGCCCAGAAATCACGCCCTTTGAGAAGCAGATTTACTCCCAGCGCGACACAGAACAGTAGCAGCGCCGAATCTTGCCCGAAGGCGAGACACATAACTGCCGGAACCGACCAGCAGATGGCTGCTGCCAGTCTTTCTGGGCGGGAAAGAGGCCAGAGGACGACGACTCCCGCTAGTGCTGCGAAACCGGCGCACAGCCATACGCTGCGTGCCAACCCGTAGGGCATTGCGGAGAGTGGCTTAAACGCGGCCGCGAAAGCCGGAATCCGACCGAACGGAACTCCCCGGCTTCCGTGTTTCAGTTCCAATGGCCGAATGGCGTCCCAGTCGTACAGATGGCCGGTCCCGGCGAGTTCCCCCGCAGCGTAGAATTCGTTGAAATCGACGTTCCACACGGTTGAATTTCGAAACGCCAGGACGGTGCTGAAAGCGATCCCCGTCAGGCTGATTGCTATGGATAAAGCAATCCAGCGGCGGCTTCGTTGAATTCCACCGGTCTTCATGATGTTAGTAGCGCCGGCGAATGTCTGTGGCGCTGGCGATCTTGTCGCCGGTAGGAAATGCTGCCGGCAGGACTCCTGGCTCTCCTCCCGGTCATTATACGGCGCTTCCCTCGGGCACTTCGGATTCTTATTTCTTCCAATCGTGGTTCCATACCTACCTGGTGAAGGCGCGCGGATTCAGCGAGACAGATCTGCTGCTATCGTCTCTGCCGTTTTTCGTGGCCGCGTGCGCGAAATGCGCGGGCGGACTTGTGAGTCACGCGCTGGTGAAGCGAGTGGGGTTGCGGTGGGACCGCCGCTCGATCGGGGTGGTGGGTTTGGGAACGCTTACGGCACCGGCGGGGCCTTGCGCAGGGCTTCGATCACGTGACCCACTTGCAGAACTCGCAACAGAAACCTTCCGCACTGTTCGTATTCCGTCCGGGGCGACGATTTTTTGGAGCCCCAATTGCTGTCAGGGGCTGTGAGTGCGTGAAATCGCCACACC
>JBEKYD010000489.1:0-3286 GCA_049511335.1 Bryobacteraceae bacterium | reverse complement strand
TTTCTACAACATGGCCTTCGGCGCGGCGGTCTATCTGACCGGCGTCTTCCAGTTCTTCGCGCCGGACCGCGACTTCTTCTTCCGCGTGGGCAACCTCGGCCGCAGCGCGCTTCGCCTCGGCCCGATGGGAACCACACAAATCCTGAACACGGGCGGCGTTTCTTCGGTTTCCGCGCCCACCGTGAGCACGGCCTTCATCGGGGTAGGCTACATCATCGGCCCGGAGCTGGCGGCGCTCAATTTTTCCGGCAGCGTGCTGGTCTGGGGCTTGCTGATTCCGCTGCTGATGTTTTTCCTGGGCCCGCAGTTGCAGACCTTTCTGCCCGCCAATCCCAGCGACGAAAGCTGGGTGGGCCTCGCCACCGCCGTTTGGCGGTACATCGTGCGCCCGGTTGCGGTGGGCGGCATGATGGTGGGCACCTGCTATACCCTGTTCCGCATGCGCAAGAGCCTGGTCGCGGGTCTCGGCAAGGCGTTCTCGGAATTGAAGGGCGGCGCGCCCGACCTGGAATCCGTCAGCCGCACGCAACGCTATTTGAGCTCGAAAACCGTGTTCACGCTGATCGGCTGCGCGTTCCTGCTCATGTGCGTGCTGTATATCTATCTCTCCGGGCTGGTGAGCGGCGGCATCGCCGCGGCGCTGGTGATGCTGGTGATCGGCTTTTTCTTTGCCACCGTGTCGGGGTATCTGGTGGGCGTAATCGGCTCGTCCAACAACCCGATCTCCGGTTTGACCCTTTCCACGCTGGTGATCGCGGCGCTGCTGATGGTATCGATGGGCGTCTCCGGGACCAGCGGCGTGATCGCCGTGCTGGGCGTGGCGGCGGTGGTGTGCGTCTCGTCGGCCGTGGCCGGCGAGCTGCTGCAGGATTTCAAAGTCAGCTATATTCTGGGCGGCACGCCGCGCAGCGTTCAGATCGCCGAGCTGATCGCCGTGGTGGTGGCCAGCGCGGTAATGTACTTCCCGCTGATGATTCTCTACCAGGGCAACATCAATCGAGGCGGCACCGGCTTCGGCGATAAAGCGCTCTCCGCGCCGCAAGCCGGGTTGATGGCTTCGCTGGCGCAGGGCATCGTGGGCGGCGACATGGCGTGGCCGCTGGTGGTGACCGGCATCCTGCTGGGCTTCGCCATGATTCTGTTCAAGGTCAGAAGCCCCATGCTGGTGGCCATCGGCATGTATCTGCCGATCTCGATTACCTCGGCGATTTTCGTGGGCGGTGTGATTCGCTGGATCGGAGACGCGGTGGCGCGCCGCAAGGGCCTGAACGAGGCGCAGCGCACAAGGGTGGAAAACGTAGGCATACTGGCGGCTTCCGGCCTGATCGCCGGGGAAGCGCTGGCCGGGCTGGTGAAAGCCTTCTACGATTTCCAGGACAAGCAACTCCCCTTGCTGTTCCGCAATCCGTCCTACATGGCCGGTCTGGGCGTGATCGCGCTGATCGCGTTTGTGCTGCTGCGCGTGCCGCTCGGGGCCGCCGGCGACCCGAACGAACCCGCTCCGCCCGCTGCCATGATGTAACCATGTGCCCATCGGACACTACGCCGGAAGCCTGGCGGATCTTTTTGGAGCTGCAACGCCAGATGCCGCCCGAAGAAAAGCTGCGGCGCGCCTTCGAGCTTTCCGCCACGGTGCGCCGCGCGGCCGAGGCGGGCCTGCGCGAGCGCTATCCCGATGCGGACGATCGCGAAATCTTTCTTCTCCTGGCGCGCCTCATTTTAGGCGACGAGCTGTGCGAGCGCGTTTACGGAAAGGTGGCGTGGCCGGATGAGCGCGCTCCATAGCCTGATCGGCGCGTTGGACGGCCTCGGAATCCGCTACCTGGTGGGTGGCTCGATGGCCTCATCGGCGCGAGGCATGCTCCGAGCAACCCAGGACGTCGATGTGCTGGTGGATGTGCGGGCTGAACAAGTCGAAGCACTGGCCGCTGCCTTGGGGCCGGAATGGTATGCCGCCCCCGACGACATTCGGCGGGCCATCGCCGCGGGTCGACCATTTAACGTCATCCACATGCTTACCTGCGAAAAGTTCGACCTGTTCCCCGCTTCCGGCGAGTTTCATGCGTCCGAACTGCGGCGGGCAACCGCGCTTCCCCTGGAGTTCGCCGGCAGCCGCACCATGTGCCGAGTCGCCACGGCGGAGGACGTGCTGCTCGCCAAACTGCAATGGTACCGGCAGGGAGGCGAAACCTCCGAGCGCCAATGGTCGGACATCCTGGGGATTGTAGCGGCGAACGCGGGACTCGATTTGGACTACCTCAATGAGTGGGCGGCGCGGCTGAATGTGCGCGATCTGTGGGAGCGCGCGCGGACGGCGGACTGACCCGTTGAATTGCGAAGATCCATTCAGTCCGCTGCGGACCCAATGACGAGATCGAGGCCGGCAGCTTCGGCGAAAGCCCGGAAGTCCCGGTCTCGGGTAAGGAGAGAAATCCCGGAATCGATGCAGCTCTGGGCGATCAGGGCGTCGCCGAGGCGCGCCTTGCGGCGCTTTGCCAACACCTTCGCTCGTAACTCGCCTGCCCGTTGCCAATAACCGGGCTCAACCTCGATGAGCGGCAGATCCAAGAGCGTCTGTGAAACTTCCAAAGGAAGCTTGGGAGCACTGAGCAGTTCCGTGAGTACAACGGGCGCCATGAGCACCTGCCGGTCCTGGAGCGCCCTGTCCAGCAGTTCCGCGTCCTTGCCGCCATCTCCTTCGAGGAAGGCGATCCAGGTGCTGGTGTCGACCGCGATCACCGGTCGGCCTTCAACTCGGCTGCCGTGCGCGTGAAGCGGACCTTCCCTCTGAGCCGGCGCAGCCGCGCGTAAGCTTCGGATGCGGCAACAAGCTGCAAGCCCGTGCAAACGGTTTGAGTAATGCCGGCGCCGCTGGCGCGCCGCGCCCTTTCGAGCAGTTGCGGGGGCACCTCGACGGTGATCTTGCGCGTCGCTTCCATCGCGCTTCAATATACCATATCGAATACCAGCATAGAATATGGCCTGGGACCATGGAGGCTTCTGCACTATGCTGGAACTCATGAAGGCTCGGGTAATTCTTCTGTTGGCCGCCGCTTGCGCCGGTGGCTTCTGCCAGAATACGCAGCGGCCGGCGGTCACGTTGGCGGTGGATTTGCTGGTGCCCTGCTCGGGGCCGCATGCCGGCCAGCCGATTACGGTCAAAGGCAGCAGCCAGCGGTTGTGTCTCGACGGGCAGCCATTCCTCACCGAGAAAGACGTCGAATCGGCGGAAGTGCGCCAGAATTCCGCCGGGCAGCCGGTCGTCTTTCTCACCTTCCACCAGAAC
>JBEKYD010000488.1:0-3287 GCA_049511335.1 Bryobacteraceae bacterium | reverse complement strand
ATCGAGCTGCCAGATTTTGAAATCGTGCTCGAACACGATCAACTTGCCGTCGTAGGAAATGGAGGGCCAGAGGACCCGCCCGGTAGTGAATTTGGTCACCGGGCGCGGCTTGGCGGAAGGGCTGGCGCCGACGGCAATGGTCCAGATATTCTGAGTGCCGCCGCGGTCGGACATAAAGTAAAGCTGCTTGCCATCGGGCATCCACATAGGCCAGGCGTTGCGGCCGTTCAAATCCACCAGGCGCTCATAGGCTGCCGGCGAACCTTCCTTGCGCAGCCAGATTTCGGATTCGTCCAGATGGCTGTGGCCGTTGCGCCACCATTGGGAGTCGCCCACGCCGCGGGCGGCAAAGGCCAGGGTGATGCCATCGGGCGCGGGGGCGGCTTGAAATTCGTTGGTGAAGCGATCGGCGCTGACCGGCATGGGCGTGCCGCCGTCCGGGCTCACGCGGTAGATGTCGTTCTTGCGGCCGACGTCGTTGGTGCCGTTGGAGAAGTAAATCCAGCGGCCGTCGCGCGACCAGCCGTCGAGCTGATCGAGGCCATCGTCGAAGGTGAGCCGCTTCAACTCGCCAGTCGCAATCGTTAGTACGTAGATATCGCCGCCGCCGGTGCGGGTGGAAACGAAGGCGAGGCGGGCGCCATCGGGAGAATAGAGCGGGCGAGTCTCGTCGGCGGGGTCGGAAATCAGCAAATGGGCATCGCCGCCCTTCAACGGCGCCACCCAAATGCCGCCGCCAGAGACGAAGGCGATTTCGGGTCGCGTGGGACAGACCGAGGGCTCGGTGAGATAAGGGATGCCGGCCGCGAACGCGGCGCTGGAAACGAGGAGCAAAAGGGCGGTACGGTGCATCCCAGAATCTTAGCGCAAGGCGTGGATGAATAGGCCGATCCGGCCTTCGTCCGCTGGGCGGTCCCTACGGAGTCTACTCACGCCCGCTGGGGCCGAGTTTGCGTTGAATTATCTTGATTGCCAAAAACACAAACACGAGCAAGGGAGCGATGCCGCTCAGCGTCAGCGGAGTCCCTCCCGGTGCGCTCGGTCCAATGGTGTCTTGAATCGGTTGGTGTATTTGGGCAAGCTGGGCCTGCGCTTCATGTCCAACAGTCTTCTCCAGGTCTTTCAGAAGATCGAGGATGGCTTTCGTCTTCTGAATTGGATTCAACAAGCCATTTCTATCCAAGAGGTCGCGAAGGAGTTCCGCCAGCGCTTCCGCCTCCTGCCTCAGCTCGCCGATGTTCTTGCCGAGCTGCTTCAAGGATTGTTCCGCCGAAAACCGCCGGTCGCGTGGAATGTTCCACAGGGCCTTTTCACGAAGGCGAATTAAAGACTCACTACTTTTCAGGTCGCGCACGATAATCAGAACGGTTTCACTGAGTTTCGCGAGCCGTACGGCTTCCTTCCCGGCTTTGTCGGCGCTATCCGGACGGCCAGCCACGAACACCGGAGACCGCAAGATCTCCTGGCGTATGATGGCAAGCTGCGCGCGCATCGTAGACGGATCTGCCATAAAGGTAGCGGATAGCAAGCTTATCAGAGGGATAAGTCCGACGCAATCGATGGGGCGGCCGATGGGATCGGCTGGCTATTCGAATCGGCTAAGCCCGGGGCCACCTGCTGCCGCCATCTGGCCGGCCAGCGGGACGCTCAGCTCGGCCACGGTAACGTCGGATGCGATGTTCAGGCGAAAGCTGGCGGACCGGCCGTAGCAGATTTCGAGCCGCCGCTCCAGGTTCTTCAGGCCGACCCCCGCTCCGGAATTCTCGGCCGGACCCTCGCCGGCGCTGTTTTCCACCTGGATGCGCAAACCCTCGGCTTCCCGCGTGGTCCGAATGCGCACGTAGCCGGGGCCGGCGCTGCGCGCTACGCCATGTTTGATGGCGTTTTCCACCAGCGGCTGCACGCTCAGCATGGGGATCGGCAAGGCGCGGGTGGCGCCGTCGATTTCGAACTCCACCCGCAAGCGGTCTCCCAGCCGCAACTGTTCCACCTCCAGGTAAGCGCGTACGATTTCCAGCTCGTGGTCGAGCGGAACCAGCACCTTGTCGGACTGCAGGAAATAGCGAAAGATATCGGCCAGGTTCAACACCATGCGGCGCGCTGTGGGGGCTTCCCGGGGAATGCTGCCGTAGAGCGTGTTGAGGGCGTTGAACAGGAAATGCGGGTGAATCTGCGATTGCAAGGCGCGCAACTCGGCTTGGTTTACCAGCCGGTACATCTCCTGTTGCCGCAGCGCTTCCACTTTTTCGGCGATTTCGGCGGCGGCGCGGCCGAGCACGTCCAGGTCCTCGCCCAAATATCGCTGGCCGCCCTGGCGCCGGCCGAGCGCGAAGAGTCTCACTCCGGCCTGCCCGAGACGCAAGGGGACCACGGCTTCGGCCCACATCGGCAGCCCCGGAAAGCCGGCGGTGCGGGTGGTAAGCGGGACTCGCAAGCCGGCGCCTTCCCCTTTGGCGCCGTCCAGCACGGCGTAATCGCGGGTGCGCACGGCATCGGCCATCGCCTTGGCGGACCAGTTCAGATATTGCTCCTCGTCGGCGATCGTGGACCTATCGCGGAGCCGCGCCGGTAAGCGCTCCAAGGCGCGGCGCCGGAAAACGAAATCGGTGAGCCACTGCTGGACGCGGCCGCGCAGCCAGGCGAACAGCAGCAAAAACAGGCAGACCGAAATCAGCAGCAGCGCCTGCAGGAGCGGTTCGCGAGCCAGGCGTTCGGCGGGCGCCAGGCGCATGACGGCGGCAATCATAAGAACTCCCATCAGCGCCGCCAAAACCGCGTTGGCCAGGAAGCGGACAAAGGCGTCCAGCAGCACCAGCCGGTCGTCCTGCAGCAGCACCAGCAAGGCCAGAGGAATGCCGGCGTGGTGTACCACGAGCTCGCTGGACCACGGCTGGCTGGGGTGATTGCCGGCGAAATGCACGAACGAGGTGGCGAACAGCGCCAGGCACATGGCAGCCACAATATGCGTTCCGCGCATGCCGCCCACGCCGCCGGGCCGCCGCAGCAGCACCGCGCCGCCCGTCAAAGCCAGGAAGCCGAAGGTAATCAAAAGCAACGCCCCCTGGTGCAACCTGGGTCCGTTACCGCGGATTTCGACAAAATGCATGGTTACCGCGACCGCACTCAATACGTACCCCGCCACCATCACCCCCAGATCCGCGCCGCGCAAAGGGGCGTCGCCGGCCGAGGCTTCCCGCAGCCAAACGTGCAGCAGCACGGCCGGCAGAACGCTCAGCACCGAGAAGCTGATGGCCACCACCAGGTTCAGCAGGCCGGCCGGCATCGCG
>JBEKYD010000487.1:0-3299 GCA_049511335.1 Bryobacteraceae bacterium | reverse complement strand
GGCCTCCGGTTTTGGCTGCTTGGTTGACAGCAACAGCTTAACTCCGTGGGGCCCGCCTTCCAAACAAAATCAGGTGGTTTTGTTTTATTTCAACAACTTCGCTTCCTTTTGCAAGAGGCTCCGGAGTGACGGTGAATGTTCGTCAAACATTCCTGTACCACGCGAAAGACCGTCATTTCCACGTCTGGCGGCAGGCGGCCAAGGCCCGGCGACACTTCGGCCTCGACCGGTATTCCGCTTCGCTGGATGAAGCCATCGATGTACCGGGACAGCGCGGACTCCAACCCCAACTCTTCGAGTTCGCTTGGGTGCAGCAGGTAAGAGACGGTGCGAAGCTCTCGCAGGCACTGGTCCGCCAGGGCGACGGCTTCGGCCATAGCCGCTTGCGCGCGTGGGCTGAGGACATCGGCGGATTCACCCACCACGGAAAGGTTCATGGAGAGGGCGGCGAGCGACTGCGCGGTGGTATCGTGAAGCTCTCGCGCCAGGCGCCGGCGCTCCTGCTCCTCCAGTCTCAAAAGGCGGCCGGAGAGCCTGCGCAACGCCGCCTCCGCTTCCTTGCGTTCGGTGATGTCCCGGTACATGGCATATACCGCGATCCGCCCATCGGGCATGGATACGGGCACGCTGACCACGAGAACGTGCAACCGGCTGCCATCCTTGCGTTGACGAACCACTTCCGCATCCACTCGCTGCCTCTGCGACAGCACTTCCAAATGGCTCTGATACTCGTCTCGGAATTCGCCGGGTAAAATCAACTCGTGGAGGCGGCGGCCCACAGTCTCTTGCGGAGTGTAGCCAAAAATCCGAGTGAACTCCCGGTTCACACGGACCACGCGGCCGTCAAGATGAATTAAAGCGTTGGCTTGCGGCGCGTGTTCGAACAACGCGTCCAGTAGAGCATTCCGCGCCCAAAGCCGGGCCACGATCCCGGTAACTACCCAAGTGGTAATTAAGAAGACAGCGGTTGCCACCGCATCGAACGGCTCCTTCTCCTTAAATTCCGGGAACCCCGGAAGAAAGAAGTAATTCAAGCAGAAAGCCGCTATTAGGGAGACCGCAACGGAGTAAACCAAACCAGCCCTGCGAGACACGAACACGACGACGGTCAGATAAAGAAGGGCGATTGGCCCGGGTCTCGAGGGGTGAATATGGACGGTGGCAAGGGTGATCAATGCCAGGCCCGCGACGCCAAACAAAAATTGTGCAGCGCCATGCCAGAATCCATGGAGCGCGGTTCCTGGCACGTGTGGCCCATCAGACGAAGGACGTCGATCATCAATACCGCTCATCCATCCGATCCAGCCTCATTATGGACCTGGCGCTGTTTGTCCACAAGCCTTTACAACCCTTGATGGAAGTTTCGCAAACTGGCGGGATCGTGATGCGGGACAGCACCACTTTCGGGTGCGTGAGGCCAACACCCGACTTCCGGTCGCCGCTCCTGAAGAGACCTCGTTCCGGCGCCGCCCAGGGCGCGGGGGTCAAACGGGGGACGGGTGAAACGGGGACGGAAACGTTCCCATTTCGCCACCAGCGAGCGGGTATGCACAGAACCTCCGTGGCCGGCATCCTGCCGCGTCGGCCGGCCGCCCAGTTCCGTAGCGCCGGCCATCCCGTCGCCGGCGCCTTTGCCCAACGCCCGAAATGTCTATGAGACCCGTTGTCGGTCGCGATTCCGGCCAATCCCACTTGCTTTCAAGCGCTTGCGCGGAATTCTCAGGAAAAGCGAGATCGGCCGGATTAGAGTGACAGAACTTCCGAATATTTCTTACTCCCGCCGTTTCATCGCGCTAGCGCCAATCCGCCCCTTGCCACGACCCCGTTTCTCCGCGCTCGCCCGCTATAGTAAGGCCGAAGGCTAGTCCTTATATGACCGACTCCGAGCTGAACAATAAACAACTTAAGGTCCTCGACGCTCTGTCCAGCGGCGCCAACCTAACCGATGCCGCCGCCATATTCATCATCGAAACGGCCTTCGCCCCCGCTCCGAACAAACTGGACAAGCCACCCAGTATCTTAGACATACCTCTCGAAGCCCTCGCCCCACCGCCGAATCCGGACCCGCCGCGCAAAAACCCGAAAACATGCACAAAAATGCACAAAAGCAGGATCCCTACCGCCAAGACAGGTCGCAACCAAGCGTTGCAGCGGAAAAAGTATTGACGATGCCGCAGGAACAAGCCTGCCGCCGCCTAACAGGTTGCACACGCTTTAACTAGGGTGGGGACGTTCCGATTCCAACCCCGGAGGCGCCCATCGCCATCACGCTCGACATCCGGCCCGATCCTTGCGCCTATTTCCCGCCCGGCGTCCAGATCGTATGCGGTCACAACGCGGCATAAACGAACCGTGGTTCCCCTCCGGCTTCCTGAAGGCCTCGAAAGGATCTCGCCTCGTTGGTCGGTGGAACCGGACCGCGAGCGTTCAGATCGCACTGCGATTGCCTGGACCAGACGTGGACAAGGCACGGGAACTGGCGACGCGCAAAGGCATCGGTTACCAGACCTCGTTGAAGACGCTGGTACACGAAGGCCTGCACCGCGAGGCCCGTCGAGCATGAGCCGTTCATTACGGTAAGCCCGTTTTTCACTCTTGGTATCCAATCGCGTGGTGGCAGCCTGCACGAGCACGCCGGGAGGCACGAGCGCCATCGATAACGGTATTTGATATTCTTAAGTCCGAAATGATCGAAGGCATCATGAGGCCACTGATCCTGGTAGTGAGCTACCTGGCCCTGGCCTGGGTATGCGCCTACGGCCAGGCAGCAGATACGCCATCATTCGAAGTAGCTTCGGTCAAGCCCGCCTCGTCGTCTGCGCGTTCCGTCGAGTGCAGCGGCGGGCCCGGCACGACTAGCCCAGGTATTTGGAGGTGCTCGAACGTGCCCCTCGCGTTCGTGATCTCCCATGCGTACGGCTTCCAGCCGCCCGGATTTTCTCCCAGAGACAGCTGCTGTCAGGCCAGATTCGATTTCAACGCCAAGGTGCCGGAGGGAACCACTAACGAGCAGTTCTACCGGATGCTACAGAACCTGCTGGTGGAACGCTTCCGGCTCACGCTCCACCACGAGCAAAAGGAAATGGCGATCTATGCGCTGACCGTTGGGGAGAAAGGTCCGAAGCTGAAAGAGTCGGCGCCGGGTGCCGCGCAGGCACCGGAAGATCCGTGGGCGGCTCCTGAATACACCATGGGTAAGGACGGCTACCCCGTGTTTCCGGCCGGCCACGGTGGATTGGCTGGGGGGAACGGGCACTACCGCTGGACCGGGTTCAACATTTCGACGCAGGAGATCGTTA
>JBEKYD010000486.1:0-3307 GCA_049511335.1 Bryobacteraceae bacterium | reverse complement strand
AAAAAATGCCTATTTTACAGGTGTTTGAACGGCCTAACGTCCAAATGGAAGCAGGCCTCGACCCTAACCAACTGAATCTGTTCGACTTTTAACGGGACAGCTGTGGGGCAGACCATCGTTTTCTGTGGTCTGCCAGCCAGGGTTTTTTCGATGGCGAGAGCCGAGGATCAGGGGACCTAATCGAGTGCCTGGTGTAAGGCAGACCACAAACAACCATGGTCTGCCCCGCAGTGGTCCCACTCACTTTAGAACTATGGTCGCACTCTGCTGGCTGCTGCTCGCGCTGCCGATGGTAAGCACCACGGGCTGGGCGCCGGTACTGGCCGCGGTGGGAACCACCACTTCCACCTGCAGTACGCCAGCCAACAGACCTGGCGCCGAGCCGGCGAACAGCACCTGCGCGGTTTGGCCGCCGATGGTGGCTGAGACCGGCAGGACTGGCGCGCGGATGATGTAGTTGTTGACGACGCCGTCCTGCCCGGACGGGTCCTCCATGCCATCGCCGGTAGCACGGACGGGTCCTCCATGCCATCGCCGGTAGCAAAGAGGACGGCCACCGATCCGCGCGCCGCGGGGTTACTCGTGCTATTGAGGCTGCCATCCTGGTTGAAAGCCACCACTTCTCCCGAACCGGTTTCGGCCGAGGTGAACAGGCCGGGCGCCGAAGCCGCCACCGGAATCGAAAATGCCGCGGCGGTCTGGCCACGGTAGCTCACCACCACGCTGGCGGTCGAGGAACCGGCGATCTCATAGGGAACCACGACCCCGGTTTGCGAAGCGGATGCAAACAGAATGGGAGCGGGGGTGCCGTTGAAGGTGACCGTCGTGGTGGAGAGCGTGGTGGCCATGCTGCCCGAGGTAGGTATCGTTCCGCTCACCGAGGGCGAAGGCCCGATGGTCCCACCGTTGACCAGCACCACTTCCCCGGGAGCGATCGCGGTAGCCGCCCCAGCGCTGGCGCCGTTGCTCAAACTCGTGACCGCGGCCGGCGGAGCGATACTGCCCAATAGACCGTGTAACTGACCCTGAATGCCGGCGGTGAAATAGAGAGTGTTGGGGTCGCCGCCGCTTTTTCCGTTTCCGAAGACCAATGCCCAGAGCCCCGGGATTACGATCGGTGTGCCGGTTTGAGTCTGAAGGGCGCCCAGAGAACTACCGGTGGTTAGATTGAAGGCGTTGATCGTCCCATCGGCGAAGTTACCCACCAGTAATGCGCCGCCGAAAGCGCCGAAGCCGGCAGGCGCGATCGCAACTCCCCACGGGGCATTCAAGGGACCGTTTGAAACCAGGCGCTGCAATAGGTTGCCGTTAGTATCGAAAACATCCACCAATCCATTTCCAGCCGCACTTACCGGTTGATTCTTATTTGAGTTCTGCAGGGCGTAAGTAACATATAACTTACCGCCTAGATTCCAAATGTTATAAGGCGCGTAACCGCTGGGAAGGTTGGGATCGGTGAATCCGCCCGAGGCAGTCGTGGCATGAAAGTTGGTGTCGAAAACGTCTATTTTGCCCGAATGGAAGTTGGCCGCATAAAGCGTTGGGCCGGCGGCATTGAGGGCGAGACCGGTATATACGGCACCAGCGGAGGAATTGTCCACCATGATGCCCGCGGCGGTGCCGCCGTTCCAGGCCGAAATGGTGCCGTCCTGCGTCGCAAAGATGAATGACGCGGCTTTGCCGTTGGATAGCAAGAAACCGGTCGAGCTGTTTTGCACCTGACCGGTGGGCCCGGTCAGCGATTGCTTGGTAGCGCCGTTTGGAACGCTGGCGACGGTGGCTGAGGCAACACCGGAACCGTTGTAAACCGTCGCCGTCGCGCTGCCTTGATTGGAAATCCAAAACGGACTCGAGGCGCTTTCCGAGATTCCCCAAGGATTGACCAGATGGGAATCGGTGAAATCCGCCATGCCGGCAATATCCGAGACCAGGTTGTGCTGGATATACGAGTTAGCAATTGTGCCCTGCGAAAAGGCCGGAAGAATCCCGATCGCAAAGAGCGCGAACGCGGCGTAACTTGCGTTGTGAACTTTTTGAGTCATCTGGCACCCTCATGCCGAAGCGATAATAGAACGCGGCGCATTGAAGCTGGCGCTCCTTCCACGCACACACGCTCTATCTCAGATAAGTGCCTTCGATTATATACCGGACTTGCCTCGATGATGCGGCTTTCTGTCTAGTTACATCTGTAAAAAGACCAGGCGCGGATAGCCGAATCATGAACACCGCTCGATGTGAGCTTTCGCACGGCGTCACAGTGCGATGGCGTACCTACCGTCAGAACGATCTGCCCTTCAGCCGCGCGATGTTGAATTTGGCGGTGTCGGCGACGGCCATGACTGCCATTACGCCGGCTTGGACAGGGTCGCTGACCACGAGGTCGGACTCCTGGGGGACACTGCCGGCCATGTTCAGGCTGATCACCAGCAAGCCTTGGGCGCGCACCTCGCGCACGGCCGCGGCGATCGCGCCACCCATCAGCGCGCCGGCCAGCACCAGCAGCTTGACGCGCGGCAGGCGGGGCACGGCGCGGACGGCGTCGGCCAATTTCTGCTCGCCCACCAGCGGGATGGTGTCCACCGAAATGTGCTCGCCGCGAATGTTGTGACGGTCGGCTTCCGAGATAGCGCCAATCGCCACCTGGCCTACCTGCGCGCCGCCGCCCATAATCAGAATCCGCTTGCCGTAAACCTGGCCCATGGTGTGTACCAGCTCGACTTTGGTGACGACCGGCAGCTTGCGCACATCGGCCAGCAGCTCGTCCGGATCCGTGGGCAGGACCACTTCGTAGTAAGTGCGGTCTTCGGCAGGCCAGTTAGAGAGAATCTCAACTGACGTGATATCTCCCTGGTGCGCGGCGATCACGCCCGTCACCTGGTGCAGCACGCCGGTTCTACCGGTGGCTTCGACAAGTAATCCGATAATTCGACTCGCCATAAGACGCTCTTATTCTACGGCGGCTTCGCCGATCTGCATAACCACGGAGCGCACGCCGCCGCCGCTGCCGTCGGACATCTGGACCATGGCGATACGAATCAGGTCGTTGGTGGGGTCCATCCAACCTTCGGTGCCGAACGCGCCGCCGTGGCCGAAGGTTCCGGGAGAGTGGAGCAGGAGGGTGCCTTCGGGTCGGTTGACGATCTCGAACGTCAGGCCGTAGCCGGTGCCGCCGAGCCAGCCGGAGGGAGAGACGTTGGGAGTGAAGACGCGCGTCATGGTGGCCAGGCTCTGGCAGGAAAGATAGCGCCGGCCGTTGGACGTGCCGCCGTCGAGCAGCATACGGTAGAACTTTAGCAGGTCGGGCGCG
>JBEKYD010000485.1:0-4681 GCA_049511335.1 Bryobacteraceae bacterium | reverse complement strand
CGATGCCTTGGTTCGGCGGCAAGAAGCTGATCATTCAATTTGCCTGAGTCGTGACGTCATCGCTCAACAGCTCAACACGCCATTCCCGTTACTGAATTATTACGCGTGGAAATCGAGGCTAGTCTTGGTTCGGGAAAGGGATGCTCGGAATTGGTCTTGCCGATAGCTCCCCCGGTCATCAAAGCCGTAAGGAAACTAGCCGCCAGCCGGATCTCCAGCAACGCATTCAGCGCAATTCGGACGGCCCACAGCACTGTCCCGATTCGGCCCTGGCGGAACTCCCGGCGCACCCCAATCCAGAACCTGGCCAAGTCGCGCCGCGTTTGACGAAGGCAACTGACCCGCAAGAGAGAAGCCCGCTCGCGAAACAAGCTCAGCCGTGAGGGCACCTCGATCGAAGGCATCCGGGCTTTTGCGCGGATGTATGCACCCTGGAGATCCGAGATCCGCAGGCGGCCCCGAAGTTCGGCGCGCATAACCGCAAGCTCCTCGATCACGCGAAACTCGGTCTCGCTGCGCTTGCGGGTTGCCAGCCAGAGTTCCTCCATCTCCAGCGCGAGGCGAAGTGTGCCTCGCAGGAACTTGGCGACTTCGGGGATGCGTCGGCGCAGGTGCGCGAGACGGCTCTCCTGCCGGAAACAATCCCGCCGGCTCACGCGGTCCTTCAAACGGACAAAGCCGGTCAGCATGGGATGCGTGCCCTCGTTCACGACGGAGTTTTTGTACCAGAAGAGGTTGTAGAAAACATCCCAGTACCTGTCGGGGTGCGTGCGGGAGAGAATCGCCTTCATGTTTTCCAGGCTGTAGAATCTCCGCCACGCCTCGGCATACGCCCGGGTCCATGCCCCGTCTTTCATATGCGGGTGCGTCGTGGTCTCGTGGAAGCAGTCGAACCGATTGTAGTCCGCCTCCATGGAAGCGCCATCTTCGATCATGCATCTGTGATCCCTGGAACCGGGCAGCGGCGCCAGCATGAAGAAGCTGGCCTGATCGGGCTGCACCTCCCTGATCAGCCGGCGGATGTCACATCTGACGCTTTCCTCGGTATCGTGGGGGAATCCGATGATATAGCCGACCAGCGTTGTAACCCGCGCGTTCTGCCATGCCTCAATGGAGGCGCGGTATTCCTGCACCCGATTCTGAGTCTTGCCCGCTGCCTGGAGATTCCGCGGATTCAGGCTCTCCATCCCAATGAAGACACTACAGCAGCCGGCGCGGACCGCCTTATCGATAAAACCGGGGATCTTATGGGAGGCAATGTCCGCCTGGATGACGAACTCGATCGCAATACCTTCGTCTTCGCGTAGAGAGATGAGTCCGCCGAATATCTCTTCCCAGGCTGGGTGTCGGGCGAAGTTGTCGTCGGTGAAGAAGTAGAGATTAACGCCGGAGTACCGGAATGCCTGTCGAATTGTCCCTACAATACACTCGGGGGACCGGTAGCGGCTCTTGCGGCCCTGGACGTTGATAATGGTGCAAAACGAGCAGTTGAAGGGACAGCCACGGCTGCAGTCAATGGTGCCGTAGTTCGCATGAACGTGCTTTGCCGTGAACTGCTTGTGTTTAACAGGAGGAGGCGCGTCGGACAGGTCGGGAGGATCGTCCAGGAACCGATAGATGGGTTTGAGCTTCCCTTCGTACGCATCCCGGAGCAGGTCAGCCCAACGGTGTTCTACCTCGCCGGCCACCACACTCACACCCGCGTCCACCAGTTGCTGGATTTCCGGTGACACGGTAGGAAACATAGCCAGCATGCCGCTTACGTGAAAGCCGCCGAGCATCACCGCGACCTGTTTTCGTCGAAGAGCCAGGGCGATGTCCGCTGCCCGGCAAACCTGGTTGGTTTGCACTCCCACCAGGCAGACCAATACTCGCTCGCCAGCCCGGCGGTTGAGGCGGAAGATCCTGCCCAAAGGCATCTTGTTCACGGCCTCATCCACCACATGAATGCGCAAGTCCACCTCGCCAAGCACACGCCCTTGCCGAACATCTTCGGTCAGGCCGTACAGACAAGCGAGACTGTTGCTGGGCACCACAGCGCGCCAGTGGCGGATGACAAAGCCTTCGTCGTCGTACTTGGAAGGCCTGACCAGGAAAACATGAAAGGTAGAAGGGCGCATTGCGGGCTTCCTATTAGACTCGCCATCCTCGTATCAACTCACCGAACTGCTGCCCACAAGCGGCTGATCGGCGAGCTGAGGTTGCCTCCCGATCCCTGGTGGTCTCGGCACAACCTCGCACCGACCCAACTATGCTGCACCGCGGGTTTGCCGGTCGAGCCTCGCTGACTGGCGGGCTGGGCGCCCAATCGCCTCTAAAGGCGGACCCGGTGCCCAGCCCAGTGCCCAGCCCCCGCATCGAGCATCCTCCGATTGGTGCGATACCTGCTCGCCCAAATGCTCGTCCCGGCCGTACAAGGCCCACTCAGTTGGGAATCTCTCCTTTTCCTGGGCCACCGCCCGGTGTCTTGTCGGAGCCATATCCCTACTCCTTGTTCATTCAAACGTCCGGCTCAGGTGGCGATGACCGCGTTCGTGCCTTCCGTTCCACCTCGGGCTCGAAAAGCCATCATCAGCACACCGAAACCACCCGGATTCGGCGCCTCCGCCCGCAGGGACTCGCCCCGCCTGACAGCAGAAACGCGATAAGGATTCGGCGGCACCGGCAGTCCCAACCGGGCCTTCAACAAGTCTCTGGATCCGCCATCGGCGTGGTCACGCTCGCAGAGGATCGCCTTCGCCGGATGCACCAAAATGAAATACTACCCTTTCGATGTCAGCCGACGGAACTGGACAAATGCCTAGTCCTGGTTCGGGACCTGAATGCACGGGGTTGCGCCCTCGCGCAGTCCGGCGATCCGGTTCTGCAGCGTCCGCAGGCTGATCCCCAACATCTCGGCGGCGCGTTTGCGATTGCCGCGCACGTGCTCAAGGGTGAGTCTAATGTAAGTCTCCTCGAGTTTCATGAGTGGCAGGCCAGGCTGGAGCATGATACAACCATCACAGCCGGGCGATCGACGAGTATACGGACCGGTGCTCAGACCGAACACAGGGGAAGGAAGGTCCCTCAGCCGGATCAAACCTTCGCCTGCCATGATGGTGGCCCGCTCCAGGACATTCCGCAGCTCCCGCACGATCGGCGGGATATCTTCTTTATGTTCACGCAGCGGCGGAAGTACGATCTGGAATACGCTCAAGCGATAATAAAGCTCTTCGCGCAGATGCGTTCCGAGTTCTTGACTGGTCGCGGCTAATACCCGAGCGTCTACTGGGATTTCGTGCCTTCCGCCAAGTCGCCGTACTCGCAAGTCCTCGAGAACGCGCAGCAGCTTTGGTTGCGTGGACTGCGGCATCTCGCCGATCTCGTCGAGCAGCAAAGTACCCCCGTGAGCCTGCTCAAAGCAACCGGTCGAACGTTCCATGGCTCCCGTGAACGCGCCTTTCTCGTGGCCGAATAGCTCGCTCTCCATCAGGGTCTCCGGTAACGCGGCTGCGTTGAGCGCGACGAAAGGTCCATCACTGCGTGGGCTGCACTTATGGATTTCCCGGGCAACCAACTCCTTCCCGGTGCCACTCTCTCCACAGATCAATACAGGCACCGACGTGGGCGCCACCTGCCTGATGAGCGAGAAGATTTGCTGCATCGCTGGGGAGGTCCCCACCAAGTCTCCGAGTACACCACGAAGCCTCAGGTCGCGCTTGAACTCGGCGGTTTTCTGCAGACTCCTTCTGTACTGAACCGCACGTTCCAGCAGGGTCTTGAAGGCGCGCGGTTCCACCGGCTTCTCCAGGTACCAGAACGCCTTGAGGTCATGAACAGCGGACAGCGCTTTTTCCATGCTCCCAAAGCCGGTGAGCGCGATTGCGGGAGTGGGGTCGCCGCGTTCTTTCAAATGCCGGAGCAGTTCGAAGCCGTCCATGCGCGGCATGACCAGATCCGAGACGATGACGTCTGCGTTGAAGGCAGTGAGCCGTTCCAGCGCTTCCTGCCCGTCGGCCGCGACCTGCGTGTCATAGGCACACTCGGAAAGCATGGCGGCCAAAGCGGTACGCTGGCGCTTGTCATCATCGACGATGAGGATCCGGCTCGAAACCGAAGGGGCGATCCCGCCCGCGGGAGACCCTACGCGGGGTACCTCTTCCGAGTCGGGTGGCTGGGCGAGCATATCAAAGCGCCTCCAAGTTCAGTACCTCCGGCCCAAGCGCCTCGGCGATGGGATAGACTCCTCTGGTTGGCCGCTGATGCTAATTGACTTCCTCAGCAGGATGCCCCACATCGAATATTAGCCTTCGATATCAGCCCTGCGGAACTGGGCAAATGTCCAGTCTCGTTCGGGAAACGGGACTCTCGCAAGTGGCGTTGCTGCCATTGCGTCAACGGCGATTCGCTTACTTCCCTAGATGCGCAGCGTCACCAGAGAGCTTACTTCTTATCGACCGACGTCGATGAATTCGGCATCAACCACAATGTCCTGGCCGCTATCCTTCTTGCCATGATCTCCGCCGTCCCAGAGCGACGGCTGGGCGATCAAAGGGTCGAACCGCCTTGCTGCAGGTATCCCGCTTTATCCTGCCTCTCCTGATCCTCCAGGCAAGTTGACGCCCAGGGACTAGCTTCCAGGCGGGCTGCTTCAATCTGGCGTCCGCAGACGATGCACCTGCCATAGGCGCCGTCTTCGATA
>JBEKYD010000484.1:0-5556 GCA_049511335.1 Bryobacteraceae bacterium | reverse complement strand
CCGACACGCTCCATCCTCATCTGACCATTCCACTGCATTCTCGCTTTGTGTTAGTCTCGCCAGCATCTACGAGGACCATGATGTGATCACGCTCGGCGAATTAAAACGTGTTGATCCCAGAAGCGTATGGACTGATGAAGCTCGGGATTTCACTCCGTGGTTGTCCGAGAATCTTGGTCGACTCGGCGAGGCACTCAGCATGGAACTGGAGTTGAAGACTCGCGAGGCACCTGTCGGTGATTTCTCGTGCGACCTCCTCGCGCGAGATCTCGGGACCGGTCGGATCGTTATTATCGAAAACCAGTTCGGCTCAACGAATCATGATCACCTCGGGAAGATCATTACGTATGCCGCAGGGCTTGACGCCGAGGCGGTCGTTTGGATCGCAGAGAAGATCCGGGACGAGCATCGCCAAGCCTTGGAGTGGCTCAACCGTCATAGCGATGCTGTCCGCTATTTTGGGGTGATGATCGAGGTCATGCAAATTGACACTTCGCCGCCTGCCGTGAATTTGAAGCTGGTTGTGTTTCCGAACGAGTGGCAGCGTGACGTTCGCGAATCTGCTGAAGGGACATCCACACGTGCCGAAGCCTATCGCCGCTACTTCCAATCCCTACTTGACGAACTGCGCGAGAAGCACCGTTTCACGAATGCGCGTGTAGGGCAGCCGCAGAACTGGTATACATTCCGCTCAGGCATTCCCGGCGTGGATTACGGTACAAGTTTCGCGCAGGGTGGACGTGTGCGGGCCGAGATTTACATCGATTTTGGCGATGCCGAGGCGAACAAGGCGTATTTTGACCGTCTCTACAGTCACAAGGAAGCGCTGGAAAGCGCCTTTGGAGAGTCCTTGACGTGGGAACGACTTGACGAACGTCGTGCAAGTCGAGTGGCGATCTACTGTCCAGGCTTTATCGACGCCGGCCCAGAGGAATTGAACCGTATTCGCGCCTGGGCCATAGATCGGCTGCTCAAATTCCGCACTGTCTTTGGCGCCAAGATACGCGAACTATCGCAGGGTACCTAATAGCGGCAATGTGATCCACCCCACCCGAACAGTCAATGCAGGGGACGTCCTAAACTCGTTCCAATTCACCCGATTCCAAAAGCGCGTCCACGAGACGTTCGATGACTGTGCCGGGTGACTGCGCCGCGCCAGCTACCGATAATCCGGCGCTATGTCTACCCCGGCAGGGGCGCGCCAGGCCGGTGGTTTTCCCGGCTGCTAAAGGGCTTCACTCCGCCCCGCCAATAGCCCGCCATTCGCGCCCAGCCGCCCCCCTCGTTGCGCCCACATGCCAGCCCCTGCAAATGCGCTGCAGGGCCAGGAACGCGATGATTCTGAAGGAATTACCGGCAGCAGCCCCCGTAAAACCCGTTTCTTGGCGGGTTTTAGGCCCGTAGCGGGCTTTTCGGGCGGCGGGTGGTAAACCCCACGCGGGACGCCGACCAGCGGCCCAAAAACGCCCGTAGCGCGAAGATTTGGAATAGATTACCAGCAGCAACTACTGCAGCAACCAGAGCAGCAACCTGGGTGGATTTACGGCTATTTCGGTGGATACAGTGGACATTTGCAGCGGCTAAGTTATTGATAAATATATAAAGTGGAAATAGTAGATTATAGTCCTTCTGTTTTACACCCAGAAGGTCGCAGGTTCGAATCCTGCACCGCCCACCAGAGAATCAATCACGATGCCCCTATTTCTGCCGCCGCTGGCGATAGAGCACGATCTCGTCGTTTTCGATCCGGTAGCCCAGTCCCACCGGTCTGAGAACTTCCGCGATGGCCTGCCGGAACGGCTCGTCCTCGATCTCCACGTTATACAGAACTCGGAGACACGCGGGGCGAGTGTGCCGGTACGACTTTCGCCAGTTGTACCTGAGGCCGACCTGCTGCCCCAAAGCGGATACCACGCCCTGTACACGTTTCTGGGTGATGCCGTACGTCACCTTCGCATCCAACCGGTTGTCCGCGACCTGGGTAACGGCGTTTGCGGGGGGTGGCGCCTGAACGGAAGCCGGGCCGGCCTGGAGTTGTGTGACCTGGGCTTGAAGCGGGGCAGCCAGAGACCAAGCTTCGATCCCGGCGATTGCCATCATGCCGAAAACTAAGCGCGCCCTCATGGTCACCTCGACCAGTTACAGTTTAGGCCACTCATGTTCCAAAGTCCATGCCCGAAAGTACTGGATTAGACTCCAATTTGGGATAGTACCGCCGGCGCGAATTTCGGACCTGTTCGCGGCCGCCCGCGCTCTCCCGGCTCCCTACGGCTTGAACGGCAAGATACACGGGGATTGCCTCCCGCGCGGCGGAGCGCGATCTCTGTTACCCTACGTCGTATCCCGAATCAGTCTTCCGTAAAGGAATCGTCTATGTTCAGCCGCAAGTACGTTCTGTCACTGGTCTTTATTGCAACGGCAGCCTTTGCCCAAAAGGCGCCCATCCAGATCGCCGCCGACCTGTCCGAGGCGCCGCGCAAGCTGCTGCACGCCGAAATCGATATCCCGGTTTCCGCCGGTCCGCTGGCGCTCACTACGCCGAAGTGGATTCCCGGCCATCACGGTCCGAACGGCCCGGTCGCGGACATCGCGGGGGTGGTCTTCACGGCCGATGGAAAGACTCTTCCCTGGCGGCGCGACGATGTCGATCTGTATGAATTCCACCTGACCGTTCCCGCCGGCGTCACTTCCATCCACGCGCATCTGGACTCGATTGCGGCCTCGTTCGGGAACAACCAGGCCGTGCTCGAATGGGAAAAGCTTCTGCTATATCCGGCGGGCATCCCGGTCCGTGAAATTCCGATTCAGCCCTCGGTGACGGCGCCGGTCGGATGGGGGATCGGCACGTCGCTCACGCCGATCTCTCCCTACGATCCGCAGCACCCGGCCGGCGGCACGGTCCACTATGCCGCTACCACGGTCGAGATGCTCGAAGACTCGCCCATCATGACCGGCATTTACTTCCACGAATACGCGCTCGCGCCGGAGGTCACGCCCAAACATTTCATCGACGTCTTCGGCGAGGCGCCGGAGGACGTGGAGATCCGCCCCTCCGTGCTCGACCACTGGAGCCGGCTGGTCCGCGAGGCCGGAGCCATGTATGGCGCTCCGCATTACCGCGGTTATCATTTCCTTCTCGCGCTCCGCGGCTCGGCTGGAGGCGGCGGCCTGGAACACCACGAATCGTCCGACAACAGCCTGCCCGAGCGCGCGCTCACCACCGACGACAATGAGATGGCCGCCAGCGATCTTCTGCCGCACGAGTTCACCCACTCCTGGAATGGGAAGTATCGCCGTCCGGCCGGCCTGGCCACTCCCGACTACGCGACCCCCATGAAAGGCGAGTTGGCGCCGTGCTGGCCGCGCGCTCGGGGGCCATCTCTCCGGAGCACTACCGCGAATCCTTCGCGCTCGATGCCGCCACCATGGATGCCACTTCCGGCCGCCTGTGGCGCAGCACCGGTGACACCGCTATCGCCGCCTCCGTGTTGTTCGGCGGAAACGCGTGGGCCAATTGGCGCCGCAGCGTGGATTACTACCCGGAAGGCAAGTTGCTCTGGCTCGACGTGGACACGACCATCCGCAAGCTCACCGGCAACGCCAAGAACCTCCGCGACTTCATGACCGTCTTTCTCAACCGAGGCGGCGGCGCGACTCCCACCGTGGTTCCCTACGACTTTAACGAGCTCGTGACCGGCCTCAACCAGGTGGTGAAGTACGACTGGGCCGCCTTCCTGAACGACCGCGTCAACGGCATCAATCCCCACGCCGACCTGGAGGGCATCGAGCAGGGCGGCTACAAGCTGGTCTATACCGACAAACCCAGCGATTACGAGAAAGCCGTCTTCGCGCTGCGCAACTCCGCCAGAGACGTATGGTTCTCCATCGGAGTGGCGCTGAATGACGATGGCACCATCTCCGATGTTCGTGTGGGCGGCCCGGCCGACAAAGCCAAGTTCATTCCGGGGGAGAAGATCATGGCGGTTAACGGGAAGGTCTACTCGAAGGAGGCATTGCACGCAGTGATCGGCCAGAGCAAAACCGCATCGGCGCCCATTCACTTCATCCTCCAGAACGAGACTCTAGTCACTCTGGTAGACCTGGACTACCACGATGGCGAACGCTATCCCACCCTGGTCCGCAACGAGGAACCCGCGGCATATCTGGACGACATCGCCAAGCCCCTCTCGCCTGTCGCCAGCAGCCACTAAGTCAGGCGGCCACCAACGTGCCTCAGACGGCGATCGTCAAACCTTATCGATGGCTGGCGCAGTACTACGACGAGATGTTCTCGTCTTCTCGATTCCCGATGGACGCAGCGCGTGAGCGCCTGTTGAGCCGGATTATGCCCAGTGTGGCCACCGCCTGCGACCTTGCGTGCGGCACCGGCACTACGGCTCTGATTTTGGCGCGCACGGGAATCGCGATGTACGCTGTGGATCTGTCGCCGCTGATGTGCCGGCTTACCCGTGAGAAGGCCAAGCGCGCCGGCTTGCCGATACGTGTATTCCAGGCCGACATGCGGAGCTTCCGGCTGCCGAAAGTAGTGGACCTGATTATCTGCGAATTCGACGCACTGAATCATGTGCCCCACAAGGCGGACCTGTGGAAGGTTGCCAGGGCGGCGGCGCGGGCCCTCCGGCCCGGAGGCCACTTCTTGTTCGATGTGAACAATGCGCTTGGATTCGAGCGGTATTGGACGGGCGCCGTCTGGTTCGAGAGACCGGGCGTAGCTGTGGTGATGCGCAACGGCCATAGCCGGGGGGCCGGCCGGGCCTGGAGCGATGTCGAGTGGTTCGTCCGGCATGGAAAACTCTGGAGACGGTATCGCGAACGAGTGGAAGAGGTCTGTTGGGACGCCGACGAGGTCCGTCTCGCATTGCAAGAGACAGGCTTCGACCAGGTGCGTGCCTGGGATGCCGCTCCCTTCTTCAAGCACAACATCGGGCCTGGTTGCCGCACGGTCTACTTGGCGCGCAAGGCGCGGAGGTGAGAGTCCGAACTCCCGATGTCGCCTCGCGGGTTCCACGAGCTGAGGAAAATAGGCTGCCGATCCTCGGACAGGCGACGATTTCGGCCCAGAGATGACAGACCACAAAACAAGGATGGTCTGTCCCATGGTTTCCTTCCTGTCGGCGCCGGGCCGCGCGAGGGGGGTCATGCGGCGGCGGTTTGGGACTTGCCGAGGCAGCAGCGCTTATATTTTTGGCCGCTGCCGCACGGGCAGGCTTCGTTGCGGCCGATTTTGGGTCCGGGGCGGCGGTAGGGCTCGGGCTTTTGTGCATTCTTGTGCAGATCCGCGGTTGTGCATTCTTGTGCAGGCGTAAGCTCTTTTTGCGGTTGCTCCAGAGGGGCGTTGTTGAAAGCAGGGGACTTCTTGATTTTGGCCGGGGAGGAAGGCATGGCGGTTTGGATGATGAAAACGGCGGCTTTGAGACGGACCGACGGGGAGGCTTTGGGATCTTGGAGGACTTCGCGGAGGGAATCGAAGGCCAGGTCGGCGAGCTGTTGAGCGCGTTCGCGGAAGATGAGGGCACGGTCGGACTCGAGATCGGC
>JBEKYD010000483.1:0-3387 GCA_049511335.1 Bryobacteraceae bacterium | reverse complement strand
CTTCGATTCCGACCTGCGCAGCTATCTGCTGCCCGGCGCCATTTTGCGCTGGTTCGGCCTGAAGGCCATCCGCCTGCTTTCCAACAATCCCGAAAAGGTGGAAGCTGTCGAGCAGGCCGGCGTCAAGGTGGTGGAACGCGTCTCCATCCAGGCCGGCGTGCTCGATACCCGCGAAGCCTACCTCCGCACCAAGAAAGAAAAGATGGGGCATCTGCTGGAAGGGGTGTAGGGTTGGCGCTCCACAAACGCCCTATTTAGCAGCCCTGGCTTTCTTGCGTAGGGCCACCAAAGTGGTCTCGATGGGGACTCCTCGCTTCACGTCCACCTTGAGGAGAGCTTCGAACGGTTCCGGGACTCCGGTTTTAGAGCCGGTGACCCGCAATAGCAACTCCTCCAGGCTGCCCTGTCCACAGACATATTCCGCCGCCGCCTGGGTACCGAGCGTGGTTTCGCCGGCGAGGATTAAGACGAAGCGCGAGGGGTTCAGGCCCGGCATTAGGGCAACCACGGCGTAATCCTGGGTGAGGGCGACTGGGAGAACTGCTCAGGAAGAACTCCGGCTCGCCGGGCTGAGGATGCCGGTTGACGATGGCCAGCTCGCCTTTGTGCGGGGCGGCGGCAAGCCTTTGAAAAGCGAATTCCTGAGTGGCGGGGAGATCGAGCAGGGTGAGATTCTCAGCGGGCGAGCCGACGAAGATCAGGTTGTTGTTCTGGGCATCGTCGAGCGAGAGCAGCCTTCCGCGTTTGACATGAAGGGTGCGCCGCATCAGGCCGAAGGCGCGGTCCAAAGCGTGCACCGCGAGCACCTCGCCCACGCCGGTGTAGTGATCGAGGATCACATCCCGAGAGTCGCGGGCGGAATCGAAATAGCGCATCCCCGTTTCCGGGCGGCCGACGAAGACCGCGTTGCTGAAGATCACCCAGGGATCTTCCGGCGCCGATAGAAAGGGCTTCCAGAATGCCCGCAGCGCGGCGGGCACAACTTCACCAGGCGGGGGAGGCGGGGACGTTCGCCGAGCGAGGAGAAAGATGTTGGCGGCAATGGCGGCCGTGAGCAAGACGGAAAGCAGCACCACAGCCACAACCCAACGGCGGTGACCGATGGCCGGAACGGGTTCGATGGGCGGTTTCATCGCCGGCCGATCGGGAAGCCGAGGCCGAGCATGAAACGA
The DNA here is from genome assembly GCA_049511335.1 of Bryobacteraceae bacterium. Lineage (GTDB taxonomy): Bacteria > Acidobacteriota > Terriglobia > Bryobacterales > Bryobacteraceae > JBEKYD01. The sequence continues at coordinate 2,215 of JBEKYD010000483.1, read as the reverse complement.
GAGGGCATACCCTCCCTTAGGCAACTCGACCAGGACCGGGTCTTCCACTCCCTGGGAGCGATAGTATTCTTCCAGCTTCGAGCGGAGCCGGCCGGCATGCACGCGGACCGTGGCGTCCGATTGCGGATCGAAATCGGCGGAGCGCCCGAAAGCCTCTATGGCGATCTGATATTCCTTGAGACTGGTTGCCGGATGGGTGAGGGCGTGCTCGGCGAGGTAGCGCAGCAGTTTGCAAAGAGCTTCGGACCCGTGTAAGACACTGCTGGAGACGAGCCTGTCGATTTGCGCCAGGCGTTCCGAGCGATCGATCGCCGGCGGAAGCCCTTTGACGGCCATTTACGCCAGCGTAACATACCGCCTACATGGCTGCGATCAGGCGACTTCCCACTTTAACCTGTATCGAACGCTCTGAAACTTGCGGCGGCGCCAGAGCGCGGTAATAATCAGTGCCAGTTTGGCTTTGGGGGCCTTTGGCCATTGCGGGTTGCGGTTCATTGCAGAATCGCGCTGGCTCCGCTTTTGGCGGGCAGACAAGGTCACAACCCTGGAGTGAGAGACCGAATCGGGTTTCCACCAAGGAGTGGTGCGATGATCAACAAAATCAAAAGGCAGTCGATTTTTTTAGGGCAGGCAGCGTGGACGCGAGTGGCCGTACTTGCGTTACTGATAGCAGGCATCGGCTTGGCCCAAGAGGCGCAAGTCAGCGGGCGGGTGACGGACGCGTCCGGAGCGGTGGTTCCCGATGTAAAAGTCACGATTACCAATACCGCCACCGGAGTTGCGCGCGACACCAAAACCAACGACCTGGGCTACTACACCTTGCCGTTGCTCGAGCCAGGCAATTACAAGATGAGCGCCGAGAAGCAGGGATTTCGCGGCAGGGAACAGACCGGGATCGTATTGCTGGTGGATCAGCGGGCGACCATCGATTTCAGCATGGAAGTCGGGCAATTGAGCCAGGAAGTCTCGGTCACCGCCGCGCCCCCGCTGCTCGATACGGTCGAGCCCAGCGTGGGCCAGGTGATCGAGAACCGGCAGGTGGTGGAGATGCCGCTGAACGGCCGCAATTACATTACGCTGGGGTTGCTTTCGGCTGGGACCTCGGACCCAATCGCGGGCAGCCGCGCGCAGGGCTTCAGCTCCGGCGGCCAGCGGTTGTCGGCCAATAACTACCTGCTGGATGGGGCGGACAACAACAGCTACGAGCTGGCCGACGCCGGGCGCATGGGCGGGATAGTAGCGCCGCAGATCGACGCGGTGCTGGAGTTCAAGGTGCAGACCAACTCCTACTCCGCCGAATACGGCCGCGGCACCGGCGCGACCATCAACGTCACGATAAAATCCGGAACTAACGAGATCCACGGCGCTGGATTCGAGTTCCTGCGCAACGACGAGGTAGACGCCAAGAACTTTTTTGCCAGCCCCACCGCCGCCAAACCACAGTATCAGCGCAATCAATACGGATTCGACGCCGGCGGACCCATCGTCAAGAACAAGCTTTTCATTTTCGGAGACTGGGAAGGAACCAACATCCGGCAGGCCCAGAGCGCGATGGACACGATTCCGACGGCGGCGGAAAGATCGGGCAATTTCTCCCAGGAGACCAAGACCCTGAAAAATCCGAGCACGGGACTGGCATTTCCCGGCAATATCATTCCGGCCAGCTTGGTCGATCCGATCGCATCCAAACTGATCAGTCTTTATCCTCTTCCGCAGAATGGCAATCTGGCCTCGAACTATCTTTACGCCGGGCCCAACGATGAAGATGACATACGCTGGGACGTTCGCGGCGATTACACCATCCGCGAAAAAGACAGCATTTACGGACGCGTGAGCCACTACGGCGTTACGATTCCCGGCATTCTGAATCTTCCGCCGCCGGCGTTCGGTGCCAACGCCTTCGACGAAAAGATCAGCGGCTGGAACGACTCCATCGGCTGGAACCACATCTTCAGTGGAACGCTGGTGGCAGTGAGCCGAATCGATTGGAGCTATAGCCAATTCTCTCGCCATAATCCAGCCGCCGGCGGCACGCAGAACTTCAATCAGGAATATGGCATCCCAGGCGGCGACGACAGCATCCCAGGCGGCATGTGGACTTGTCCCGATTTTTGACACAAACAGTTAAGACTCAGTTAATCATTTTTTACATTGAATGGAGAATTGAGTCATGGGATTGTCTCGCAGGCAGTTCACGAAAGAGTTCAAATTGGCC
>JBEKYD010000482.1:0-3389 GCA_049511335.1 Bryobacteraceae bacterium | reverse complement strand
TTGAGAGAAGAAAGCAGTCGCCGCTTCCCCATTTCTGCGCCCGGCGCAGGCCAGAGCGTAACCCCACCACTGGCTCCTTTTCGCCCGCCAAATTGGTACCCTTTTTCGCCGCCACCGACACCTTGGATGGAGGGGCTGGCGGATGAGGCAGCGCTGGCCGGTGTGGACGAGAATGGTCCAAAAAGCGTGGCGCGGTCGGCCTCGGGCAGGGGGACTTGAATTGACAGTCCCTCTACCGAAAAAACGCGCCGCAGGATTCGGCTGGCGGCTCCAGCCCGTCACGCTGCAGGCAGTGATCCTGGTCTTCTGGGGTATGCTGATCTCCTGCGTGGTGATCGGCTCACTGCTGCCCGCCGCGTCGCCCATTATGATCGCGATCGGCCGCTGGCACATTGATGACAAGGTCCAGCAATTCTGCGCGTACCTGGCGCTGGCGTCGATCCCGGTGAACCAGGATCATAGCGGGGGTCCTGCTCGTTGACTGCGTTTGCCGGCGCAGAAGCGACTCGCAACGACTGCGCTACCGTCACAACCGTCAACAAAAAGCCCAGCGCTAGCATCTCATTGTCGTCCCTGTCTCACCGAACAGCCGATTGCCTCCAATCCAAGAATCGGCTGGCGTACCCGAAATCCGTATCCACGGTTGCCCAACGGTGTGTATCCGCACACGTCTGACGCCCGCCCCGGCTGGGTCGTCGTCCCGGCAATCAGTGAAGCATCCGAATCGCGTAGTAGAGCCCGCCAAACACAATAACGGAAAGAACGGCTATCACCACTCCCTCCACGATCCGTTCTGTGCGGGACTGTTCACCAGCACTGTCGTGTCGTATTTTCTCTTCGAGACTGTCAAACATGGCATTTCCAGCCTCTCTGGCAAGCCGGAAGAAATCGTTGAACTAGTGGTTTCCGGCTCGACCGTAATCTTTACCGGCTCTTCAATGAGCTTCGGGTCTTTGCCCTTGGTGAGAACCATCAACGCGAAGCGTCCAGGCTTCGCTTCGGGCGGTATTCGGAACTGGATCGACGTTGCCGATTGCTCGATGATGGCGACCTTGATGTCGGTAGTTCCGTCCGTCAAGTACAACGCCGCCACAGTGTCCCGATCCAGGTTCGTGCCTTGGGCCACCAGCACATCCCCAACCTTGCCGGAAGCGGGTTCAACAGAACTCATGGTGGGCATTCCGCCTTGAGATTGAGGATCTGCGGGCAGGGCAAACGCGACCAGAAGCGGAATCGATAATGCAGATAATCGCATCTCGATACCTTCCGTTTACTATGCTAGTCCCATCCACTGCGCCGCGCAATCCACCGCAACTTAGAGAAAACGTGGAGGAAGCCGTCCCGGTGCTAGTGCAGCCGATAAAGGGCCAGATGTTTTGTCGCCATAGCGAATTTGAGATCCGGATATAGAATGGAGAATGGAGGTGGACCGCGGCTGAGTATGCTGACTGCCCGAGCAATCCGGCTTCTCATCGTCCTCGCGATAAGCGCGATCAGTGTCACCGGTTTTATTGAGGAAGGCGGTGCCTCGTATCGAGACCAGCAGGGTCGCTTCTCGCTGCGCGTGCCGGATGGATGGACCGCCGCGCCCCTGGGTGATTCGGTCCAGGTCAAACGCGGCAACGCCTTCGCGAGCGTGATGGTGTCCGGCGGTGGCCAAGAACCAGCGCGCCTGTTGTCGTGGCTCGCCGGTCAGGTGGGAAGCCAGTGGAAAAGCTTCAAGCAGATCCAACAGGGAGCCTCCACGCTCGGCGGGCAGAGGGCGGCCTTCGGATTGTATGGGGGGCTGAACCCGCGCGGCGTCGATTCGCTGCTCAAGATCGTGGCGGCGAGCACCGGCCGGTACTCCTTCGCTCTCGTGATGTCGTCTCCCACGGGTGAGTACATGGCCATGAAGGCCGGCTTCGACGAGATTGAGCAGGGCTTCTCGACCGGCAGTGCGGCACCGGCGCCCGCCTCACCAGCAGTTCAGGTGTTGAACGAGCCTGCCGCTTCGCGTCGCGGCGCTTCCACACCATCCGCATCGGCGAACTTGTCTTCGGGCCAGTACGTACGCTTCAAGCGGGTGAGCATCATGGACGACCCGAGGCAGATCGGCGGGGAAGCGTTTAATCTGCTGATCCCGTCGGATTGGCAAGTAGAAGGTTCCGTGGAGTGGGTCCTCCGAAGTGGCGGTTCGCTCATTGACGCATCGACTCGGATGCGGGTCTTCAATCCAATGGGAGTAGAGGAAGTCGGAGTAATGCCCAAGCTGCAATTTAGCTGGCCCAGCGTCAGGATTAGGCAAGATCCTGAAATCCGGCAGCCCGTGGTGGATATCGGAGCCGCGGTGCGGACGGTCGTTCTGCCGCGGTACTTCCCAAACCTGCAGGGCGCGCGCATCGTGAACCAAACGGAGTTACCCCAACTCGCCGCGGCGCAAAGAGCCGCTGCGCCTGCCGTGCCGCTCGGAAGTTCACTCCAATTGCGGGCGGGGAAGGTACGCTTCGAGTACCAGCGGGGTTCGGCCACAGTGGACGAGGATGTCTACTGCGTGACCGGCATTTTGAATTCTCAGTCAGGTGCGATCTGGTGGGTGGACGATATTCGCTTCTCCAAGGCAGAGAAGGGAAAACTGGAAGATCAATACAAGCTCTTCCAGACCGTGTTCTCATCCGCCCGGATCAACTTGGTATGGTTTAACGTCTTCTACCAGCTACAACAACAGGCTATGCAGCGGGCGCTGGCGGTCCAGGCGCACGTGGCGGAAACGATCGCGCTCATAAAGAGGAACGGCGATAGGATTGCCGGCGGCATCAAGCAAGCCTGGGATAACCAGGTGGCGGTGCAGGAGCGCACCAACGCCAACTTCGATCAGTATGTCCGAGGCGTTGAGAACTACCGCGACTCCAGGGGCGAGACCGTGGAGCTCCCGAGCGGATACAAGAACGCGTATACCAACGGCCGGGAATATGTCCTGACGGACGATGCGAATTTCAACTCGAGTAAGTTGCCGATCGGTTTTGTGCAGATGACGAAGCCGTGACACAGGCAATATTGGCTGGAGGAAGGAATGAACGCTGCTCTTAAGAATGTTCCCGGGTTGTTTCTGCGCGCCTTCGGTTGGTTTCTGCTGATTTGCGGCATAGTATTCGGGTTGCTCCTTCTGATAGCGGCGGTCGGAGAAGGCAACGTGGCGCCAGCGGCGTTCGTTGTAGTCCCGATCATGACGGGCATCGGTTGGAGCTTGAAAACCTACGGGAAGGGGATGGTGCCCAAGCAGCCCACCTCGGTTTCATCGTCCGCAAACAGCCATGCACAGAACCCAGCGCAGGTCGCGACCCACGAGATGACCATGACGCCAGCGGTGCGGGCGGCAGTTGCGCGCGAACTGGCGCGGACACGGCGGT
>JBEKYD010000481.1:0-3403 GCA_049511335.1 Bryobacteraceae bacterium | reverse complement strand
TACGCTTGGCGCCGGTCTTCCGGTAAGTTCCGGCGCGTTCCAGGCGGTCTACCCGGGAAACTCGTACAACCCGACGGTTGGTTTTGTAGCAGTTCTGAATCCGAGCGCGCAACCCGGATTGGTGTACGGCAGCTACCTGGGCGGCAGCAACAGCAACACCGTCCTGAACGCCGTGACTGCCGACGCCGCGGGCAATATTTATGCGGTTGGCTTCAGCGAGGCCACGGACTTCCCGGTCACGCCCGGCGCCATCCGCGGGCCCACCACGGTTGGCAACGCGAAGGCGGTGGCCGTAAAGCTGAACCCCTCCGCGCAGGGAAGCGCGCAACTGGTGTACTCGACCATCCTGGGCGGAAGCTATTCGGAAACGGCCAGCGGAATCGCGCTCGATGCTTCGGGGCATATGACGATTGTGGGCACGACAATGTCGCCGGATTTCCCGGCCACGGCGAATGCGTTTCAGCCTTATTACGGGGGCGAATTCTTTTCGAACGGCAGCTTCAGCCAGGTTGGGTACCTGGCACAGATCGACCCCACCAAATCCGGCATGGCAGGGCTGATTTATTCCACCTTCGTGGGCGGAACGGCGAGCTCGAACTTGACCGCGGTCGCGCTGGATGCGGTGGGCAAGACCGCGGCGGTAGGGGGCGCGACGCTCGCCGGCAACTCCCCGGTCACGTCCTCCGCCTTCCAAACCAATTTTGCCGGCACCGAAGGCAATCCCGACGCATTCGTGGCGCGGTTCGATTTGACCCGGACCGGAGCGCTCTCGACGTTTGTCGAAAACGGCGCCAGTTTGAGCGCCGACGCCATCGGCGCGCTTTCCCCGGGTCTCATCTTCACCCTTAAAGGAACGGGCCTGGGACCCACCGCGGCGGCCGGCGGCATTATCGATTCGAGCACGGGGAAGGTTTCGACCAGCGTCCAAGGCGTCCAGGTGCTGGTGCACAATGTGCCGTGCCCGCTCTTATATATCTCCGCGACGCAGATCAATGCGATTGCGCCGTTTGCGCTGGCCAACGTCACGCAACCGGTGGCCGTGCAGGCGGTGTACAACGGCGTGCCGGGGAACGTAATCTACATGCCGGTCGCCGCCACCGCTCCGGGGATATTTTCCTTCGACGACGGCGCGGGGCAAGGCGCGATTCTGAACCAGGATGGCAGCGTCAACGGGGCGAGCAACCCGGCCGCGCGCGGCTCCGTGGTGCAGATCTTCGCGACCGGCGGAGGACAGACAGTGCCGGCGGGAGTGGATGGAGCGATCTCGACCGAACCGCTGGGCCAGATTCCGGCGCCGGCGGCGAAGGTGACGTTGACCATCGGCGGGGTGACGGCGACATTGGACTACGCCGGGTCGCTGCCACAGGGCGTCGCCGGCGCCTTGCAGATCAACGCGGTGGTTCCGGCAAGCGTGACGCCCGGCTCGGCGGTTCCGGTGGTGCTGACCATCGGGGCTAACGCCAGCCCGAAGACGTTGACCATGGCGGTGAACTAGAGACGGTGGACCACCGGCGACAAGATGGTGGGAAAGGCCGTTTTCGTGGTCTGTCGGGCTCTCGCTGGGCCGCAGCGCTCGACAGACGACAAGAAACGATCGTCTGTCCCACCTGGTTTTCACGCGCAGATTCCCTGTGAGTTGCCTGGAATATGGCCAGCGCTACGAGTGGCCCGCGCCAACGGAGCATTCAGCGCGCGGCCGAGGTTTGCTGGGCGGGGACGATCTCGAAGGGGATGGCGGGCAGAGTGCCTAACGATACGCGCTGGCGGTTGGGCTGCGGGCGTCCGTTGGCTGGCGGGGCGGTGCGCTCGCCGGAGACGGTAACGATCAGGTTGCCTTTCAGACCCGGCTTGGCTTTGGACGCGTCGCAGCGGAGAACGAGCTCCGTGCCGTTGCGCGTGCTTGTTGTGCCCGCCAGGATTACACCGTCGACGGGGTCGCTCAATTCGTACTTCAGGTGGCCGATGGGGCTATTGGGCGGCAGAGGAACCTGCACTTCGAGCTTGGAGGCACCGCCGGAGGGCAGCTTCAGCGGTTGGGGGCTTAGGATTCTGGCGGTGGCCTGCAACCCGCCGCCTCCGCGTACCGCGACTTTGAATTCTTGCGCCGGCACCAGGTGGCGGTAGAAGAAAGCCTGCATGCGATCGTCGGCCGGCACGGCCCGGTGGGTGACTTGGCGGCCGGCGATGGACGCCGTGCCTTCGAAGCGCAAGGGGAGCGGCTCGCGTTCGCGGCGCGCTTGCGGAGGCACGGTGAGCGTGAGCCGGACTTCATCCTGCCCGGCTGGGACGATGGCTCCGGACAGCACGAAACCCGCCGGGGCGCCCTTCAGCGAAAGCCGGATGTCGCCGGCAAATCCATCTTTGCGGATGGCGTATACGGCGACCGGCACGGACATGCCGGCGGCCACATCGATGGCCGATGGCGTGACACGCAGATCGAAATCCTGGCGAGGCGGAGCAATGCGCAGGCGATAGGTGTACTCGGGGCCTCCCTTGCCTTGGATGTCGCCGAGGTAGAGATAATAGGCGCCGTTAGAGGGCAGCGTGGTGAGGATGCGTGAATCGGCGTGGTGGGTTTCAAGGCCTTCGCCTTTGTCGTCGAAATCGTCGTTGAAGGCGAGCTGGCGGCCGGAGGAATCGGTCAGCTTGAGGACGGAATCGAGCGGCGACTGGAGGCGGCGCGCGTAGACCTCGGCCACGATCTGCTGGCCGGCGCGGCCGTCGAAGCGGTACACGCTCCACTGGCCTGGCCGGCTGACGCGTCCGTTGACGACGATCGGCAGCTTGACGCGTTGCGCGCGAGCCGGCGAATCGTTGCCGTCCTTTTGATTGGTTTCGGGGAGGGTGTCCACCTGGAAGGGCAGGGAATTGGATTCGATCCCCAAGGCGCGAGTGAGGACCGGATAGGTTCCCGATTCCTTGCCTTTTGCATCCACGGTGAGCTTACGGTTCGGCAGGTTCCAGCCGGTGAGCTCGATTTTGGTATTCGCGCGGGCGCGGCCGCCCATGGGAAAGATGGCGGTGAGGAACGGCAGCTCACCGATAGCGATGCGGTAGACGAAATCCTCGCGTCCGCGGTAGAGGGCGTCGCGAATCTCTAGCGAGTACTGGCCGTCTTTGGGGACGGTGTAGTGGATGAGGGGATCGGGATGGAAACGATAGTCGTCGTCGTAGGCGACCTCGCGGCCGTCGCTGTCGTAAAGGGTGAGCACGGCTTGGAACCAGCCGGGAACGGCGTCGGCGAGATAGGGCACCAAGTCGCGGGCGGCGACGGCGATGACGAGCTCCTGGCCGCGCCGGGCGGTGAAACGGTAGCGGTCGCTATCGCCGGGGGTGAAGGGGTGCACGGCTCCGGTCTGCTGCTGGGGCGTGCCGAGGCGCGGCTTGATGCGTCCGTTGACGG
>JBEKYD010000480.1:0-3428 GCA_049511335.1 Bryobacteraceae bacterium | reverse complement strand
GCCGGCTTCGCTCAGGGCTCCACGCCAATCCCCTGGTGGGACGGACGCCCCCTGGCCTTGCGGTTCCGGTAGACAGTGCCCCAAAACGTTAGCTCACTAATTACGGCGAAAATTCAGGCTAGTATCGCTTTCAAGCTTCTGGGAATAGACGAAGTCGTGAGACGCCAGGGCGCCAGCCTCCTGAATTTCGCAGAGGATCAGTGGGACACAGTCACACTGCCCGCTGGGCGCATCTCAAACCAGATCGAAGTACCGAGAACAGTGCGCACAGCGGCAGTGTTCATAAATTTTACAAAGCTCAAGACCAACGGGCTGACAAAAATGACCGGCGCGTTAAAAAACCTATTCGCGCTCTTCCGGATCAAGCGCAAAGTAACGCTCCACGGCAGAATTGACGACGCGATCGTTGACAGCAATTGTGCTGTTCGACCGACTTTCTCGATGATCGACGGATACTTAGGCATGGAAGGCATTGGGGGGCCAGCATTCGGCACACCTCGAAAGTGCGGACTGTTGATCGCCAGCACCAACCCGGTATGTGCCGATGCGTGCGCCGCGAAAATCATGGGCTTCCGCCCAAGAGCAGTTAGACACGTTGCTGCGGCCGCGCGCGCAGGCGTGGGGCCACTGACATACGGCTTGGTCACGGACGTTCCCCGGTTTTCCTATTCTGATTACAGATTTCGCTTCCCACTTTGGGAGTACACCCTTCGAAACGCCCTTAAAGCGCGCGCCGGGATCTCAGCATGACGAAGCTGCGAATAGGGATCCTCGGCTGCGGTGCGGTTGCTCGGCATGCCCATCTCCCCGCTTGGCTTCACTGCTCGGACACAGAGATAGCCGCTGTGTGCGACTGCGCGGAGGAGCCCGCCACAGCACTTGCAACGCGGGTCCAGGGTTCCTGCCGGATGTTTTCAGACGAACGGAAGTTCTTGGAGTCAGGTCTCATCGACGTCGTCGACATATGTACGCCCGGCCCTCTCCACGGTGCCCAAGTGCGTACAGCCCTCGAAGCCGGTCATCACGTTCTTGTCGAGAAACCTCCGGTCGCATCCGTAGCGGAAGCCCGGTGTTTGATCGAACTCGCAGACTCCCACCGACTGAAGCTCGGAGCCGTTTTCAATTATCGCTACCGCGACCTCGTTGCTGATCTACGAGCAGTAGTCGCGTCGGGCGTGGCCGGAACGGTCGCCAAGGCACAAGTCATCCAGCACGGGCCCTTCGTCTTCGCGGACGCGCGGTGGCTGTGGGACGAGAAGAAGACCAAGTACCTACTCTGGGAATACGGTATCCATATCATCGACTTGTTAGTCTACCTCTTTGGACCCGACGCCGCGGTACTCCGGGTGACTCCCTACGTGAACAACGCCGTTGGGCACACAACCGAGCTGGACATCCTACTCCAGTTTGGCACCCAAACTACAGTCAATGTGCAACTCTCAGCCGACACCACGCGCCATTCATCCGCCCTTACTCAGATCAACCTCTTCGGGTCTGGCTCAGACGTCTTTGTAAGATGGTTTCCGCCGACGATTCGCGTGGTGGCCGGCGTGGCTAACCCGCTTGAGGTCCTCTGGACGGAAGCGAAGGCATTTGGATCCCTGGCCAAGAAGTTGGCTACGGGCGAGTTCATCCGTCACCGAAACATCTCGCACTACCGCCTAATCGCTGACTATCGTGCGTGGGTAAGTGGAGACGGTGAGTTCCCGCTCTCCTTCGAAAGTATCCTCCCTACGATCGCTTTGCTCGAAAGGATTCAGGGGCACGTTCCCTCGTACTGTGGGTAGGCTGACGCATCGCACACCCGCATCCACCATGCGGCTCCTCTTTATCAACCAGTTCTTCTGGCCGGACACGGCCGCCACCGGCCAGTTGCTCACCGACGTCGTGCGCGCGGTCGCTCCGGGGAACGGCTCGGTCAGGGTGCTGTGCGGCAGGCCCGATTACGGCGCGGTCGACGAATCCCCGGCCCCGGATGCCATCACGATGCAGTGCGGGCCGGCGCGCTTCTCCCGCGGTAAGCTGCGGCGCGTGGTCTCCTATGCGTCATTTCTGGCGGGCGCGGGGTGGGAGGCTTTTCGGGCGCCGCGCCCGGATGTCGTGGTCACGCTCACCACCCCGCCGCTGTTGTCGCTGCTGGGCACGGCGCTCAAGCGCCTGCGCGGCAGCCGGCACTACATCTGGGAAATGGACGTGTATCCGGATATCGCGGTGGCGCTCGGGGCTCTCCAGCGCGGATCGGTGGCGGCGCGCGCCATCGGAGCGGCGGCGGATTGGTCGCGGCGCAGGGCCGATGGCGTCGTGGTGCTGGGTGAGGACATGAAAGCCTGCCTGGTCGCCCGCGGCATCCCCGAGTACAAAACCCACGTCGCTGAAAACTGGGCCGATGGCCGTGAAATCGTCCCTCTGCCATTCCCCAGCGGACCCCTGGTCATTCACTACTCCGGCAATTTGGGTCTCGCGCACGATATCGAAACCATCATGGGCGCGCTGGTTCACTTTGCCGACGACCCCCGCGTCCGGTTCGTCTTCGCCGGAGGCGGTCCGCGCCGCCCCCGCCTCGAAAGCTTCTGCCGCGATCGCAGCATCCCCAACGTCGCCTTCGAGCCCTATTCCTCCCGCGCCGCTCTTGGCCAAAGCCTCGGCTCGGGCCATGTCGGCCTCGTCACCCAGCTTCCCGAAACCTGCGGGTCGGTCGTTCCCAGCAAAACCTATGGCATCATGGCCGCCGGCCGCCCCGTGCTCTACATCGGCCCGCGTGAAGCCACCCCCGCGAGCATCGTGGCGAAGCACTGCTGCGGCTGGCAAATCGACCCCGGCAATGTCCAAGGCCTAGTCGCGCTCCTTGAGCGGCTCTCTGAAGATCGCGCCGAAATCCGCGAGCTCGGCGCCCGCGCCCGCCAAGCCTTCGAAGAACACTACGATCTCCCCATAGGAGTGGCCAGAATCGCCGCCATCCTGGGGTTGGACATAGAACGTGGCGCGGGCACTCGTGCCTGCCATGTCGAGACTCTTCTCGACACGCCTTCGCGCCTATGAGACAGTCGCACAAGCAAACGTCGGCAAGAGTGCCGACGCAGCAGGCAAAGTGCCCGCGCCACAACTCATGACTGCTAACTGACAACTGATGACTGTCAACTGACAACTGCCAACTGACGACTGTCAACCATGTACTCCCTCCTCTTCCTAGGCGTCCTCTCATTCTTCCTGGCGTTGGTCCTCACCCCACTGGTGCGCAATCGCTTCCGGCGGTGGGGCATGGTCGATCGTCCCGACGCCGGCCGCAAGCACCACGACCACCCCGTTCCGCGCGTCGGCGGCATCCCTCTGTTCGTCGCTTATCTCTGCTCCTTCGGGTTGCTCGCCCTCACCCCGCTCAGCGCCGGTAACATCGTCGCGGGCGCCCTGCCGTTCGCCCTGCGCCTCCT
>JBEKYD010000479.1:0-3508 GCA_049511335.1 Bryobacteraceae bacterium | reverse complement strand
TGCCGATATCCCGGGCATTGGCAGCGGTCAGTTCTTGGCCCAACTCGTGGCCGTCTCGACGCTCCTAGGTTTCGCCCTGCCGGTCTTCTACGCCTGGCACCGGCTCCTCAATCGCGTGTATCCCCAGCGCGTCTCCGATGAAGGCGAACGCCAAGGCATGGACCTGCACGAACTAGGCGCCGGCGCGTACCCTGAATTCGTGATTCATCGCGAGGATTTCAGCCAGCGGTAATCAGGTAGCACAGGCTTTAGCATAAACGGCCCGGGGGCCGTTCTTCGTGGTCTGCCCTGATCACTTGGAGTCTGTGCCATTGCTTGAGAGCATGCGCAGGCGAAGCTGGCGGAGGCTCGCGAGCAGGAAATCGGGCTGCAACGCTTCCAGCTCGCCGGGCGGGGTGATGCCGGTACGAACGGCAATCGCGCGAATCCGGTTGCGGCGCGCGGCGAGGATATCGGCGGGGGCGTCGCCGACCATCGAGATCCGATCGCGGTCGCCCGTCCAGCCGCGGCGGCGGGCTTCGGCGATGGCGAGCTTGACCAGCGCGGCGCGGTTGGGCGCCATGTCGCCAAAGGCGCCGAAAGCAAAGTAGGCCGCCAGGCCGGCGCGTTCCAGCTTGTGCCAGCCGATGCGGGTGAGATTGCCGGTGACCAATCCCAACAGGGCGCCGCGGCGCTGCAGTTTCGCCAGCGCGGCCGGAACGCCGGGGCATAAACGATCCGCGATGGGCGGGCAGACGCGCAGGTAATAACGGGCGGCGGCGCGTTCGATGGCGGCAAGAGAGCCGCGGATTTGAGATGACGCGACGCCGGCGCGGCGCAGCATGGCGGCCAGGATGACGGGGTCGAGCATGCCTTGCACGGGGATGCCGTCGGTAGTGGTTTCGAAGCCCATGACGCGGCGAATGCCGTAGGCCAGAGCGTCGCGGTGATGCGGGCCGGCGCGGCGGACCAGGGTCCCATCGATATCGAACAAAACCAGGGGCGAAGAGGCTGGCATGGCGGCTCAGATGGAACGGACGGGCATGGCCACGATATCGTCGATGCGAATCTGTTCCTTCACCACGAAGGGCTCGCCGTAGCGCGCGCCGATCAGGTTGCCGTAGAAACGGGCGATAGCGCCCAGGCGCTCGCGGATTTCGGCTTCATCGGGGAAAAGAGCGCCGGCATCGGCGGCCCCGTATTGCGAGCGGTAGCGCAGCAGGGCGGCCATGCGGCGTTCGAATTGGGCGCTGATATCCACCACGAAGGAGGGTTTGACGTCGGCGTAGAGGCTGGAGTAGAGAATCTTCTGCGGGCGGTGCGGCTCGGAATATGGGTCGAGCTTCTTCAGGCCGGCCAGGAAGCTGGCTTCGAAGCCCAACTCGCTGGCGCGGTAATGATCGGGATGGCGGGCTTCCCAGTAGGGAATGATAAGCACGCGCGGTTTGAGCTCGCGGATTTTGGCGGCGATGGAGATGCGGGCGGGCAGCGAGTTTTCGAGACGCGCATCCGGCATGCGGAGGTTGTCGCGAAAGGAGACCAGCATATCGGCGGCGGCCTGGGCGGATTCGGCAATGCGCTCTTCGGGAGTGCCGCGGGTGCCCATGTCGCCGGCGGTCAGGTCGAGAATGCCGGTGCGGTAGCCGAGCTCGGCCATGCGGATGAGGGTTCCGCCGCAGGTCTGTTCGACGTCGTCCGGGTGCGCGGCAAGGGCGAGAACGTCCAGGCGTTCGGCGGGCATGTTACCAGTGCAGGTCCTCGCGGCGGGAATAGATGGGCCGGGCGCCCAGCAGGTAGATGAGGACGATGCCGGCCAAAAAGCCGCCCACGTGCGCCATGAAGGCCGTGCCGCCCTGGCCGTATTGGGACGCGGCGGTGGATTCGAAACCGCCGCCGACCTGGAGCAGGAACCAATAGAACAGGTAGATCCAGGCGGGAATATCGACCCGCGTAATAAAGATGACCAGCACGAACAGAGTGACGATGCGCGAGCGCGGGAACTTCACCATGTACGCGCCCAGCACGCCAGCGATGGCGCCGCTGGCGCCCACCATGGGCACCCGCGACGACGGGTCCATCAGCACCTGGGCCAGACCGGCTACGGTTCCGCAGAGCAGATAGAAGAGCAGAAACTTGCCGTGACCGAGAATATCCTCCACGTTATCGCCGAAGATCCAGAGAAACCACATGTTTCCCAACACGTGCAGCCAGCCGGCATGCAGAAACATGGAGGTGTAGAGGTTGGTCACGGAGAAGCGGTCGGGCACCAGCCCGTACTGCGAGATGAAAGCGTTGCGGGTGTAGTCGTCGAGCGAGAACTCGAACAGGAATATCAGGATGTTGATCGCGATCAGAAACACCGTGACCACGGGCTTGGAGTAGCTCGGCTGTGTATCGCGAATGGGGAACATTCAGTCTCGGGCGGCGCGGGCCGCAAAATCGGAGTGGGAACGGCGCTCGGCGCGGGCCATCAGGGCGCGGACCTCGTCCAGGCCGCGAATGCCGCCGCGAGCGCCCAGCGCGGTGCAGTTCAAAGCCGCCATCGCATTGGAAAATTCCAGCACGTCACCCATCGCCATGCCTTTCAGAACAGCATAGCAGAACGCCCCGTGGAACACGTCGCCGGCGCCGGTGGTATCCACGCAGTTGACCACGAAAGCGGGGGAATACAGGAAGCGCCCGTCGAAGCGCGCGAGCGAGCCATGGGCGCCGAGGGTCATGGCGGCCACGCGCATGCCGTATTGGTCTTGCAAGCTTTCGAGAGCGTGGAAAGGGTCCTGAATGCCGGTCCAGGCGGTGGGGAATTCGGAGCTGGCCACCAGGTAGTCGACGTTGGGCAGAACGCGGTCGAAACCGTGATAGATGGTATCGACGTCGACGGTGACCGGGATTCCATGCTGGCGGGCGATGGCGGCGGCGTGGGCCACGGCCGGCGTGTCGTGCCCGTCGATAAACAACATGCGGGCGCAGGTGATTTGTTCGGGAGCGATCTCGGCGGGGTCGATGCGGAGGCAATCGTCGCGCCGCCACAAGACGGTGCGTTCGCCGGTGGCGCGATCGATGAGGATATAGGCCGATTGATTGGGGCAATTCTGGCGAAGCTGCACGTGATCGAGATTGATGCCGGTGCCGCGCAGGCTTTCCATCTGGATGCGCCCGCGCTCGTCGTCGCCGATGGTGCCGATGTATTTGGCGCGCAGTCCCAGCCGCGCGCAGGCCACCATGGCGCTGGCCACCTGGCCGCCCGGACTCATCACTTCTTCTTCAAACGGCACCTTGCCCGCGTAAGCCGGGAAGTGCGGCACGATCAAGAGCGTATCGGTAGCGTTCAGCCCCACGCCCACCACGTCGAATTCAGGCATGAAGGAACTATTGTAAGCGGGTGGGGCCGGGGGTGCACAGCCAATCCCTGAAGTGAACCCCTGGAGTGAGACACGAAGTTAAGGGGGTAATCGCCGTTCGATGAGAAATCATTGCACGGCGAGGTTGATGGTGTCCACTCTGGAAGGACCTGAGCGGAGGATAGGGC
>JBEKYD010000478.1:0-3551 GCA_049511335.1 Bryobacteraceae bacterium | reverse complement strand
AACTCCGTGGGGCCCGCCTTCCAAACAAAATCAGGTGATTTTGTTTTATTTCAACAACTTCGCTTCCTTTTGCAAGAGGCTCGTGTGACCGGGGGTGGGGACGGGCGATTTTCAGGGGACAGCCAACTTTCGGGAAAGCTGGGAACGCGTAGCTTGTCACCGGCTTACCGTGCCACCGGCCTACCGCCGGCGCTCGGGCCGGGGCAGACTGGCGAGGGCTGTGAAGACAGCGAGCCTGTGGGAGCACTCTGACTACTTGGCCAGTTTCGGGGTCCACCGACGGCGCTAACACGATGAAAACAAGAGGCGCGGTTTTACCGACATTTTGGGGCAGCCTGTATCTTCCTGATAACAGACGCGTCGCAAATCGCCAAGGGCTCACGTCAGGCTGTCTGAGCGCCGGGATAAACCGGCATGCAGTAGGGAATGAAAGAGTGCCTATCAAGAGCGCCTATCAAAAGCCTATCAGAAAGGGCTTGCAATCTTGCGGCTGAGAGTATAGAATTCGCACAAATAGATGTAACCGGACCTCGGAGGTGATATGAATTCCGCTTCCCCGCTGCGCTGCCGCCGGTCGGTTCTTGCCCGATCCTTAGCGGGTGTCTTGATTTGCCTATCGGGCTGTAATAACGGGACACAAAACGGACCGCTGGTGCAGGCATATCTCCCGCATACGCCCTTCCTGTCGGGCGCTCCAAACGCACAGGAGTGCAATGGCACATTCTTCGTGACGTCGCTGAATGGCACGCCATCCTATCCTATCTCAATCGACTTGACGCAAACTGCATTCGCGGGGTTAGCCATCTCCGACAGCGCGGGTGGGACTGTACCGGTTTATAACGGCCCCGGAGGCCCCACAGCACCGATAGCTAGCGAGGTCTATACGATTAGCGCGACTCCGGACACAACCAACCCTATTCAGTACGACATTGTATCCATCTACCCGAAAAACCCCTCAACCAGTGCCACGCCGCCTGTCCAGCTGAGTACTTATACTATTTCTGAGACTGACCGCGACGGCGACGTGAGTGCTCCCCTGACGATTACCGTTCAGTGGGGGCAAAATCCCCCTTCAGGATGCTGGCTTGCGCCGAATCAGCCTGCGCCCACCAACTTGTCGGTCGCGAGCGGCAGTGACGGCGATTTCCTCCTCCAATTCTCCTCCCCTATGTGGCGAACGGGTGGGAACCAGAATAGCTGCTCGTCGCCCGATACTTTCGACGTTGAGATTTCCACGGACTCGACGTTCAGGGCGGTGGCGTGGCAGCTCACGCTGGCTTCCGGTCCGCAGCCCGCCGGCTCGACAAACACGAGCACCGTAGGAGGCACGACACTGCAGCAGTTCAACGCCGGCGGGCAATGGAATTTCTCATGCCAGTACGGCAGGGACAGCGGCAACCTCCAGCCCAGTCTCGACCCGCTGCCGCTGTCATTCGGCGCGGTGCAGGCCCCTGACGTAACTTACACAAGCGCCGGTGGTGCCAACCCACTCTTTTTCCGGGTTCGCGGTGAATACTATGGTGCGGTCGGACCGTGGTCCCAGTCGGTAACCTTCCAGGTGCCAGCACCCACTCAGAACTTTAATTCCGGGACTGACAAGTGCAGTGCCGGCCCTGTCACATTCCCGTGTATACCATGGAATTTCCAGGCCAACGTAGCCAACTGGGACATGCAGGTGGCCAGGCCGGGCGTGACGCTCGGCAACAACAGCGCGGGACCTTTCCTCATGAGCGGTAGCTTCGATACGTCTCCAGGTCAGCAAGCCTGCTGCGGTAACTTCTCTCCTGGTTCGGGCCCCGGGGTCAACCAGTACTGCGGTCCGGCAAACGTCTTTAACTTTGCGCCATACTGTGCCGCGCAACCCGGCCAGTTAAACCCGACCGGTGGGGCCTTCATATGGGACATCCGCGCGCACTACACCGCGGGACACATCGGACCGTGGTCCGTGCCCTTTGCAGGAACCTGGCCCGGGAGCACGGCCGTACCTAACGTTGTCAACCAGCTAGTGAGCAACGCGATAACTGCGATTCAGAATGCGGGCTTTACCTTCGTTACCCCTTCTGGGCCGTGCGCCTGCGCGAACGTTGGCGGAGTAAGCCCATGTGGCGGCGGTGCCTCGGGGCCAAACAATCAGCTAAGGGTAACGCTGCAGTGTCCGGCTGCTGGTTCTCCCGCCACGCCGGGCAGTGGCGTCGCCCTGGCATGGGTCGCCAATGGCGGCGGACCCGGGGGAAGCACCTACGCCTCTATGAACTTCGTCAACCAGACGTCGAACAGCGCCACGGGCGTGACCTTGTACTACCTGAGCGCAAACCAGGCCTGGACCAAGATAGTGGACCTGGCGAGTGGAAACTCATACACGTTCTCGCTGACGTCCGGAACAACATACATAGTTGAGGGTGTGGCGGACTCGGGCACGTCCCATAATGGTGATGCATGTGCCGGCCAAAGCCCAGACGTTTTAAACAATAATGGAGACAATGACTGCATAATCTTCAATGTGCTAGGAACAGCGACAGCGATCAGTGGCCCGAGCGGTACCCTGACATTGCAGATCACTGGCGGGGCTCCGTAGGATGTGAAGCGTTTAGGGCATCGCGATCACGAACGAGAGGCAATCGGTCAAGCCCCAGCTTTTGCCGGTGCGGCTCCGATAAAGGTCCACCGCGGCAGCGCTGAGCTCGGGCTGAAGCTGCACCACTACGATTCGCCGGCCGGCGTGAACTCGACGATAGTCTTCCGCCGCGATTGCCCGTGTGCTCGCCCGCGCATCTCACAGGCTATCGAAGGCGACCGCGTGGCGCATGCACTTTTGCGTGCCGCGCCGGCACTTCTGCCGACGCCTTGTTTCGACGCTGTGTCACTACTCCAAACACGTGTCGAGAAGAGTCTCGACACGGCACGCAGGAGTGCGTGCGCCACGTCCGCGAGCCGCCTGTGAGAAATGTGGGCTCGCGTCCGAGAGGGCGTTGAGCCACTCCCAGAGTACGGCCTCGGTAGTTACGGTCCGGCTTCCGGTCCCGTCTGCTCGCCGGTGGAGGAGCGACCGTAAAGGTAGCGGTCGTGCCGGTCGGCGAGGTCGGTAGGCAGCGCCTCGCTGTCAACCGCGTTGTCGGCCAGCCACGTCAATGCCGATTCCTCGGGCGGTGCAGCTTCGCCGCCCACGCGCTCGATCTGCACGATCAAGGCTTGGTACGGAGGCAGGTCGAGCGGCTCGTCCGGAACGATGACCTTGCCGTCGAAATGTGCGCCGACCGTCACCATGCCACCTCGCCTTTCCAGGTATCGCACGGGGTTGCCAAAGCCTTTAGACCCAGCAACAGCGTCAGGTGGTATTCTGGTGTTCGAGATGCCCCAGCTAGCGAGAGGAATTGCACAGGCCCTAGAGTTGCAGAAAAAGCTCAACGGCATCATGCCCCAGCCCACTCCGGGCGTTCAGAAGTGGAGACACACCTTCGGCACCGATTGGAGCGGCGATTCGGCCATTTTTTTTGGGTGACGCTCACGGATGAGGCCAGCAAGAAGGAAGACCTATCCAAAACGACCTCAGC
>JBEKYD010000477.1:0-3598 GCA_049511335.1 Bryobacteraceae bacterium | reverse complement strand
TCGGGTCGCCGGCTTGTTCATCCAACTGGGCCCCGATGAATACGTGATTGTCGGTAGGAGCATGAGTGTCTACTTCGAGACCGCCACGGACGCAACCCAAAGCGTCGGACTGGCCACGGTCGAGGAAGGCCAGTACGTCGACGGCCGCTGGGTCCCCGGACGCCGCCTGAACGGCGACGAGACCCCTGACTGGAAAGCCCTCTGGTTCCCCGGCGACCGCTACTCGATTCAGAAGATCAAGCTGTATCGATATCGCTGAGGCGAAGCACGTGGCGTATGCCGGCGTCGTTAATTCAGAACAGCCCGTGCTGTTCGCTCCTCGACTTCGACTTGCGTTCGGCCTGTCTGAACGTCGCCAGCACGTGACGAGGGAACGCCAGCCTCTTGCCGTCGAGAAGCTCCGCGACGGTGAGAATCTGAATCTTCGGAAACCTCTCCGCCGAACCGCCTTCCAGCCTCAGCGCCGATTCATAAAAGCCAGCGGAGACGGCTTCGGTCTTCATCGGGACAGTGGGTTCTTCCAGCGTTATGAAGCAGCCTATGGCAGCCTTCTCCCGCTCGAGGACCCCTTTCAAATCGCGGATATCGCCAACCTTGACGTGGCCGGATTTGACCTGCACGATGATTTTTTTTGCCAGGCCGCTGGTGTCGTCCACGAAATTAATATACCCGTCAATCCCGCTGTCTGCGCCTTTCCTCTTTTTGTCTTGCGCCGGAAACGCATCAACCAAACCGGCGGCCCACCACTGGAAGTCATAGCGGTCTTGCAGGGCAAGAGCCTGTGCTGAGGCCAGATCTTTTGGATCGCCTATGATGGCATACGGCGCAAGCTCAGACTTGAAATGATCGAACAGCCGGTGCCGGATCAGTGTGATTGCAAGATGCGTAATGTCTATCCCGATCCATTTCCGGTGAAGACGCTCCGCCACCGAGATTGACGTACCGCATCCACAAAACGGATCGAGAACAACGTCGCCTTCGTTGGAACTGGATCTAATAATGCGTTCGAGCAGAGCCTCCGGTTTTTGAGTCGGATATCCCAAGCGCTCCCGTGCCTGAGAATTGATCGGCGAAATATCGTCCCATAGGTTCTGCATCGGAACCCCCTGCATCTCGTCCAGGTAGCGTTTGAATCGCGGGACGGCTCCCGGACTTGGCTGCACGATGCGACCCTGCGAGATTAGCTCATTCATCTTCGCTTGGCTGTAACGCCAGTACCTGGTAACGCCCATCACTTTGTAGCGCGGATTGCCTTTGGCGGCTCCGCCCGGACCAGTCATGTCCCAGTGACCGTACCGGCGCCCGTCAGAATCGGTGTACGGGTATTTTGCCTTGATGTAATCCTCGTCGTAGGACATGTATCGAGGGTTGAACGTGAACGCCTCGGTCTTCGAGTAGTAGAGCAAAATGTCGTTGACGTTTCCAAAGCCCTTGCGGCCTTGCTTTGCGTCACTGTGCGCCGTTGTTCGCTTCCAGGTGATTTCGTTCAGGTAGTTCTCGCAGCCGAAAACCGAGTCCATCAACAGTTTCAGGTAGTGGCTGGCGGTCGGATCGCAGTGCAGGTAAATGCTGCCGGCCGGCTTGAGCACGCGGTGAAGTTCCTGGAGCCTTGGCGCCATCATGACGAGGTAGGCCATCATGTCGGACGGCCCAAGAAGAACCCGGAACGCTTGCAGGAAATCTGACAGCCGCCCACCCTTATGGATCGTCTCGAAGTAGGTCTCCTCCGCTTCTTTCCCCCATTCCCACGTATCCTCAAACGCAGTGATTTGGGCGTGGGATTGCTGGCCGCTCTTCTCCTTGAAGAGCACGTTGTAGTTGGCGTTCGAATTGAAAGGCGGGTCCAGGTAGACGAGATCCACGGATTCGTCCGCGACCTTCTCCCGCAGAATCCGCAGATTGTCTCCGAAATAGAGCTTGTTTTTCCAGTCCATCGGGCCTTCTAGCCTAGGATCAACCGTCAGAACAGTATCGATCCTTTAGTTTCCTACGCCTCGTGCATAGCCGCAACGTGTGCGTAATTGACGTCCATACGCCAGACTCCCATCTTGCGGCTGCGCAGCCGCCCACACTCACCCGCCGCTACCCCAGCAGATCCCGCGCGTCGATCTTCTTTTCTTTGGGCAGCGGAGCGTTCAGGAACCGCAGGAATGGCACCATGGCGCGAAAGCGATCCACAATCTCCTGGTACAGCTTGGGCGATGCGGCGACGCCGGCAGATAGTTCGACGTACAGGACAAACTGCTTGAAACGCAGCAGGTCGGCCGCCGGATGATCGGCGCAGAATCCTTTCGGCACCCGCGCCAGTTGCTCGCCCTGTAATTCGCCCAGCAGGCGGCGCACTTTCACGTTTGCCAGGATGCGGCGCAGCGCTGCATGATTCTCGGCAATATGGTGGCGGATGGCGAGCAGCGTAGCCGGCTCCGGCATGTACACGCCGCCGCCCACCGCGACCTCCTTGTGCGAAACGGAAAAATAGAAACCGCCGTGCCCATGCGCCATGCCGCCGCGCAAAGGGAAACTGGCGGCGATGTGCTCCTTGTAGGGCTTCTTGTCCTTGCTGAAACGCACGTCACGATAGATGCGGAAGATGGCTTTCTCGGGATCGGTAGCGTACTCCGGCGCAAAGCCGGCCAGCGCCTGGTTCAGCGCCTCCACCAGTTCGCGCATGGGCTGCTTCACGCTAGTCTCGAACACCGCTTTCCGCGGCTGAAACCATTCGCGACGATTGTTCCGCGCCAACCCGCGGAGAAATCCGAGTGCTTCCGGGGGAAAGCCCGCAAAGCCGGAACGCGCCATACAACCTCCCTTTATAATCGAGATAATGCCGACCACCGAAGAGATGCGCGCGCATCTCGCCGCGATTCCCAATTTAACCCTTTCAGTCGACGTCCCGCTGGCGCGGCATACACGCTTCGGCGTGGGAGGACCGGCCGATTTGTATGCCGAGACCGGCGCGGAAGATGCTCTTCTCGAGGCGCTCCGCGCAGCCGAAGCCAGCGGCATTCCAGTAATGGTGATCGGTGCCGGCACGAACCTGATCGTTTCCGACCACGGCTATCGCGGCCTGGTGCTGCGCTACCGCGGCGACACGCTCCGCGCCGAAGGCAACCGTGTCACCGCCGGCGCCGGCGCAGAGTTGCAGCGCCTGGTGGATTTCTCGATCGACCGAGGCCTGCGAGGCCTGGAGACGCTGGCCGGCATCCCCGGCTGGACCGGCGCGGCCATCTACGGCAATGCCGGCGCCTATGGCCATTCGATCTCCGAACGCGTCGCCTGCGTACGCTTCTTCGATGGCCGCCACGTACGCGCCTTCTCCAACGCCGAGTGCCAGTTTGCTTACCGCGAAAGCATTTTCAAACGGCACAAAGAGTGGATCGTCTTCACCGCCGAGTTGGAGCTGGAACCAGCGGATCGAGACGAGCTCCGCCGCACCGCCGACGGCATCGTCAAGGTCCGCAACGAGAAGTTCCCGGTCACCATGCAGTGCGCCGGCAGCGTCTTCAAGAACCTGCTGCTGCACGATCTGCCACCCGCCGTGGCGGCCCAGGTGCCAGCCGAGTCGGTGCGCGAAGGCAAAGTGCCGGCCGCTTGGTTC
>JBEKYD010000476.1:0-3617 GCA_049511335.1 Bryobacteraceae bacterium | reverse complement strand
TCGAGTTTCACGGTCTTCGAGGCATTGGCGGCAACCGTAACGGCCTGCTCAAAAGCGGCATCGCCGAAGCGCCCGCGCAGCTTGCCGCTGACTGCGGCGGCCGAATGATTGACGAGCGTGGCCTCCAGCGCAACTTCCGCCGAAGATCCATCGGTCGCGATCGAAATCGTGTCGGCCTGCGGGTTTTCGATACTCACAGCGCCGGTCGAGCTCAGATACACATCGCCCCAAATGCCGGTGTTGCGTCCGCGTATGGTGGGAATCCAGTCCCAGCCGACCGAAGCGTGCATAGTGGGATTATCCGCGCCCAGCACGCCGCCGTTCTTGCCCGGACTCTGAAAATCTTTTTCGGTGATGCTGCCGGGATTGGCATTCTTGATGATGCGCACGGCCAGCGCATTGGGCTGACCGGGGCGCAGCAGCGCGGTGACGTCGAAACGGCCGGTGATGAATCCGCCGTCGATGCGGCCCAGCCGCTGGCCGTTGAGGAACACTTCCGCTTTCCAGTTGACGCCATCGAAATTGAGAAAGACGTGGCGGCCGGCCGCCGCCGGCGGAGCGGTGAATTCGGTGCGATACCAGAAATCGGAATAGAAGAAAGAATCCGAGATAGCATTCTGGTTGTCACCATAATTGGGATCGGGGATGGCGCCGGCGTTGAAGTAACTCGAGAGCACGGTGGCGGGGACGGTGGCGATCATCCAATCGGGGTCGCGGAATCCGGCGGTCGAGAGCGCGGTACCCGTGGCATGGACCTGCGAAGCACGCTGGAGACGCCAGGCGCCGCCCGCAAGCGGCAGGCGGCCATCGGCGGCGGCCGCTGCGGCCGGTTTGGCGTGCAGCACGGGACCGCCCTTGCCCCACACTTCGAGCTCGCTCAGAATGTATGGCTCGTCGGTTTGCGCCTTGGTCAGCATCACGCGCACCCAGCGGGCATGCGCGGGGCTGGCGAGGCGAATGTCGTCGATGGCGCCGGTGGCGGCGGGCAAGGCTTGCAAAGTGTGCCATTCGCGGCCGTCATCGGAGATTTGGATGGCTCCTTCGGCGGCGCGGCGGATCCAGTAGAGCGCGATGCGATCGAAGCTGCAAGGCGCGCCCAGATCCACCGACACCCACTGATCGCCCGCGGCGGCGCTCATCCAGGCACTCGAGAATTCGTACGGGCCGCCGGCATGCACGGGCGTCTTGGCATGGCTGAACGAGAGTTCGGCAATCCGCCAGTTGAGCGGGCGCCCGGTTTCGAAATCGATGCGATAGAAACGGCTGCGGCTGGGCTGGCGGAGCGCGATCAAGGGCTTGAACTCGGCGCCGGGATGCACCATGCCCCACGCGCGGCCCAGTTCGTTCCACGACTGTCCATCCGCCGACGCCGAGAGAACGCACGTCCACTCCTGATTGTCGCTGCCCGCTGTCAGCGTCGCCAGCGCCTCGAGCCGGTCGATTTCCGGAGGCGGCGCGCCGCCCCATTCCACCTGGACCCAGACATGGCGGCCGGTCATGCTGATGGACGTCGTCCAATTGCCGTCAAACATCAGCTCTCGCTGGTTCTTCGGCAACACGCCCTGCTGGCTGGTGGTGACGCGGAAAAAGCGCGGCGGCGCGGTTTCCCGAATGCCGTCCGTGATCAGTTGCGCGGTGAGATTGTAGTCGTAGCTGCTGGACTGGTAGGCCGGCCGGTGCAGCGCCAGGTTGCGATAGGTGGTCGAGTCGATTTCGACCGTGGGCGACCAATCCTGCCGCGGATCTCCGGGATACACGCCGACGCCGCGCGTGTAGGGCTGCGCGCCCAAAGCTTCGAGTGCCAACAAGGCGGCAAAAACCTTCAGAGGGAGTGCCATGTAACGCTAATTGTATTGGAAATCGCGGTAGGACAGGCGATCGGTTTGTGTCGCCTGTCGTCTGCTCGCCTGCATGGCGCCGGCCAGCGACAGGGCCACAAAAACCGATGGCCGTCCTACTTGGTCTCGTCGCCGGTCAGCCGGACGTTGGGGATTTTCAGCTCGCGCGGGAGCGTGGTGACCAGGCGCTTGATGGTGAGGACCAGCGGCCGCGGAATGGGAGCGTGCGCGACAGAGGTTGCCGAATCGGCGTAAACTACCGTCAGATCGGAGGCAATGTACGAATAGACGGGACTCATTGCGAACCAGGCGGGAGAAGCGGTCCGGACATTCCCCACCCTGGGCGACTCGGCATCTGTGACAAGCTCGCTCCTCGAGTCGCTAAGGCTGTAAATCCATCCCGGCGTGCCAGGCTTCAGTGCAGTGCGCCATATAAGATACGCTTCGTGGGCGTTCTCCAGCCACCTGACGGTGCCGAATCCCGGAACACGGGTCCAGCCGCCCTCGGGCTGTATGTCTACGGTCGCCTGGCGTTGGTAGAGCCTGAGATAAATCGACACCCACAGGTCCACATTCTTCGAGGACAGTGTCTTAGGGTCGTAGATAGACAACCCGATCGACTCACATCCGCCGTTGGTGGTGCTCCCTCTGAATCTTACAGACACGCCCGAAGCCCACGTTCGCGCGTCTGCCGCTCCCGGCGCGATCGTGTCCACTCCCGACACCAGGCAATTCGCCAAGTCTCGAGGCCAGCCGCTGACCTTCACCGGGATAGTGACAACGCCCTTTGTCGGGCTGTCAACCTCGACTGGGCTTGCCTGTCCGAGATCGGCAGCTAACTGGACCGTGATGCTCCGATACCTCGGGTCATCTTGCGGAACACCGGGATTGAACGAAGCCATTCGCCCCAAAGACATCGCTACCACGAGCGGCGCCAATCCGCCGAGCGCGATCGCGAACACTCGAACCAGGATGGTCCGGCGGCGCGCGTACTGCCACACGACAAGCGAGAATCCTGCCACTGTCATCAGCCACAGCGCGAAGTCCCAAATCCGCGAAGGCCTTTCCAAGTGCGTCAACCGAGTCCCGATGGCTGGAATTGATAACGCGGCCATGCCAAGGCGGGTAACGACGTAGAACACAATTCCGGCCAGCACAAACTCGCGAGTCGCCCTAGACAGCGCGGCCAAAACGAACGGGAGGGTGAGAAAAGCCAGAAACCAGCCTTGACGCCAGAGCAGGCCGGGAATCAGACCCAGCGGGTTGAACCCGCTCGCCCGAAGGATAGTGTAATCGGAAATCAACAGCGGCAGCATCAGGAAAGCGGCGACGAAGAGTAACTTGGCGGCTAGAAGGCTTTTCCACGAGTAAGGCTCATCCACTCGGGCATTTCCTGGTTTTCGGAAACGTAGCCGATGCGCGCGAACTCGGGCGTCGAGAGACGCCGCGAGTCCACTCCCAGCACTTCGGCGGACCCGGCCGTGGCGCGCAGGATGTTCATCAGCAGCTTGATGGTGGTGGTTTTCCCCGCGCCATTGGGGCCGATCAGCGCGTAGATGCTGCTCTCGGGCACCTCGAGGTTCAACGCGTTGACCGCTTCGGTGCGGCGGAAGTTCTTCGACAGGTTGTGCGTGGAGATGGGATTACTCATTGGATTTGCGTCCCCCTTTCGCGGGTTGCGCCGGCTCCGTTCCGCCCAGGCTCTGCCAGTGCCGCGCGACCGCGGCCAGCACGTCGTCCAGTTGCATGCCGAGCTTCTTGGCTTCCACCACCAGCCCC
>JBEKYD010000475.1:0-3624 GCA_049511335.1 Bryobacteraceae bacterium | reverse complement strand
GGCGGGGCGGCGGGTGGGCTTGCTCTTGGCGGAGATCGAGAAGCAGCCTCATAACCTGTTTTTCGATCTCGTCGCGCACCTGGCAGTGTTTTTGGTAATCCATGGCGACGGGATCGGGTATCTGCCATTCTTTGACGGGGGCCTTCAGGTCTTCAGGCAAAGGCGCGCCGCTCATGTTGACCACGATGTCGAATTGCACGCGGGCGAGCTGGCGCAGGCTCTTGGGAAAGTGCTCGCGCAAGTCGATGTTCTTTTCCTGCATGGCGCGGACCGTACCGGCAGCCACGCGGGACGCCGGCGCGA
Organism: Bryobacteraceae bacterium; assembly: GCA_049511335.1. Classification (GTDB taxonomy): domain Bacteria; phylum Acidobacteriota; class Terriglobia; order Bryobacterales; family Bryobacteraceae; genus JBEKYD01. The sequence goes on along the minus strand of JBEKYD010000475.1, from coordinate 3,321 downwards.
GACCGGCGCTGGCCGGAATTAAAACGTCGGACCCATAGTGCCGGGCAAACGCCTCGGCCATCTGGCTTCGGCAGGCATTGCCGACGCACACAAACAGAACGCGCTTCTTATCGCGGCCGGTCACAATTTCTCCAGAAAAAGAGCGTGCACGCGGGGGTCGGCGGTCAATTCGGGATGGAAGGTGGCCGCCAGGTGGCGCCCTTCTTCCACCAGCACCGGGTCGCCCTGGTACTCCGCCAATACCTTCGCCGTGGGACCGACCCGCCGAATGATGGGAGCGCGAATGAACACGGCCTCCAGCTTGCCGGGGGCCGTGCGGGATTCGAATTCCGGTTCCACCGGGATCTTCACCACGCGGCTGTCGATCTGCCGCCCGTAGCCGTTTCGCTCCACTCCGATATCCATCAGTCCCAGCGACTCCTGCGCGGGATGGGAAACGTCGCTGGCAATCAGGATGGCCCCGGCGCAGGTGCCGAAAATGGGCTTCTCCCGGCCAAACGCGGCCAGCGGTTCCATAAGATCATCGTAGCGAAGAAGCTTGAGCATGGTGGTGCTCTCGCCGCCGGGAATCACCAGGCCATCGATCCGGCCGAACTGTTCCCGGTCGCGCACCAGCACGGCGCGGGCGCCGGCGCGCTCGATGGCCGCGGCGTGCGCCGCGAAATCTCCCTGCAGCGCCAGCACGCCGATTTGCTTCATTACCACCCCCGGGTCTGCAGCAGCTCGGATTCGGGCAGTTTGGAGATGTCCAGGCCGGGCATGGCGTCGCCCAGGGCGCGGCTGGCGGCGAGCAGTTTTTCGGGGTCGAGATAGTTCTTGGCAGCCTGCACGATCGCGGTGGCGCGGGCGGCGGGATCCGACGACTTGAAGATGCCGGAACCGACAAAAACCGCCTCGGCGCCGAGCTGCATCACCAGGGCCGCATCGGCCGGAGTGGCAATTCCGCCCGCCGAGAAATTCGGCACCGGGAGCCTGCCGTGCCCGGCCACCCATTCCACCAGCTCGAGCGGCGCTTGCAGTTCCTTGGACTGGTGCACCAGCTCTTCCTTGCCGAGCACGGTGAGCTGCTTCATTTCCTTGATGATGGTGCGGATGTGGCGCACTGCCTCGACAATGTTGCCGGAGCCGGCTTCGCCCTTGGTGCGGATCAGGGCGGCGCCTTCGGCAATGCGGCGCAGGGCCTCTCCCAGGTTGCGCGCGCCGCAAACGAACGGCACCTTGAAATCGGTCTTGTCGATGTGGTGCTCTTCATCGGCCGGGGTGAGCACTTCGCTCTCATCGATGTAATCGACGCCCAGCGATTCCAGAATGCGCGCTTCCACGAAGTGGCCGATGCGCGCCTTCGCCATTACCGGAATGGTAACCGTGCTCATGATCTTTTCGATGACGGCGATGTTGGCCATGCGGGCCACGCCGCCCTCTTTACGAATGTCGGCCGGGACGCGCTCCAGGGCCATGACGGCGCTGGCGCCCGCGTCTTCGGCAATTTTGGCCTGATCGGCGTTGGTGACGTCCATGATGACGCCGCCCTTGAGCATCTCCGCCAATCCCACCTTCACCCGGAACTGTTCGCTCGAGAACTGAAACATTTCGTCGTATACCTCCCAATCGAATATGGTTTCGAACTTATACCATGGCCGGCGCGGGCTCGTCGTCGCGGACGGCGCCGGCCATCTCTGCGAAAACGATGCGCGCGAGAATCGACAAGCCTTCGCGGATTTCCGGCGGCGACAAGCCGGCGAAACTCAAGCGCAGGCCGCCGGGGTCGTGACGCGAGACCGTAAAGTAACGCGCCGGCAGAAAACTGACGCCCTCTTTCTGAGCGCGGCCCAGCAGGCCCGCGGCATCGAGCGGTTCGGGCAGCCGCAGCCAGAGATTCATGCCGCCTTCCGGGGTGGTCCAGCGCGCTCCGGGCGGGAGCAGGTCGCGGCAGGCAGCCAGAGTGGCGTGTAGCCGTTCGCGCCCGGCTTCGAGCATGCGGGCCAGATGCGCGGCGAGGCGGCCGGATTCGGCAAATTCGAGCAGCACGGCTTGCGAGAGCTGGTCGCTATGCAGGTCGGCCGTCTCTTTCGCCTGGCGCAGCCGGTCCAGCAGCGGCCTGGGGCCGACCACCCAGCCGACGCGCAGGCCCGGAAAACTGATTTTGGAAAAGCTGCGCAGCAGCACCGTGCCGTCGCCCGGATCCAGATGCTTCAGAGCCGCAATGGCCTGCCCTTCATAGCGCAGGTCGCCGTAAGGATCGTTTTCGACCACCGGAACGCGGGCCTCGCGCGCGGCTTCGAGCAGGGCGTGACGCGCCGCCAGCGGCAGAGTGGCCCCGGTGGGATTTTGAAAATTCGGCGTCACCACCAGCAGGCGAGGGTGCTCGCGCTGCAGAATGCGGACCGAAGCCGGCGTTTCCATGCCTTCGGCGCCAACCGGAACTCCGGCCACTTGCGCACCCAAATCGGCCAACAGGTTCTTCAAACCGGGGTAACTGGGGTCTTCGATGGCGACCGTATCGCCGGGCGACAGCAGCACGCGGCCGATCAGGTCGAGCGCCTGCTGGCAGCCGTTGGTGATGAGCACATCGTCGTTCGGCCCGGCCAACCCCTGGCGGCGCGCATCGTCAAGAAGATAACGGCGCAGCGGTTCGTAGCCGCCGGGCGAGCCGAGCTGCAAAATGTCGGCCAGGTCGGCGCGCTCCAGCACCGCGGCGCAAGTGGCCCGGAATTCATCCAGGGGAAACAGGCCGCGAGACGGACGGGAAGTGGCAAAACTGATGGTCTGGCGGGGAACGGTGTCGCGGCCGGCGGGACTGCTGTGAGCGGCGGCGCTATGGCCACCGGTGCCGGATTCCGGACGATCGAGCAGGCTGGTCCAATCGACGCCTACGGCGCCCGTCGCAGGCGGACGCATCGCACCGCCGGTAACAAAGCTGCCGCGGCCCACTTGGCCGGCGATCAGGCCCTCCGTTTCGAGCATTTCGTAAGCTGCTGAAATGGTGGTACGGTTCAGTCCAAGCAGGCCAGCCAATTCGCGAGTGGCTGGGAGACGTTCGCCCGACGGCAGCTCGCCAGAACGGATTTTGGCCGCAATTTGCACAAATATCTGGCGATAAAGGGGGGTGTCGGAGTCGTGCCGAAGGTACGGCGTAAAATCCATCATCCAGAGCATACCATATTGGATGGCCTGTGGCCGCGCGCCTTCAATCCAATCGCAGGTGGGACATCCATGATAAGGATTTGTCAAGGAAAAAAACACTTCTCCCTGCACTTGACGGGTGAGTTTTCCGAAGCGCTGGTTTGGGGCTGACGAATCGCGCCACGATCTGCCGTTTGC
>JBEKYD010000474.1:0-3628 GCA_049511335.1 Bryobacteraceae bacterium | reverse complement strand
GCCCTATCCTCCGCTCAGGTCCTTCCAGAGTGGACACCATCAACCTCGCCGTGCAATGATTTCTCATCGAACGGCGATTACCCCCTTAACTTCGTGTCTCACTCCAGGGGTTCACTTCACCCTGTCCCGTGTGTCCCCCCGTGCACATGCCTCTCTGGCCCCCGCCGACTCGCCCAGATCCCCCGGCCCATGCGCGAATCCGTCGGCCGCCATCGGGCTGCGGCCACTGCCACCATCGTCGACCGGCCACCACAACCTCACCCCACGCCTCCAACCCGCCTCCACTCCAGCCCTGACTTCCAAGCAAAACCCATTAAAGAGCCAGCCTCGCAGGGTTTAGTTCACTGCGCGGTTTGCTCCATTTCGCGGCCCCCAACCCTCGCTCCTCCCTCAGCCGTGCCAGGCCGCGAATCGGAGCAAACCTGGATCAGTCACATCCCATTTAATCCCGTAACCTACTGAAAACAAACCGCCAGCGAAAAACAGCCCCTTCTCGCCGTTCTATTATGGCGGAGGGCGGAACTCCCAATCAGGGCAAAAGGCGGTTGGGCACTCGTGCCGGTCGTTCTGGGCCTCGTCCCCACACTTTGCCGCGCTAGGAACAAGAAAAGGCGCAAAAATGCACAAGTTTACACAAACGGTTTCCGATGGACGAAGCCAAAATTGGCCGTAACCGATAGAGATTACTACGCTTACCCATCCCGCAATTTTGTTTTTTCAGCCGCGAGACTCGAACCGTCGGCCTCACAAATAGTCCAGCCGCCAATCCCTGCCGGCGCGGCTATTTTTGGCCTTGAGAATTGGCTTCCTGGCACAGTCTTGCGCAACTTGCAGCCACGCGCCTCTCTGAATCCATGGCGAACATGGAAAGCTGGGGCCATCGGGTTGTGCCATAGGGGCGCCGCCTGTGAACAAATCGCCCATTTGGAAGGGCGTGCAAGTGATTTATCCTAGAGGATCACGCTACTTTTCGGTCATCCTATGTTTTTGCACTCCATCATCGGAGCGTTCGCTGCCATGGCGGCGGCCGCTACCCTTTCCGCGGCTGGGCCGTCTGCCAGCGCGCCCACGCCGTCGCAAACGCTGGCCAAAGCCGCGCTGGCCGGTCTGCCGCTTCATTTTGAGGAGAACCGGGGCCAGTGGAAGCCCGGCGTTCGGTACGCCGCCCGCGCCAACGGTTACACGGTGGCTCTGACGGGGCGCGGGGCGACGCTGGCGGTTGGCGGCGGCCGGCATATTGAAATGACGCTGCGGCACGCCAATCCTAACCCTCGCATCGAACCGGAGGGCCGGCTCGACCTGCGCACCGATTACTACCTGGGCGCGCGCCCCAACTGGCACGCCGGCATCGCCAGCTTTGCGCGCGTCCGCTATCGCCAGGTCTATCCGGGCGTGGACCTGATTTATTACGGCACCGAGGGCCAGTTGGAGTACGATTTCGTGCTGGCGCCGGGCGCCGATCCGCGCGCCGTGCGCATGAAGTTTGACGGCGTTACCAAGCTGAGCCTCAATCCGGAAGGCGACCTGGTGATTAACGGCAGCGAGGGCACGGTGGTCGAGAAGCGGCCGGTCATTTACCAGCAGGATCCCGCGAGGTCGGCCCGCACCGAGGTCAAGGGCGGCTACGTGCTGCTGGGCCGCGACACCGTGGGGCTGAGGCTGGAGCGCTATGACCCGAAGCGCGCGCTGGTGGTGGACCCGGTGCTGGCTTATTCGACTTACATGGGCGGTTCCTTGACCGATTACATCACCTCGGTCCAGACCGATAACAAGGGAAATCTTTATGTAGCCGGCACTACCGGAACGTCCGACTTAGTGGCTACGAGCAACGCGTATAACTCGGCTGACACGGCCGACTTGGATATTTTCCTGGCTGTCATCGGCGTTTCTCCGAGCGCCGCTTATGGGGTGACTTATCTGACTTATATCGGCGGCGCCCAAGACGATGTCCCGCTATCCATGGCCGTGGACTCCTCGCAGAATATGTACGTGGCCGGCACCACCAAGTCCACTACCTTCCCGCTGACCTCGAATGCGTTCGATACCGCCATTGCGCCCAATACTTTTACGGGCGGTTTTGTGTTGGTGCTGAATCCCAGTATCAGCGGCACGTCGGGGCTGGTATTCTCTTCGTTCCTGGGTGGCACCACCGGCGGGGAAAGCCCCAACGCCGTGGCCTACGATTCCAGCGGCAACTTTTACGTGGCGGGCACCACCCAATCCACCGATTGGCCGGTCACCTCCAACGCCTACGCCAGCGCGATCAACGGGCCGGAGGATGCCTATATCGCGCAGATCAACCCGACCAGCGGAACGCTGACGTACGGCAGCTATATGGGCGGCGAACTGCTCGACGACGGCCGCGGCATCGCGGTCGGTTCCAATGGGCTGGTGTACTTCGCTTGCAGCAGCAATTCCACCATGTTCCCCGCGGCGGGCAATCCACATCAATCCAATCTGGCGGGCGGCTTCGACGTGGTGGTGGGAGTGATGGACCTCACCCAGGTCGGACCCGCTTCCCTGCTCTATACCAGCTATCTCGGCGGCTCCGGGAGCGACTTGGCGCGCGGCCTGACGCTCGATTCGCAGGGCAACATGGTAGTCACCGGCTACACTCTATCGTCTAACTTCCCGGTTACCGCGGACGCGGCGCAGCCAACTTACGCGGGCTACGGCGATGTCTTTGTGTCGGTCCTCAACTATACCAATCCGAAGTTCGTGCTGTATTCCACTTACCTCGGCGGGTCGGATGGCGAAGTGGCCTACGGTGTAACTGCCGATAGCTCGGGGTATATTTACGTTACCGGCTACACACTCTCCCAGGATTTCCCTATCACCGCCAACGCCATTCAAGGCGCCTGGGGCAATGGCATCGAAGTCTTCGTAACCAAGATCCAGCCGCACGTAGCAGGCAAGGCGGGATTCATCTGGTCCACCTACCTGGGAAGCGCCACCGCGAACTACGGCTATGGCATAGCGGTTGGCTCCGATGGGCGAGTCTACGTGGGGGGCTCTACCGGCGGCAACTTCCCGAGCGGCAACGCATCCTACCAACCGTATTACGGGGGCGGGAACTCGGACGGCTTCGTAGCGGTGATTTCGCAATAAGCCGATTCCCGCTTTGGGCGCCAGGCGTTGGTAGCACCGGGCGCCTAACCGATCTGAGGGAGCGGTTGCCGGACCTAAGCTGCGAGATCCCCGGGTCAGTCGGGCACCGGTAGCACCTATTGAACAATCGTGATACGCGTGATAGTATTACGATGTGAAATTTCGTAGCACCGCTCTCATCTGGCTTCTGGCCGTTTCGGCACTCGGCGCCGCCGATGCCAACGTGAGCGGGCAGGTAACCGACCCGCAGGGAAAGCCGGTGGCCGATGCGACGATCGCCGCGGAGTCCCGTGGCGCCAGAGCTCGCACGGCCCGCAGCGGCCCGGACGGCCGGTTTGCCTTCGCTTCCCTCCCCGCGGGAGATTGCAAACTGCTTGCAACTGCGCCGGGCTTTGCCGATGCGAGTGAGACGATCGCTGTGACAGATGGCGCCGTGTTGACGGTGCATCTGCAGTTTGTCCGGCTGGCGCCCCGCACGGAAGCCGTCACGGTGACCGCGGACGTGAGCCAGATCGATGTC
>JBEKYD010000473.1:0-3667 GCA_049511335.1 Bryobacteraceae bacterium | reverse complement strand
CGCATCTGGGCCGCGATTCCCAGCCGCCCATCCTTGGAGATCGCAATATGGAATACTCCGGCGACGTTGGGCAGCGGCAGCCGGGAAACGACGGTGCGGGCCGCCGTATCGATTGCGGTGATCTCCGATTCGGGCCGGGCGCGGAATTTGCCTGGGTTGGGATAAATGTGGGTCGCGTAAACCAGAGAGCCGTCCGCGGAACGGGTCACCCAGCTTGCGCCGCGGCCCGCCACCAGCCGCCGCACGTCGCTGCCGGTTTTCAGGTCGATGACGGAGATATCGCCGCCGATGCGGTTGGCGGCATACAGAAATTCGCCGCGCCCATCAACTGCCACTCCGGTTGGCTCGAACCCCGCGGGAAGGTTGCGGACCAGCCGAAACGAAGCCGCATCGATTTCGCTGACGCTATCCGACCAGGAATTGGCGACATAGATCCGCGATCCGTCCGGGCTTACGGCGACCCCGCGCGGCGCCCGCCCTACGCGTACGCGCCCTGCGATGGTCTTCGACGCGCGGTCGACCGCGACCAGTTCATCGGTCCCGCCGCAGACCACATAAAGCCTGTTGCCATCGGCCGAAGGCGCCATATCGTCCGGGCTCGGATAGCGAACCGGAGTAGCGCAGTAAGATATTGCGGCGAAGAGCAGCATGCCGGTTAGTACGCAGCTTCGGGAATTCAGTAACGTATTCCGGGGCAACCGCTTCCTGACGGTCGCGGCTCTGACCCACGGCTCGTTCGCAAACTCGAGCATGTTGGCGCCAGGAACGAATGTCCGGGTCAGAGCCGCGACTGTCAAGGAGCGGTTGCCGAATACGTGACTGTGATTGCGGAACCGAATACTTAGTAAATTGTGGGGCGGACGCCCGCGTCTGCGCGCGACCCCCTGGCCGCGCCTCGGCCTGCGCAGGCTCCTGGTCCTAGCGGAGAAGAGCGGGACGAGGGCGTCCCACGCGGGCCAGGGGGCCCGCCCCACTAAGCGCAGCCGCATTACTGCTTCTCCCGGATCGTGACCACCTGGTCCGCGGCTACGTTCTCCACCACCTGCCGGATGCCGCTGGGCCAGGTGACGGTGATCCGCTCAGCGCGCGCACTCGTTCCCAGGCCGAAGTGCAGCCGCCAGTCGTCCTGGCTCAAGTAGCCCGATCCCGCCACGCGCTCCGCCCGTTGTTTCACCCCGCCGGCGGCCACCTCGACGATGGCGCCGATACCGTCGCGATTGCTCTTTACCCCCACCAGCCTGACCTTGATCCAATGCCGCGCCGCTTTCGTGGTGTTGTGCAAGAGCACGCCGGCGCTTCCCAGGTTCACCAGAAAGGCGTCTACCTTGCCGTCGGTATCGTAATCGGCGAAGCACGCTCCGCGGCCCACCGTTTTCGTCTGAAAAAATGCGCCGCCCGTGGAGGAGACATCCTGAAACTTGCCGCCGCCCAGGTTGCGGAATAGCGAATGCTCCTGCGGGATCAGGTGAATCAGGCCGCCGTGAAAGATGAAAATGTCCCGCCAGCCATCGTTGTCGAAATCGTATGCGCCGGTGCCCCAACTGGTGTACTGCGCCGTGAGTTGCGCGATTCCGGCTCGCTCCGTCACGTCGGAAAACTGAAGCTTGCCCGCGTTCCTCAGCAGCCGGTTGTATTTCGAATCGCTCACCCACAGATCTGCGGCGCCGCGGTTTTCCGGGTCGAAGAAGACCGGTCCCATGGCTGAGGTCGATTCCCCGTTCTGTCCAAAGGCGGCGCCGGCTTCGGTCGCGATTTCTTCGAACGTGCCATCGCGTTTATTGTGGAACAGGAAGTTTTCGGTCTTGTCGTTGGCCACATAGATGTCCGGATAACCGTCGCCGTCGAAATCGGCCGCGGTCACCCCCATGGCGCGTCCCTTGTACTTCGCGATGCCCGATTTTTCGCTGACATCCACGAACGACCCCTTGCACGTGTTGTGAAACAGCAGGTTGGTTTCGCCCTCGTAATCCAAAGGTCCGGGGTAGTTGTCGGCGGCATAGTAAGAGCGATACTTGGGGTCGAACTTTACGTAGCGACCGATGAACAGATCCACGCAGCCGTCGCGGTCGTAATCGAGCCACGCGGCGTCGATGGCCCATCCTTTCACGTCCAGCCCCGCCTTGAGCGTCACGTCCTCGAAAGTTCCGTCGCCTTTGTTGCGGTAGAGCGTCACCCGCCCGTAGCTGGTCACCAGCAGGTCGGTGTAGCCATCGTTGTCGAAATCGGCCGCCACGGCGCTGAAACTGAAGCTGTCGCCGCCCACGCCGGCCTCCGCGGTGACATCCGTGAACTTGCCGTTGCCATCGTTGCGATAGAGGTGATTGGTCGGCAGCGGGTCGGGAGTCTTGCGCAGAGGATACGGGTGCATCTCCTTTCCCAGCGGCCGCCCGCTCACCACGAACAGGTCCGGGTTTCCGTCGTTGTTGTAGTCGAACCAGACGCACCCCGCGCCGGTGCTCTCCAGCAGCGAACCCAACTTTTCCGCGCCGAACGAGTGGGTGAAGCGGATGCCGGAATCCGCCGTGACGTCTTCGAACTGGATCGGCCCCGATCCGCCGCCCGCCAGCGCGTATGCCGCCGCACCGACGGTCAAAATTCCGAACATCCGTCGAATCGTCATTTGGTTGGCCCCATCAACCTTTCGGGAACGATGCTGCGCAGCAGGATTTCCGGCGCCTTGTTTTCCGGCGACCGCTCCGGTCCCGTGTGGCACCCCACGCAAATGCGTTGCTCGCTGGGGCGCATCCAAAACCAGCCGCTCTCGGCGCGAACCGTATGGCCGGCGGCGTTCACCAGTTCCATCCGCAGCGGCCGGTCGGCGGGCACTTGCACGTAGAACGACCCATCGCCGGCCAGATTCTGACGCCCCAGTAGCACCGGCGCGCCCGCTCGATCGCGCGTGTAGACTTGAACGGTGGCGACGGGTTCGGCGATCGGAGTCTTCGAAGCCCGCGCGTCCAGGCAGAGCAGGTTCCCGTCGGTCCGCGACTCCACCAGGCCAGACGGAAACTGCTTGGGCGGCACGCGCCAGCGCAGCATGACCGGTTGGATGGCGTTCGCGCCGGCCGGAGTTTCCACCGGCGCCACCCGGCCGCCTTCCGCCGTCCAAAGATACAGGCCAAACGGCCCATTCGGTTGGCGAAGGGAAACCAGCCATTTGCCCGGCGAGACTTCCGCGATGGGCCCGGCCGATTCCCCGTCCGGCTGCGCGACATCCACCTGCGATGCCAGCGCCGGCGTGAACCGGGCCAGCCTGCGGCCGATGCTGAAGATCACGTCGCCGGACGAGATCTGCCGCGCATCCGTCCGCCGCGGCCCGTGATCGCAGCGCAGCGATTCCACCCCGGTTCCATCGGGATACACGGTGTAGATCTCGCCCTCGCTTTGGAAGAGAATGCGGCCGTCGCGCAGCACGTCCTCGGTCACGTGACGGCCCGGTGCGAACGTCAGCCGCTGCGGCGCCCCGCCGTTCGCGTCCGCGATCTCCACATCCGAACCGGTGGGGGAGTCTCGCGTGTACGCGATCCGCCCATCCGGAATATATAAAGGGCTCGTCCGGGGAATCTGTGGGTAACTTGCGGGTTTCAGCGCTGGGATTGAATGAGGAAGCTGTGGAACTTGCGGCAGGTGGAGTCGAAGGAGCGTTGCTCGTCTTCCCAGCCGTTGT
>JBEKYD010000472.1:0-3671 GCA_049511335.1 Bryobacteraceae bacterium | reverse complement strand
TTGAGAGAAGAAAGCAGTCGCCGCTTCCCCATTTCTGCGCCCGGCGCAGGCCAGAGCGTAACCCCACCACTGGCTCCTTTTCGCCCGCCAAATTGGTACCCTTTTTCGCCGCCACCGACAGGATCGAAATGGAGCACTCACCCATCACGCTGGAAACGCTGCGGAATATGGTGTTGGCTACCCGTGGCTTGCCGGCGCTGCCGTTTGCACGCGTGCCCGTAAACGAGCTCTGGACCGCCAAGCGCGTGCTCGATATGGGCGTGAGTGGCGTGGTTTTTCCATTCACTAGCACGCCCCAGCTGGCACAGCAGGCCGCAGCGGCCTGCCGCTATCCATCCCTTGGACGAAGGGGGTCGGGCCCGAAACTGGCGCGCTTCTGCTGGCCTGATCCAGGCCGTTATCACGATTCCGCGGACGAGAACGTGAGCGTGATCATCATCATCGAAGAGGCGAGCGCTGTAGAACGAATCGAAGAGATTGCGGCGACGCCCGGCGTAGACGTGATGTTTATCGGGACGAGCGATCTTTCGTTCTCATTGGGGTTACGCGGGGAACAGAACCATCCAAAGTTGCAGGAAGCCATCTCGAAAGTGGTAGATGCCGGCAAGCGGCACGGGAAATTCCTTGGCCGGCCGGCCCTTACGCCGGAAAAGGTCCAAGAATTCATCGAGCAGGGATTCCTGTTTTTCCAGGCACCCACCGAGATCGGCTTCATGACGGCGGGAGCCAGGAAGTATTTGGATCCCCTGGAACACCCGAGCGCCTAGCGCCTGTCCTGACAGCAGTTTCATTCAGGTCCAATAATTCCGGTCCAGGTTCGGGTACTGTATGGCTTCTGCTAGGTGTTTGGCTGGACCTGGGCCTTCTGATCCAGAGGGACGACGTTGGCCTTGTCCAGGAAGTCGAGGTCCAAAAGGCCCTCAAATTCCGAATTTCGCTTCATTCATTCGACTGGTACGGACCCCTCGATATAATCCAAGCCTAGGACCGAAAGCCGCAGGCAGGGCTGCATCTGTCGAGATCAGCGATACCGTGCTCCCTCCAACTCAATGAGGCTCTGATAGACCGACTGCCTGCGGTAGCACCAGTTCAAGATGTGGCCGGGGGCCCCGGAGCCGGTCGCAGGCTGGACGGGGCAGCTTCCACCGCTCGCTTGAGCTTGCCGTTCCAGGCGTAAAGCCTTGGCGGTTCGGAAAACCCTACGTTCCCAGGTCGCTGCTGCCGCGGAAGCCCACTGAATCCCACAATCCCTCTGGAATCGGTAAACGCCCCCGGTGTGAGCAGCGCCAGCGCTCGAATCGCCGGCAAATCCGCCGCCGGTGTTGGTTTCGATCCATGGGTTAGATGTCGGGTTGCCGCCAACTTCCGCTGCCACCAATCGAGCTGGCTCTCAGGGAGCTTTCACTAACGGCAGAATTGCGCGCTTTTCTCAACGTCCTGCTTGCTCCGTTTCCGCTTCGTTGACACCTCCATCGGCTTCCGCCCGATGTAGACGCATCGAGCCAGTTTGCCATCAACCACGGAGTATGTCGCCAGCCTTCACGACAAGGAAGATGGGTTCACCGGAAGCTTAATGGCAAATCCTCTGCATGCCGGCCGGCACTACACACTCCGCTTTGGTGGCTATCGTCGGTCCTCCTTGCCCGTGTCGGCCATACAACTGACCTTACCAACTATGGCTGGGAGGAAATCATGAAGGCCGAAAGCTCGCAATTCACCGTCGACTTTGGGCAATCGTGCCTCACGACGCACGTCTCGTGGGGTTTTGAGATAGTGGCGGCGGAAGCACCGATCAAAGTAGCACTGATCCGCGAAACCGACGCTGGTGGCGATGTCGGCGATCGAACGGTCAGTCTCGATCAGCAGTCGAAGCGCCCTAGACAGGCGCAGTTGGGTGAGGTAATCGACGAATGTCGTGCCGGTCGCTTTCTTGAAGAATTTCATGAACCGGTACTTCGTCATGCCCACGATCGAGGCAGCGGAGGCGACGGTGTGGGGCTCGGGGTAATTATCCCAGAGGTACTCATGCAGCCGCCCGAATTGCAGGGACTGATGCATGCGTACGGTGAGTTCGCCGCTCTCCGACTCAGCCAGTCCGAAGTGCCGCGTGAGTGCGTATAAAGCCTCAAGCAGGTAAATCTTACATCCCGACTGATAAATCGGCTGCTGGCCTGCACTGTAGCACTCCGCCACCTTGGACAGCGCGGCGTCGACCTCCTTCCAGAAGGGGTGGTTGGTCCGCAGCACTGGGTCGACATCGCTGGCCCGGCAGAAAAACGGACGCAAGTATACCGAATCGCATGGATAGGATCCCGGACCGCAAATCAGGTCCGGCATGAACGTGATCACAGCCGCCTTCCGCACTTGGCCGTAGTAATCCACGGAGCCGTGCAGCTTGAGGTTGTCCACCACGATGATGTCACCGGAAGAGAAATCTAGTATCCGGCCACCCATGCGGAAGTGGCCGGACCCGGTCAAGGGGATGTTAATCTCCAGACGCTCGTGCCAGTTGTAGCGTGTTAAATTCGGGAACGCTGACGGTGAATATGAGTACAGCTTGATCGCAAATGGGAAAGACGGATCCAGTATGAGCTGGTAGTGCAGACCCGCATCGATCCGGTTGTCGATCGAGAACGCCTCAAACTGACGATCGCGGAGTATTTCCCACAGCATTAAGCGGCTCCCCTCGCATCATCCATTATCGTGATGTATTTTACCACATCAGATCGCACCGCATAGCCGCCGGGCATCATGTAGCAGCGGAAAAACGTAGATGTCTTTAACCGCATCCCCATGGGCTTTGTTCCCAAGAACGTTACCGTGGATCCAGTCTCGGCGGGACCTTAATGCTTTCGAGGCGCCGTTTCGGTATCCTGCACGGCGGTTTTTAGTAGCGTCAAAGGCAAAATCTTTTCACCGCAATTGAGGTGTGTTGAACCCTGACCTGAGGGAACAGGACCAGCTACAAAATCGACTACAGTGTGGAAGCATCGCTGGCAGGCAAGCTAGGCCTTGCGCCCTCGTTCCAGGTGGCTTTGGACACCGCTTCGGGTACCACGCGAGTGCCGGGCGGGCGAGTGGCGGAGGTCACGCCGCGGAACGCTACGGCTGCCAATCAGGAATTTCTGTTCACAACCATGGAGGCCGTGCAGGCACTGTCGCCCGACATCCAGGGAGTTCTGAACCAGGAGTTTCTCTCGCGCTTCGATTACCTGCTGGATTTCCGCGGCCGGCGTTTGGTATTCAGCGCCACCGCCCCGGACGGGAGGCGCATCCCGGCACGGGTAATAGATGGCCGCATGGCCATCCAGACAAGCTGTGGCGACCTCGTGCTGGATTCCGGCACCCAGGCCCTGGTCTTGTTCCATACGCCCGCGTCCTCGGCTCCCGACGGGACCATTCGGACGGCGTCAGGCGCGGGTGCGGTGTCGATGGTGCAAGACGCCACGGTGCGGATAGGGGCCAAGTCCTATCGCCCCGCTATGGCCGCGGTTGCCGCCAATCCCGCCGCGCCGGAGGACGGGCTTCTCCCAGCGAGCTTGTTTGGCTCGATCTTTGTCAGCAATTCGGCACATTATGTCATCGCGGAACCGCGGCCAGAAAGGGGAGAGCGATAGATGATCTACTGGATCTACACTCCCGTGGGACAGGCAGGCCGGTCACAAGCACCG
>JBEKYD010000471.1:0-3687 GCA_049511335.1 Bryobacteraceae bacterium | reverse complement strand
TTGCCCGCCTCCGCTTTGCCGACAATGCCAGCATAAAACTGTTGCCTGATCGGAAGGAAGCATTTATCATTGGACGGAAACAGTGTCTTAACTGTTTGTGTCAGCCGACGGGACAAGCGCAATGTCCGCCTTCAGCATCAGCGGTTATACGCAACTCGGCATTGGCTCTAACAATCCCACGGTGCGGAACTCCCAGAATCGCCAGATCATGAGCGATCTCAACTGGTCGCGCGGCGCGCACGATATCAAGTTCGGTGTCAATCTCCTGCGGCTTCAGAACAACATTCTCAATGACAACGCCACCATCGGCAATTGGACCTTTAATGCCCAGTACACCGGCGACGGCATGGCCGATTTCCTTCTCGGGTGGTCCAGCCAGTGGGGTTCGTCCACCATCGAGCAAGTGAATCTGCGTGGCTGGCTGCCGGCCGCATATGTCCAGGACGATTGGAAGATCAGTCCCGGGCTCACGCTAAACCTGGGAGTGCGCTACGAAGTTGGGCTGCCATGGTACGACACACAAGGCCGCATGGCCAATCTCATACTCGTGAACCCCACGACGGCGACTATGGCGCTGGCGGGTAATTCTGGCGGTTATGCGAATAAGTCTCTGGTCAATGTGAATTCAAACGGCTGGGAACCTCGCTTGGGCTTAGCTTACCAGCTTACTCCGAAGACGGTAATCCGGACTGGTTACGGAATTTACCGGACCTACTTCGAGCCCATGGGCGACACGCAGTTTTTGAGTGATAACCCGCCTTTCGCCTATCAGGTTACGGTCACCGGCAGCCAGACTGCTGCCGCGGTAGATCTGCAGCAAGGCCCGGCGTCTAATGCCGTGTCGCTGGCCCATGCCATGGGCTTGACTTTCGCACAGTACCCAACCACTACCCCACGAGCCTATGCACAACAATGGAATTTCAACATTCAACAACAACTCGCGCCTAGTTGGCTTTTGGAAGTGGGCTACTCGGGCGAAAAGGGTGTGCATCTGATCAACCGCTATGACGGCAACTTCGCCCCGCCGGAGCCGGGCAACATCAATGCCAACCGTCCAATTCAGACCGCCGTCATCCCGCCGTCAGGCGACACGGTGACGCCCCTAGGCGGAATCTACCAGTATCACTTCAACGGCAACTCGAACTACCAGGCGCTGGTAGTCTCTTTGGAGAAGCGGATCAGCGGGGGGCTGACCTGGCTAACATCCTATACCTGGTCAAAGACGATGGGCGATATCTGCTCAGACTCCGCCGATGGCAGCTCAACGAACTGCGGCTTCCAGGATCCGCTCAATATGCGCGCTGAGAGGTCCCTGGATAACCAGGATATGGGACAGCGATTTGTCAGCAGCGTGCTCTACGACATTCCTCTGGGCCGCGGTCGACATTTCGGCGCGCAGTTGCCGGCCCTTGCCAACGCCATCGTGGGCGGCTGGACGCTTGGCGGCATCTTCACCCGCCATTCGGGACTACCCTATACCATCATTGACAACGGCAACCCCGCCAATACAGGAAGCATTTCCATCATCAGCCGCCCGAATTTGGTCGGCAATCCGTATTCCGTGCCTTGGAGCGTGGGTCAGGCATTCAATACTGCAGCATTTGCCGCCCAGCCGCTCTATACCTACGGTAGCTTGGGCCGCAACACGATGACGCTGCACGATGTGACGAATCTCGACCTAATCCTGTCAAAGATCTTCACTATCACTGAACGAGTGCACCTGCAGGCTAGGTTTGAAGTGTTCAACTCGACGAATACACCGCCGTTCACCAGCGCGCCGGGCACAACGGCAGGTACGGGCGCTTTCGGCGTGACTTCAGCAACCGGCAATCCGCGGCAGTTGCAATTTGGCTTGAAAGCGATGTTCTGAACCCGAATGGAGAGCCGAGCGCCACGGGTGAGGTGCGAATGGTGAGACGGCTGGGACTGGGGCTTGCTGCCGCTGGTTTGGCGCTGCTTGCTGCGCGGCCCCTCCCGATCCTCGAATACATCCGAGTCACCTGGGTGACGCTGACGCGTTCGAATCGCACGCTGGCGGCGGCGGCCGTGGATCCGAAGTCTCACCCGGAGCCAGACGGCCGCTGGCCGGTGTATTTCCCAAGCGGCGAAGACGCGGGGCGTATCGGACAGCAACTCCGGAGGGAGATGGGCGCGGCGGATTTTGCCAAAATCGACCTGCGGCCGCTTCCGGCGGACCTAGCGCACCTTACCGAGCAGGGATTGCTGTACCTGCCGGAGCCGTACGTGGTTCCCGGCGGGCGATTCAACGAAATGTACGGGTGGGATAGCTACTTCATCCAGATCGGCCTGCTCCGCGACGGCCTGGTGCCACTGGCGCGAAACATGACCGATAACTTCCTTTACGAAATCCGCAATTACGGCATGATTCTGAATGCCAACCGGACTTATTACCTGACCCGCTCGCAGCCGCCGTTCCTGACAGAGATGCTGCTGAATGTCTACCACCGGACCCACGACAGGCACTGGCTGGAGCAGGCAATGCCGGAAGTAGAGAAGTATTACCGATACTGGACGAGCGAGCCGCATCTCAATCCACAGACCGGTCTCTCCCGGTATTTCGACTTGGGGGAGGGCCCGGCTCCGGAAGTGGTGGCCGCGGAGTTGGACGCCCAGGGCCGAAATCACTATGAAGTGGTGCGGGAATATTTCCGCAGCCACAAAGTAACCGCGTACGATGCCAGCCAGTATTACGACGCCGCCCGGGACCGGCTCACTCCGCTGTTCTATAAGGGCGACCGTTCCATGCGCGAATCCGGCTTCGATCCGTCGAACCGATTCGGGCCGTTCAACGCCGATATCATTCACTACAATCCGGTGTGCCTCAATTCGCTCTTATATGCGATGGAGATCGAGACGGCAGAGATCCTGCGCGCGCTCGGCCGGTCCACCGAGGCGACGGTGTGGGAGAAACGAGCGCGTGACCGCGGCGAGCGGATGAATCGCCTGATGTGGGACGAGCGCGACGGCCTTTATTACGACTATGATTTCGTGAACAAGCAGGTCCGCCGGTATCCCTTTCTGACAACGTTCTATCCGCTATGGGCGGGGATCGCTTCGCAGGAGCAAGCCGCGCGTCTCGACCGGAACCTGAAACTGTTTGAACGCGCGGGCGGCCTTGAGACCAGCACGGGTGTGAGCGGGAGCCAGTGGGACGCGCCGTTTGGCTGGGCCCCGCTGGAACTGTTGGCTGTCGAGGGCTTGCGGCGTTACGGATTTGCGCGCGATGCCGACCGGATCTCCGAGGAGTTTCTGTCACTCGTATTGGAATAGTATCGCCGCACCGGGATTATTGTAGAGAAATATGACGTTGCGCGGCGGAGTATGGCGTTGGCGGGAGAGCTTCATTTCGGTTATCGATCAAATGAGCCGGGCTTTGGATGGACGAATGCAACATTTACTGAGTTATTCGATGAGTTACCGGCCGCGACCGAGGCGCATCTAGTGGGAGAAGCGGAACTCAAGTGAGGCCACAGGCTAAAGCCTGTGCCACCAAGTCTAGTTGATATAATATAATCCAAATCGTTGGAGTACTTCGTGGCAGACATCATACCTGAATCCGGCGTGAAGAATGCGATTTCAAACCTAAATCGGCTTCAGTCGGTTAACCTTGCGCAGGATGCCGTTGGCCAGATCCTGGAGCAGTGGCGACTCTCGGAGGCGAAGAAC
>JBEKYD010000470.1:0-3688 GCA_049511335.1 Bryobacteraceae bacterium | reverse complement strand
GATCCAGCTTTGAACCTCCCTACCCGTGGGGCAGACCATCGTTGTTGGTGGTCTGCCCTACACCAAGCAACTGGACAGCGCTTCTACAAATCCGCCGCGCCGATGGCTCCATCGACCCCTTCTCCGCCGGCGCCTACGTCGCCCGCGACGGCAAAGCGACCCCTCGCCGCTGCCGATTTCATCCTCACCCCGCTCGCCTTCTGGACCAGCCCCACCACTCACGCGCGCTATCCCGTCCGGTGGCGCATTCACATTCCCAGGCTGAACCTCGAGCTCCAATGCGACGCCGCCATCCCGCAACAGGAATTGTCCGCCCAAGATAACTCCACCGCCAGTTACTGGGAGGGCGCCGTCACTTACTCCGGCAGCGTAAGTGGCGTTGGCTATCTGGAGATGACCGGCTATGCGGGCAAGGTGCAGCTTTAGTCATTGTGTTGCTTATCGGTGTTCATCGGCGTTCATCGGCGGCTATCTCTTCACACTTCCGAGGGAGCGGCTGCGGGCGGATGGCAAAATGCTGTGGGGCAGGTTGCCAACCTGCCGGCCGATTGCCAATCGGCCGCTTCACTCTGGCAAGATGAAGTTTCCATGTTCGGAGCAACTCTTTGAGCGTCGCCGACCGGATTGAGCTGCTGTTGGCGGTTTTGCTGCTGGCGCCGATCCTGCTCTGGAAGCCGTGGCTGCGGTCGTGGGCGCAGCGCCTGGCCGTTTCGCCGCGCGTAGCCATCGCTCTGCTGGCCGCGTTGCCGGTGGTGCTGCGTCTGCTGCTCCTGGCGCACCATCCGGCCCCGCATCCTATCGTCTACGACGAGTTCAGCCACTTGCTCGAAGCCGACACCCTGCGCCACCTGCGGCTGGCCAATCCGCCCCACGCCCTGCCGCAATTCTTCGAAACGTTTTTTGTGCTGCAGGAGCCAACCTACGCCTCCATCTATCCGCCCGGCCAGGGCCTGGTCCTGGCATTCGGCTGGACCCTTTTCGGTCATCCGTGGGCCGGCGTTCTGTTAGCCGCGGCGGCCTTTTCGGCGGGCTGTTATTGGATGCTGCGCGGCTGGACTACCCCCGGCTGGGCCCTGGTGGGTGGCCTGCTGGCAGCGGTCGAGTTCGGTCCGCTCAACCAATGGATGAACGATTATTGGGGCGGCATGTCCACTGCCGCGGCGGGCGCGGCCGTTTTCGGTGCCTTGCCGCGCTTGCAGGCCCAGCCACGCCAGCGGGACATGATCATCCTGGCCCTGGGTCTGGCGCTCAGTCTCATCACCCGGCCATATGAATCGATATTCCTGTTCTCGAGTGCGGCAATTTACCTGTTTCCTGCCGCGCTGCGGCGCAAGCCGGGGACTGTCCCAAGCCGCCCAAATCCATTTTCCAATTCCATGGGCGGCGGCGGACTGTCCCCACTTGAGCCACGCCGCGCCCTTTGGAAATCCGTGCCCGAGCTGGCGATGATCCTGATGGCCGCGGCTGCCTTGCTCCTCTTCCAAAACAAAGCCGTGACCGGAAGCTGGTCCACCATGCCGGAGGTGCTCAGCCAGTATCAATACGGCGTCCCCGCCGCGTTCACCTGGCAGCCCCACGTCACCCCGCACCGCGCGCTCACGCCCCAACAGGAGCTCGACTATCGCATGCAGCGAGGCTTTCGCGGCGAAAGGCCCGAAACGGCGGCCAGCTTCGTCGAGCGCCTCGAATTCCGCGTCCGCTACTACCGCTTTTTCTTTCTCCCGCCGCTCTATCTGGCGCTGGTTGCTTTCCTGGCGCGTCTCAAGCGCCCGCGCTTTCTCTGGGTCGCGGGTACGCTCGCGTTGTTCGCTCTGGGCGTCAATTTCTTCCCCGCATTTCAGTTGCACTATCTCGCTCCCGTCACCTGCCTGTTTGTGCTGGTGAGCGTGGTCGGTCTCGAAACCATTGCCCGGCGCTGGGCGTATCTGGCGCGCTGGATCGTATTTCTTTGTGCCGGCCAGTTTCTTTTCTGGTATGCCGTGCACGCTTTTTTCGATGGCTCTCCGCTCGCCCAATACGAAACCTGGGACTCGATTCCGCACGACGTCCCCGACCGCCGCACCTTCGTCAGCCGCCAGCTCGATCGGATCCCCGGCAAACTTCTGGTGTTCGTTCACTACTCGGACCATCACATCTTTCAGGACGAGTGGGTCTACAACGCCGCCGATATCGACCGCGCGCGCATCGTTTTCGCGCGCGACCTGGGCCGGGAAGACAATGCCCAACTCTTGGCCTACTATCCCGACCGCCAGATCTGGCTGCTCGACCCCGACGACCGCCCTCCCTCGCTGGTTCCCTACTCCAACTCCGAAGCCGTGCCATGAGTGCGCAACCCTGCACAAGATAAAAACGCTAAAAATGCGCACCGGCCCACAAAACGAGTCGGAAGAACAGTTGGTTGTGGGGCAGGTTGGCAACCTGCGCGCCGATTGGCAATCGGTGCCCGCCCGACGCGACGATCCGCCTGGAGGCTCCCGGGCTCAGCTTACAAACCTGGCAAATCGCGTGGATTCGGCAGCCGGCGGGACAGAAGAGCCCACGCAAGAAATCCCAAAAATGCACAAAAATGCACAAAACGAAATCAACCAAATTTATCAGAAGTCAATGAAATTGAATGACTTATTTGATATTTCAAGCCGCCCCTGCAAGGCCGCCCGCCAACATTTTGCGAACGTCCCGCCTTGGCCTGCGTCTCATCTGGAGGAGGGATGCGTGCTGAAAGATCTGCGTCTGGCGTTTCGTGCGCTCGGAAAGAGCCCGGGGTTTGCAATCACCGCGGTGGCCGCTCTGGGAATCGGCATCGGAGCCAATGCCGCCATTTTCAGCCTGGTGAACCAGGTGCTGCTGAACCCCGCGGGGGTGCGCAACCCGGAGCGCGTGCTCGCCATTCGCGCCCGCTACGACAAGCTCAACCTCAAAAGCATACCGGTGTCGATCCCGGATTTCACGGACGTACGCGACAGCCGCGGCGTGTTCGAGCATGCCGCCATATTGAATCCGGCGGATTTCAACTACACCGGAGGCGAGGCGCCCGAGCGGATCCAGGGCGCCATCGTGACCCGCGAGTGGTTCGACGTATTTGGCGCGCGGCCGGTGCTGGGCCGTGTCTTTACCGCGCAGGAAGACCAGCCCAACTCGAACCAGGTGATCGTGCTTTCCTACGCCCTCTGGCAGCGGCTCTTTGGCGGCGAACCGAACGTGCTCGGCAAAGCCATCTCTTTAAATGACAAAACCTATCGCATCGTGGGTGTGATGCCCGCCGATTTCCGCTGGCCGCGCGAGGCCGAACTTTGGGCGCCGCTGGGGCTGGAGGCTTCCGCGTTTACGGAATCGAACCGATTTAACGAGAGCTATTTCGGTTTTGCCCGCCTCCGGGCGGGAACCAGCTTCGATAAAGCCAATGCCTGGATTCGGGTGTTGGGGAACCGGGTGAAGTCGTCGGGCAGCCGAGGCGGCGCGTACGCCCGCGACTCCGCTTGGGGCATGTTCGGGGTGCCGCTGACGGATTTCGTGGCGGGCGACACCAAGAAGCCGCTCCTGATTCTGCTCGGTGCGGTGGGCTTCGTGCTGCTGATCGCCTGCTCCAACATTGCCGGGCTGATGCTGGCGAGGACCACCGGCCGGGTGCGGGAGATCGCGGTGCGCGTGGCGATGGGCGCGGGCCGCTGGCGGTTGATGAGCCAGACTC
>JBEKYD010000469.1:0-3709 GCA_049511335.1 Bryobacteraceae bacterium | reverse complement strand
CGGTTCTTCGCCTCCGAGAGTCGCCACTGCTCCAGGATCTGGCCAACGGCATCCTGCGCAAGGTTAACCGACTGAAGCCGATTTAGGTTTGAAATCGCATTCTTCACGCCGGATTCAGGTGGGACAGACGATCGTTTTTTGTCGTCTGTCGAGCGTTGCGGCGTGACAGACCACGGAAAACGATGGTCTGTCCCACCGCTGGCGGCCGATTACGCGAGGATGTCGCGGATTACCGATCCGCCTTCGGGCGCGGTCAAGCGCACATCCAGTCCCTGGTATTTGACGGTGAGCTTGGCGGCGTCGATGCCTAGCAGATAGAGCATGGTCGCGTGAAAATCGTGAATGCTTACCGGGTTCTCAACCGCCGCGTACCCGAGATCGTCGGTGGCGCCATAGCCGATGCCCTTTTTGATGCCGCCGCCGGCAAGCAGGAACGAGAATCCCTTGATGTGATGGTCGCGCCCGCTGCCTCCCTGCGACATCGGCGTGCGGCCGAACTCGCCGCCCCAGATCACCAGCGTTTCGTCCAGCATCCCGCGCTGCTTGAGATCGGCGATCAGGGCAGCGGTGGGCTTGTCGACCTCCTCGGCCTTGAAAACGATATTGCCCTTCACGTCATTATGGTGATCCCAGTCGCGATGATAGAGCTGGATGAAGCGCACGCCCCGCTCGGCCAGGCGCCGCGCCAGCAGACAATTGGAGGCGAACGAGCCATCCCCGGGCCGCGCCCCGTACATTTCCAGCGCGCTGGCCGGTTCCTTGCTCATATCGAGCAGCCCGGGCACGCTGGCTTGCATCTTGAACGCCATCTCGTACTGCGCGATGCGGGTTTGAATCTCCGGGTCGCGCAACGCTCGATCTTCGCACCGGTTCAGCGCGTTGATGGCCTGGATCGAATCCGATTGCATCTGCTGGCTGACGCCCGGAGGATTCTCGATGTACAGAACCGGATCGCCAACCGAATTGAATCTTACCCCCTGAAACTTGCTGGGCAAAATGCCGGCCGACCATTGCCGCGCCGCGATGGGTTGCATCTGGCCGCCTCTCCCCTGCGAAACCAGCACCACAAAGCCGGGCAGGTTGTCCGCCTCCGCGCCCAATCCATATAGCACCCACGACCCCATGGACGGCCGGCCGGCGATGATCGAGCCGCTGTTCATGAAGGTGTGGGCCGGATCGTGGTTGATCTGCTCGGTCCACATCGAGCGCACGATGCAGGTTTCGTCCACCACGCTGCCGATGCGCGGAAACAGCTCGCAAATCGTCTGCCCCGATTTGCCGAACCGCCGGAAACCGTGCGTCGGCCCCAGGCAGGTGAGGGTTTGCCCCTGAAGCTGCGCGATTTGCTGCCCCTTGGTGAGAGACTCCGGCATGGGTTTGCCGGTCATCTCCGCCAGCTTCGGCTTGTAGTCGAACGTCTCCAGGTGGGAAGGCCCGCCGGCTTGATAAAGATAGATGACGCGCTTGGCCCGCGGCGGGAAATCGAGCGGGTTGACCACGCCTTTGGATCGCAGGCTGCCGGCCTGCGCCGCCGCCAACAGGCGCGGGGTCAGGAGCGAGTTCAACGCCGCTACGCCCAACCCTGCCGCTCCACCGCCGAGGAAGGTCCTGCGGTTCATCTCCCATACGCTGCGTTGATCCATGTTTCTCAATTCCTCGTGATGGTTTCGTGCAGGTTCAGAACGGCGCGCGTCACGGTCGCCAGGGCGGCCAACTCGACCGGGTCGAAGCCGCGCGCGAGCGGCGCTTCGCCCACGCTCAGGAGCTCGCCCGCGCCGGCGGGATTGGCCTGAAACCGCTGCCGGTTGCGGTCGTGAAGATCGCGCAGGATCGACCGTTCCTCCGCGCTCGGAGGGCGATTCAAGGCGCGGTCGAAGATCCAGTCGATGCGCTCGCCGAAAGTGCCGCCTCCGGCCGCAACGGCATTCTGCGCAAAAACCCGCGCCCCTTCCACGTAAATCGGATCGTTCAACAGATCCAGCGCTTGCAGCGGCGTGTTGGACGAAGTGCGATTGACGGCGCACTCCTCACGCGTGGGAGCATCGAAGTTCAACAAGCTGGGATGCAGGTAGCTGCGCTGCCAGGTAGTGTACAGCCCGCGGCGATAGAGGTCGTCGCCGCGGCTGGCCGAGTATTCGCGCTTGGGGAAATTGAGCGCCGCCAGATACCCCGCAGGTTCCATGGGATTGACGCTCGGGCCCCCGAGCTTCTCCACCAGCAGGCCGGATATCTGCAAGAGCGTATCGCGCACATTCTCGGCGTCCAGACGATAACGGTTCTGGCGCGCCAGCAGCCGGTTTTCGGGATCTTTATCCTGGCCCTCTCGCGCGAGCGACGACTGCCGGTAGGCGTAACTGGTGACGATGAGACGGACCAGGTGCTTCACATCCCAGTCGTGGGCCTGCGCCCGGTCGAATTCCGGATGCATGAACTCCGCCGCCAGCCAATCGAGCAACTCCGGATGGGTTGGCCACTCGCCCTGCGACCCCAGGTCGTCGAGCACTTTGGAGATTCCCGCGCCGAAGAATTCGCGCCACATGCGGTTCACAAACGCGCGCGCCGTGAGGGGATTGTCGCGGGAAACCAGCCAGTTCGAAAGCTCCAGGCGAGAGGCACGCTCCCCCTTGGTATCCAGAACGCCGAGGAACCGTGGGATGGCGGGCTCGACGATGGGGGCCGAGTCGTCCATCCAGTTGGCGCGGGGCAGAATGTGGGTGACCGCGGGGTCTACCGAAACCGTGGCGAGCGCGTGGGGGATGGAAGCTTCCAACAAACCTCTCTCGGTCTCGGCCCGTTCGCGCTCGGCGTAGTCGGAAGCGAGATCCAGGCTCGACCAAATCCGGTAATCGCGAAGCGCCGCTCGCTCGTTCGCGTCGCGGTCTTCGGCAGGTCTCCGCAGCGCCTTCATCACATTTTCGGGAAGGCCGCTGGCCCATGTTTTGGCGCCTTCGGGATCGTGGCTGCGCGCGCGTTTGCCGGCATCGGCGATGGGCGGCCACGCATACGGGTCGGCGGCCAGCGCCAGCCGGAAACGCCCGATGACGGCCTTCCGCAGCTCCGATTCGTGGCGAAGAGTAATCACGATGCGGGAACTCGCCCCGGTCTTCACCGGCTCAGCGAAGCGCAGCGCCATAAACGGATCGCGGGCCTCGCCAAAACGCACGCCCCAGGCGGTTTTCAAATTCCCATCGATAGCGGCGAGCGGCGGCATGGATGGGTCCGTGGTGCTGGAGGAAACCGAGGGCGGCGCATCGTTCACCGTGGCCATGGTAAAGACCAGCTTCCGCGCGGGGCTGCCGGTGTCGATCAGTTCCGCTTCCACTTCGCTGAGCAGGAAGCGGTCCGCCCCGCGTGCGTATCGCGCGCCGGGAAGGCTTTCATCCTGCACCACGTCGATGCCCAGCTCATTCCAAACGCCCGCGCCAGGTTGGAGCAAGACCACGTACGTCTCGTTGTCGGAATCGAAACCCAAAGCGCTAGGTGGCGCGGGGCCAGTCGCATGGAACAGCCCATATAATTTAGAACCGCTCTCCCCTCCAAGTGCGCTATCCATTTTACATTCTTCCCGCGCAGGGTGCTTAACATTTCAGGGATCTCGCAAGTGGCGCGGGCACTCATACCCAATGCCACTTCGTTTTCCGGCTCTGAGTGAGAATCCGACGGATGGGCCATTTTAGGCTGCTTTCTTGACCGTGTGAACCGCGATGAA
>JBEKYD010000468.1:0-3729 GCA_049511335.1 Bryobacteraceae bacterium | reverse complement strand
TCCTGATAGACCTTGGAGAGAATCGGCGAGCAGGGCAAGGCATATGCATCGGCCATTACCACCGCGAAGGGCAGATCGTCCGCAGCAGCCGGCGCGGTCGCCCGGCGCGACGCCAGCTTGGGAATTTCGGTTCGCGGCGGCGGATCGTCCATCCAGCACGCGCCCTGGTTCAGCGCTTTCCAGAAATCGTCGGGTTTGACGTCTTTCGCTCGCGCCGACTTCGCGTCCGCATAGGTGAACAAAGTTCCGCGTCCGGTCTTGGCGATGGCGTCGCTGCGCTCCCGCAGCGCATCGGACGCCGAAATGCCAGCGAGGCCGGCGACAAATTCCGCTGGGTTCACCACACCGGCCGGCGCCGGCACCAGGGCATTCGAGAGCCTGAACATGGCCAGCGGCGAATCCACCGCGGGCGGGATGTCGTCCACGCCTTCCGGATATACGGCGGTCGGCAGCACGAAACGCGCATGCCGCCCGTAACCCCCGCGCGACCATGCGAACGCCACTACCACCGGGTTGTCCGCAACCAGCTTTCTCTCGATCGCGCTCCACGGCACATACGCGCCCGGTACGGATTCGTCAATCAGCAGTAAGCGAATCGAACGGTCGGCCACGGCGTCCAGCTCGGTCTCCGCCGCTGCTTTCTTCCATGAATCGGGAACCGGCGTCTCGCGGCGCGTCACAATCGCACGCCCCAAGCTGCCGGTCAATTGGTTCAACGCCAGGATTTCGGAGCGTTCTTGGGAATCCAATACCAGCGCCGGTCGATTGGCGGCCAGTTCCCGAGCCACTTCGACAATCTGCTCTTCCCGCAGCCCGGTTTGGGATGCCGCCGCCTGGAGTGAGCTGTTATCCTCTTTTCGCAGCAGGCCCGCGATGGCGCGCGCCAACGCCACTTCCGACCCTGGACGAATGGGGAGCCACACGTCGGCCAAGACGGCGGTTCGCGATTCCACCGTTTCCGCCTGAATCAGCCGGAAGCCGTCGCGCGCCGCGATGGCATTGCCCAGCGTGCCCCAGCCATCGAGCACCGGAGCGCCGAAGCTCAGCACGATTTTCGCGGCCGCCAGGTTCACCGCAACCACACCGCCCAAGGTGCGCGGCGGCGCGAGATAAGCGGCGTCGGTCCATTGCGCCAGCGCGCGCCGGTAGGTCCAGGAAGCGGTGCGGCCCGGCCGCAGATCGAGCACCGCGGCGCGTTCGCCTTTGCCGCATTTGGCCAGGGCTTCCATAGCGGCGGCCTTCGCTTCCGCTACCGGGCCCTGCTTCAACCGGGCCGGGTGATACGGCAGATGATGCCCCGCCAGTCCGAACGGGCACAACACGCCGTGGCTGAAGGGATGCTCGGCGACTCCCATCAGGGCCACCGGCTGTCCGTTCACTGTGCGCGCGCGCACCGCGCAGCCCGCCGGGCACATGGAGCAGTTGGTGTACTTGGCGCCAATCTCGCCAGTGGCCGGGCGCGGCACTCCGGGCCAGGTTTCCGACCACAGCGCGGTATCGGTGACCAGCCGCCACGGGGCCGGCGAAAGCAACGCGCCCACCGCCGCGCCGCCGGTAAACTTGAATAAGTCTCTGCGGGTCGATTTCATGGTGGCCTCTACTTGTGGCAGTCCAGACAACTCTGTGACAGCCCCTGCTGGCGATGGCAATCCACACACCCGTTCATGGTCATCGAAGCGCGCGTGGTTTTCGCCCGTTCCCCGACCTGCCAGATATCGCGCGAGTATCCGCTGAGGCGGTCTTCCTGGTACGCCCGCGGACGGTCCGAGGAGCCGTGGTTGCCGTGGCAGGTCTCGCACGCGATCTTGGCCCGCTTCACGTGCGCGATGTGGCTGAAGAAGACGTTATCCGGCTGGCGCGCGTATGACTCCCACTCGGGCTCGCGGCCGGGAGTTACATACCGATCGATGAAGTTCTTTTCCGCCAGCGTGCTGCCCATGGCGGCGGCGTGGCAGCTCGAGCACTTATCCAAGGTGGGTTCGCCCGCGAAGGTTCCATCCGCACGGAACGCGTGGCAATCCTCGCACTTGGCGCCGGCCTTATCGGCGTGGACCTTGTGACTGAAGTCCACCGGCTGGGGCCGGCTCTTGTAAATGGCATAGGGGAAGCCGACCCAGCCTGCCGCCAGCATGATTGCGAAACCGGCGGCAAATGGGAATACTCCGCGCATCTAGACTCTCTTTCCGCCCGCGTAGGGCGAGAAAAATTCATGAAATAGAACCCGCGTCCGGTCGGGATCGAGACGGTGCGCCAGGTCGGCCGCGAATAACCCGCCGTCTCCCATAGTGGGCTGTTGCTGCGAATCTTCCTGTTGCAGAAACTCGGTCATGCGCCGCTGTTCCTGCTCCATCCATTGCCGCGCCTCGCCGTTCTCCATGAGGTGCTCCGCGGTGGCCGGCAAAGGCTCGCCTTCGAACAGCCATCCGGCGGTGTACGGCTCATCGGTGAGCCGCGAGGGATTGGCGCGGAGATAGAGATTGCAGCCCTTCAGCAACATTCGGTTGGGAAACATCACCTCCAGGTCGACTCCGGCCACGGTGATCACCGCCGCCGGCCGGTGGTTTCCTTTCTGTTGCACATAGGTGAGCCGGTCCACCCGCCCCAGCACGCGGCTCAAAAACGCATCGATTCCCACGTGACAAACGCCGTCTTGGCTCATGTCCAGCCACATATGGTTGGGTGTGTACAGGAGCCTCTCCGGCATCGCGATTCCGTCCACTTCGCCGGCTGGCTCGCCGGGGTGGGCCATGGAATAATACAGTTCGCAGTAGCGGTAACTATCGTTGCCGCAGCGCGAAATCAGCGACTCGCTGTACGGCACCAGTTTGGCCACCGGCGCTGCCGCGCAATACTGCATCAGGGATTCGCACAAGTACGGGCACGGTCCCGCAGCCGCCGCATCTTCTATCGGCGGCTGCGATTGAAACACCTTGCAGGCGCGGTGCTCGGCCGATGCACACTTCTCCTCGGTCCGGCCGGTCTGCGCCAAGGGGATGAGTTTCCGGACAGTGGCAGTCCGGCAGTATTTGACCTGGGCTTCCCTCAAGAAGGGGCAGGTCATAGCGTTACCGCTGCTCTTTCTTGTTTACGTTTTCGCCGCCGTCCGCCATCGTCAGGCCGAGCTCGGGGGTGTGAAACGCGTGCCCGTCATGGAACGAGGCCACCAGGTCGGAGACCTCGTGGTCCAGATGCACGGCCTTCTTTCGCTTCGCGGCCAGCTCCTGCACCACGCCAATTCCCACAGCAATGCAACCGATCAGCGTCAGAACACCTAACGCCACATTCATGAAAGTCAACCAATAAGTCGAGGGATCGCTCACAATCGTTCTCCTTTCCGGTGATACAGGTGCACGGCGGGGGCCATGCTGGAAGGAAAGGGGTTAGGAGGATGGGGAGGGGGCGGGATGTGGGAATTTAGGAATTTGGAGTCTGAAAATCCGACGATGGCGGCGGTGGTGAGGCGCGAAGGTGGGTGGCTGGTCTGCACATCCTGAGATGCCGTTTCGGCCACGTTCCGGTGAGCCCGAGGAAGTTGCTTGTGAGTCGATCTCGACAGCGATACCCACCTGCTGGCTTAAGCTGGATTCGAGATGTTGCGGGTAGTTTTTCTGGCTCGTCCGGGGAATCTGTGGGTAACTTGCGGGTTTCAGCGCTGGGATTGAATGAGGAAGCTGTGGAACTTGCGGCAGGTGGAGTCGAAGGAGCGTTGCTCGTCTTCCCAGCCGTTGT
>JBEKYD010000467.1:0-3746 GCA_049511335.1 Bryobacteraceae bacterium | reverse complement strand
AAAAGTCACTATGAGAAAATCCTATGGGTTCCGAACCTTCCGAGTCACCGAACTGGCGCTCTATCATTCACTTGGCAAACTGCCCGAGCCGGAACTCACCCACAGATTCTTCTGACGAATCGGAAAAGGAGGAATGGGACGAACTTGACATGTTGCGAAAAACTGAAGTTTTCTGCACAGTCCGCCGCCAGAATACGGACCACCGGGGAAGACTTTTAAACTTCACTCCCGAATTCGAAAAGGCCAAAGAGAACCTGGAGGAGAACGACGGCGCCGGCAACACCTTTAAGGCAACCTCCAAGCCGGTGCGGATCGGAACCGCGGTAGTCGGCGCCACCACGATGATCTTTTCGACCATCGTGGCCCTGACCCACGGGCTGACGCAGAATATCGACAAGCTGTCTTTGCTGCATGCGCCCTTTCTGCTGGGGCTGATTGCCGGCGGCGCGGTGATCTACTGGTTCACCGGCGCCAGTGCGCAAGCGGTCACCACCGGCGCCTATCGCGCCGTGAAGTTTATCAAGGCCAACATCAAGCTGGAAAGCGCGGAGAAAGCCTCGGTAGCGGACTCGAAAAAAGTGGTGGCCATCTGCACCCAATACGCGCAAAAGGGCATGCTGAACATCTTCGTCGTGGTGTTCTTCACCACCCTGGCGTTCGCTTTTTTGGAGCCGTTCTTCTTTATCGGCTACCTGATATCGATCGCCCTGTTCGGACTGTATCAGGCGATCTTCATGGCCGATGCGGGCGGGGCATGGGATAACGCCAAGAAAGTGGTGCAAACCGAGCTGCACGCCAAGGGCACCGAACTGCACGCTGCGACCGTAGTGGGCGATACGGTGGGCGATCCTTTCAAAGACACCTGCTCGGTGGCGCTCAATCCGATCATCAAATTCAGTACCCTGTTCGGGTTGCTGGCGGTTTCGCTGGCAGTGAGTCTCACCCGAACGCAGGGCGCAGCGCTCACCACGGCGCTGGCAGCCGTATTCTTCCTGATTGCGCTGGTTTTCGTATACCGCAGTTTCTACAGCATGCGGATCGAATCGGCGAAAGACTGAAGCGAGAACTGGGGCGGCAGCCACCTCATCTCCGCGCTGCCCAGGGTCAACCTTGCAGGCGATGCGGTGATGGCCGAGCACCTGGCCGGGAAGTTCGCCGGAATTTACGAGGGTAGCGGGCGGCTGCGGCTCGGGTTGCGGCCCGCGACGCGTTCCACCGCGCCCAGGAACCAGTAACCGCGTGAATATGGTAGACTTCCCCGAACGGAGGAGCAATGCGAACACCGTTGGTCATCGTTCTTGGGGTGATTGCATCCGCGGTATCGAGCGTCGCCGCGGATAATCTGGTTCGGGAGGTCCAGCACGAGCTGTTGCTGGTCCCGGGCTACACGGCTTTCGACTGGCTCGCTTATCGCGTCGATAGCGCCAAAGTCACGCTGCTCGGAGCCGTGGTTCACGCGGATCTGAAACGCGATGCCGAAAACGCTGTCAAGAGGATCGAAGGCGTGGCCAGCGTGCAAAACGACATTGAGGTGCTGCCGGAATCCGCGATCGATGACCGGATCCGGTACGCCATTCTCGAATCGATCAACAAGCAAATGTCCATTTACCTGGTAGAGGAGGTTAAGCGGATCCATATCATCGTCAAAAACGGGAACGTAACGCTTGAGGGCGAGGTGTCGAGTCAAGCCGACAAGGACCGCGTATCTGCCCTGGCAAAACATGTGCAGGACGTCCGTGACGTGACCAACAATCTTGTGATTCAAAAATAGAGTCGGATGGTGATCGGTTTTCAAGGCGATAGCCGCTGAAGACACGAGGGACACGGTGCAACTCGGAAGTGGCCTGCCAGAGGAGCGCATGGTATCCGTGTTTGCCCGGGCAGGGCCGCCCAGGGTTTCACCGCCCGCTTCGCAACACCATCCAGGAAGCAGTAGGAATCCACCCTCTTAGCCACCAAGGTCATGCAGGTGGCTACCGAACCACTCGTCCTTGCAGTTGATCCGACGGGAGAATGATCCGCCGAAAACCCGAAAGCTGCCTGGCGCGAGTCCGGATAAGTTGACCTTAGTCAACCAGCGAATCTTGCCTCGGGAAACTCCTTCGGCGCTATACTGTCTCGTGAATTGAGGCAAAATCGCAAGCTGCGGAGGGCGCGTGACACCCGGCAGTCCGCCCCGAGTCAACCCTCTGCAGCCGAGGCAGCAGACGGGGTCTGGCGGTGGCACGCATGGCGAATCCTGATGCTTTGGACGCTGGCTTTGGCGGCGTATTCGAATTCCTTCCAAGCGGGCATGGTGTTCGACAATGCGGTGGTGATTGCGAAGGATCCTCGGATCCGCGCGGCCACGGCGCAGAACGTCGAGCTCATTGTGACGAGCGAGTATTGGCACACCAACGTGGCCTCGGGCCTGTATCGGCCGCTGACCACCTTATCCTACCTGCTGAATTACGCCGGCTTCGGTAACCAGTTGCGTCCGGCGGGCTATCACTGGGTCAATTTTTCGCTGCACGGGGCGAACGTTTCACTGGTATACGGGCTGGGCATATTGGTTTTTGGGGAGCCTGAGCTGGCTTTGGCGCTGGCCGGGATCTGGGGGTTGCATCCTCTGCTCACGGAATCCGTCACCAATATCGTGGGGCGCGCCGATTTGCTGGCAGCCTTCGGAGTATTGGCGGGCTTGTTGTGCTATGTGAGAAGCACGCCAGCCGCAGGGCGGCGGAAGCTGGCCTGGCTGGCGGCTATGGTCGCCTTTCAGTCAGCCGGGCTCTTTTCAAAAGAGAACGCAGCCGTGTTACCCGGCTTGATGCTGCTCTACGACCTGACTTGGCCTGCGCGCTCGACGTGGCGCGGGCGCGCTCCGGCCTATGGCGCCCTGGCCTTGCCGTTCGCCGCATTTTTCTATCTTCGCGGCCAATTGCAAATGCATATTATGATGATTGCCTTCGCCGAGAATCCCCTGGCGGGTACCGATTTCTGGACCGCGCGGCTGACCGCGGTTAAGGTGATTGGCAAGTTCCTGTGGCTGTTTGTCTGGCCAGCCCGTCTGGCGCCGGACTATTCCTATAATGCGGTGCCGTTATTCGGCTGGAGGCCGGCTAGCTGGGAAGATTTGAAGACGCTCATCGTGCTAGCGGTTTGTCTCGGCGCGAGTTTCCTTGCCGTCCGTTGGCGCCGCACCTGCAAGCCGTTGTTCTTTTTCCTCGGTTTCTTTTTCATCGCTATGCTGCCGACTTCGAACCTGGTGATTCTGATCGGGAGCATCATGGCGGAACGGTTCGTCTATCTGCCGTCAGTCGGCCTTGCCGGGTGCCTGATTGTGGCCCTACAGTTGCTAAGCGCGCGGCTCTCGCTGAAGCGACCCGTCGTGGTACGGACGGCGTGGGTCGCAACAACGCTCGTGTGCCTCGCGCTCGCCGGGCGAACTTACGCCCGCAATTTCGACTGGCACGACGATCTCAGTCTCTGGACCAGAGCCGTGAATGTCTGCCCGGAAGGCGCGCGGCCGCACTACAATCTGGGCGACGCGCTGGCACGAATCCCGGGACGGCTGCCAGACGCGACTGCCGAGTTTGAAGCGGCGATCCGGATTCGGCCGGATGACACCGACGCGCACATCTCCCTGGGGAACGCGCTGGCGCGAACTCCCGGCCGGCTACCGGACGCCGTCGCCGAATTTGAAGCGGCGCTGCGGGTCGAGCCCGATCGCGCGGCCGCACATTACAACCTGGGAAACGCGCTGGCGC
>JBEKYD010000466.1:0-3764 GCA_049511335.1 Bryobacteraceae bacterium | reverse complement strand
GTTCCAACAAATCCACTAGGAAGCGTTCCAAACGTTCATGGCACTTTCTGATTTGGATCTCGGTCATGCCAGAGACTACCATGCCTCGAAACGGATGTCAATACCTAACGTTGTAATATTAAAGACTTCCTCGCCCGCCTGAAGCTTCCGGACGAAGCTGGCGATTTGGTCGCGGGTCTTCAGCCCGTCGCGCAAGGCCTGCCCGACCAGGACGGTCAAGGTCAGCGGGTTGCCCTGGGTGAAGCGCAGCAGCGGACGCCAGTCGTCCACGTCTTCCAGACGCCGACCCCGCTTCTTCGCCAGTTCCTCCGTCATGCGGACGCACTCATCGAAGGGCATTGGGGGCAGCTCAATCCGCGCCGGCAGGTCGTGCAGCCAGGCGCGCTCGTCGCGTCGCGAGGTCAACAGAAACTTCGCCTTGGTCACCCGAGCCGCGCGCAGGAAATCCGCCAATTCTTTCTGTTCGGCCGCGCTCCAGGCCGAAGGCGCACCCGCCGGGAAGCCGGCGATCGGTTCGACGTTATCCCAGATCCACAGCACGGGAACCTGGCGCAAAACCTGAAGAGCCACTTCGCGCCGCTGAGCGTCATCGAGAGTCAGCCATTGAATGCCGCTCTTGGCCAGCGCGCCCTCGAACACACGCCCCAACTCGTCCAACACCTGGGGCAACGGTTTGTGCCGCTCGAAGGAGGTGAACAGCACCGGCCCGGACAAGCCGCCCGTTTGCCGGTACCAGTTCGCGAACTCCACGGCGGTGGTGGTTTTGCCGCTGCCCGCATAGGCGTGCAGCAGGACGATGGGCTGCTCATCGAAGGTCCGGTCGAGCCGGAGGATGGTTTCATCGCGCCCGATGAAACCCACGTCGGGAGCCTGCGGCAGGGCCGAATCCGCGGGGCCGGCGGGCTGGAGCTTGACTTCCAATGGGGCTTCCGCCGGCCGGAACAATCGAATGGGGGCGGCCTCGAATACGACAGGGACGGTCCAATCCTCGATGTCCCGCCGCTCGGCGCTTTGCAACTGCTTTCGCGCCATGGTGGCCGCTTCGCCGAGCGGCGAACCCGAGGCCAGCGCGGCATATAGGTCGGCCATGTATTGCGCCGCGGTATCGACAAAGACGCTGTAGCGCCACGCCAGCACGCCCGAAGCGCCATAATCCATCACGGCGTGCGCGAAGGATCCGAACTGGCGGATACGCTGGTGGAGATCGGCTGCCTGGACCGGCTGCTCGGGCGCTTCGCTATCCGCCGACCGGCAGGCGTTCAGAATGAGCAGCGGCACGCCGGCTTCGTGAAGCAGCTTGCCCAACTCGGCGGCCTTCACCGGTTCGGCGTTTCCTTTGAGCTTGGGGTTCTCGAAGAATACTTCCCCGGCCAGACCGTGGCCATCGAAGTGGACCGCGTGAAACGGCTCGCCTTTGGCCTTGGCCGAGCGGAGGCGCTTCGAGAGTTGCTCGAAGGTGGGCGGGCGGAGTAGTTCCAGGTCGAACGGCTCGCGCGCCTCGCCGCTCAGCCCGCGAATGAGGCGCCGCGCTACGGAACGGAACGAAACCTTGTCGTCTTCGAGCCGGCAGATCGCAAGCAAGATGCGAATCTTTCCCGCGGCCGGCTTCCGCGGGTTCGGACGGAGGGCGGGGCTGGGGTGACAACGCACGAAGGAGGCGACACTCAGCGCCAGCGGCAGGTCCGCAACCGGATCGCGCAACAGCTCCCAAGGGACCAACGCGTCCTCGAGCTCGGTGTCGATCTCGATCCGCGTATCCGCGAGGCGATTGCTGACGGCGCTCCACGCTTTACTGCCCGCCAGCACGGCGTGGAACAGTTCCCGCCCGATGTCGCTCATGCGCCGCTCGATTCGCTGGGCGATCTTCGGCTGGGGATCGACCGGATAGATGCGGTAATCCTCCAGATACCAGCGAATGTCTTCCGCGTCCTGGGCGGAGAGTTTTAAGGAGAACGGGCGGTCGTCGGTATGGCGCGGGCCGGCGCCTTCCACCGTCACTTTCACGCGGGAAGCGGTGTGACCGATTCGCAGGGTGAGCACGCTATTGTCGTGAGTTTAGCACTTAGAGAGTTGCGTCCTCGGGCGGGGGCGCGCGGCACAAGAGTGGAGGCCAGCGCGACTGGCTAGCAAAACGCCGGGAATCTGAGTGTACGCCTGTACAGGTTGGCGGCGCCGCCTGCCCGCAGTCTGAGCGAGGCTCCGCGTCCGCTGCGCGGAACGCGGGATAGGGCAGGCGAAATCGCCTGCCCCACCTTAACACCAGCCATTCCACGCGCTACGGTTGGGGTACGCTGCCGTCCTGGTTGAATTTGACTACCAGGGAAATGCGGCGGTTGGCGGGATCGGTGGGGGCGTTGGGACGGAGCAAGTGCTGGTCGGCGAAGCCGCGGACCTCGACGATTTGTTCGGGGCGGACGCCGTGGGTGTGCAGGATACGGCGGGCGACATTGGCGCGCTCGACGGAGAGCTCCCAGTTGCCGTAGGCCGAATTGGGGCTCCGGTCGCGGAAGGGGCGGGCGTCGGTATGGCCTTCGATGACGAGGCGATTGGGCAAGCGGGCCATTTGTTCGGCGAGACCGGCCAACAGGTTTTCGCCGGCGGGGGTGGGCTGGATGCTGCCGCTGGGAAAGAACAAGCCTTGCTCGGTTTCGATCAGGTCGATGCGCAGGCCTTCGCCGGTGACGCTGAATTGCACGTTGCGGCGGAGCCGGTCGAAGTCGGGCATGCGCGCCAGGGCGGCTTCAATCTGCTGGCGCACGTCGCCGAGGTTTTTTTTCTCGACTTTGATGCCTTCGGCAGAGTGGGCCGACCCGGCGCCGAGGGTGCGGGTGTAGCCGCGCGGATCGCGGAAGTAACCGCTGACGGATTGTTTGACGCGGTCGGTGGCGTTCATCATCCACAACACGATGAACATGGCCATGAGGGCGGTGACGAAATCGGCGTAGGCGACCTTCCAGGCGCCGGCGCGGTGCGCGGGAGGGAGGCGCCGGGAACTAGAGGGCGCCCATGCGTCGGGTTCGGGTACATCCTCAGGAATCGTGTGACGGGGCATCGAAAACTCCTGGTGGCGGCGGAGCGAGGGGGACGCGCGCGTCGCGGCGAATGGTGGACTCGAGTTCCAGGAACGACGGGCGCAGCTCCACCGGAATCGAGCGGCGGGCGTACTCCACGGCCAGAATGGGCGAAGCGCCGCGGGCAAATGCCACCATGGCGGTGCGCAACACTTCGAGGAACTGGACATGCTGCTCGGCCAGGTGGCCGAGGCGGGCGGACAGGGGGCCGGCGGCTCCGTAACAGAGCAGAATGCCGAGAAAGGTGCCGACCAGGGCGGCGGCAACTTTTTGGCCGACGGTTTCGGGCGCGGCGCCGATGGCTTGCATGGTGATCACCACGCCCAGAACCGCAGCCACGATGCCCAGCCCCGGAAGGGCATCGGCCACTACACTGAGGGCCACCACCGGTTCCTGCCTGCCGCGGCGCTGCACGTCGATATCGAGCTCCAGCAGACGATCCAACTCGCGCGCCGTGGTGGCGCCGATGACCAGCATGCGCAGCGAATCGCAAACGAAGTCGCGGGTCTCGGGGTCTTCGATCAGGTCGGGATAGCGGGAGAAGATCTCACTCGACTCGGGTTGTTCCACGTGGATTTCGAGCACGCGGGTTCCGGAGCGCTGCACCAGGCTGAAGACCTCATACAACATGCGGAGGTAGCGCAAGTAGAGGCCGCGGTGGAGGGTGGGAGAGCGAAAAACGGACGCCACACC
>JBEKYD010000465.1:0-3797 GCA_049511335.1 Bryobacteraceae bacterium | reverse complement strand
TCCCGAGATCCACCACTTGAACCACCAGCGTGGTGGTGCCGAGGTCGATCGCCGCGCCCCATCCCGGGCGCGGCTCGATGGGCACCTCGGTTTCGTCGGTGAGCACGGCGGCGAACCACTGCCCTACATCGATCGCCACCCGCGACACCCCGGGCGCATACGCCGCGCAGCAGGCCAAACGCCAGCCAGCGTCGATCTCTTC
This sequence comes from Bryobacteraceae bacterium, assembly GCA_049511335.1. Taxonomy (GTDB): domain Bacteria; phylum Acidobacteriota; class Terriglobia; order Bryobacterales; family Bryobacteraceae; genus JBEKYD01. Next base: position 3,595 of record JBEKYD010000465.1, on the reverse strand, counting down.
CTGGCTGAGCGCCTGCCGCATGCTTGCGGTGACCGGAACCTCGCCTTCCAGCACCCGCACCTTACACCCGCCGCAGGCGCTTTCGCCGCCGCAGGGGAATTCCACGCCCGCCTCAAAAAGCTGATCGACCAGCGTCCGGCGCGCCGAGGGATGAAGTTCGAGTTTCACCAGCGATCTAGTGTCCTGTCCCGCCTAAAATTTGACTGCCTTCACAGGCCGAAGCCTGTGTCGCCTCGGCCTTCACCACGCGGCTGTCATAGGTGGCGGCGATGCGCTGGCCAGGCTCGACGACCACGAACTCACCGTCCGCCCATTGGCCCTCCACCATGCGCTGCAGCCATGCCAGGTCGCCCCGGAGCCGTTCGAAAGCCCAGCCGTTTTCGCCGGCTTCGGCGGCTGCTTCAGCCAGGAACTTCCCGCCTGCCTCCAACCCCGTCTCGATATATACCAGCTTGCGGTATTGCGAGCGGTAGTGCGTCATCTCCTCGTACAGGTAGCGTCCGTTGTCCTCGCCGTACTTGCGAACCAGCGCGTCCAGCGACTGGTCGAACCCCATGGTGCCGGGAGTCAACTGTTGCAAACCTTTGCCGCGCTCGAGCCAGCCGGTCGAGCGGTAATACGTGCCCGGGTTGGCGTCGAAGTACGCCTGGTAGCGTTCGCGCCCGCCCATCAGCAGCGCGATGCAATCGTGGGCGCGCGGAAGCACCAGGCGCGTGTGCCGTGGAACGACTCCGTCGAGGCCGAGGCCGCAGAGCCCGTAGCCGAGCAGAATCGCGTCGTACACGCTCGCCGGCGCGCGGTCCACCGCCTCCTGAACCTTCGCCGCCATCGGCTTGCCGCCCAGGTCGTGCAGCCCCTTGGGCAGAAATTCCACGTCCACCTGGTGCGGCGAATGCGCGCAGGCGTCGCACATTTCGCGAAACAATACTTCGCAACTGATCAGCTTGAAACGCAAAATCGCTATTCCCGGCGCAGCGCCGCAATCGGATCCACGCTGGCCGCGCGGCGTGCGGGCAGATAGCTCGCCAGAAGCGCCGCTGCTCCAAGAATTGCGCAGACCGCGCAAAACGTGGTCCGGTCCGTGGGCTCGATCCGGTACAGGAACGTTCTGAGTACCCGAGTGGCCGCGAGCGCGCCGGCCAGGCCGATCGCCATGCCGAAAGCGGCCATGCGCAATCCGCTCCCTACCACCATTCGCAACACATCGCCGCGCCCCGCGCCCAGCGCCATGCGAAGGCCGATTTCATGCGCCCGCCGCGCCACCGAATAAGACATCACGCCGTAGATTCCCACCACCGCGATGAGCAGCGCCAGAGCCGCAAACGCGCCCAGGATCGTTGCGCGCTCGCGCCGCCCGGCCAGAGATTCCGAGACCCTCCGCTCCAGCAATCCCACATCGAATAGCGGTTGGCTGGGATCGATCGCTTGCGCCACGCGCCGGATCGGGGCGGCCAGCGCGGCGGGCTCGCCAGCGCCGCGCACCAGGAGCGTGATCCACGGCGAGGGCGATTGCTCGAACGGTAGAAACAACTCGGGCCAAACCTTGTCGTCCAGCGCGCGATGCCGTATATCCGCCACCACCCCCACCACCGTCACGGCTGCGTCGATTCGGTGGCCCAGCGGGCTGCGCCCCTGGAAGAGCAGGCGCGCCAGGGTTTGGTTCACGATGGCTACCGGAGCTCCCTCGCGGCCGTCGCGTGCGTCAAAGATCCGGCCGGATACCAGCGGGATTCCGAGAGCCTGGAAGTACTTCGGGCTGACCGACGCGAGCGACACAATGTCGTTGGTTTCCGGTCCGTCATCGGCGCGCACGCCGGTTTCAATCGCGCTGAATTGCGCCATGGGAGGCGCACTGGTCACCGCCGCGTAGCGGACGCCCGGCAATCGCTCGATCCCAGCCAGCATCCGGCCGAAGAACTCCACCTGCCGCTCGGGCCCATAAACGTCGGCCGGCCGCAGCATCACTGTCGCCGTCAGAACATTGCGGACATCGAAGCCCGGATCGGTGGAAGCCAACAGCAGAAAGCTGCGGATCGTCAAGCCGGCGCCCGCCAGCAGCACCAGAGAAAGCGCGATCTGGCCCGCCGCCAACCAAGCCGGCAAGCTTCCCCCGGACCGAATGGCGGTTTCCTTCAGGCCCGAATTAACATCGGCACGCGAAGCCGCGAGCGACGGCGCCAGCCCGAAGAGCAGCCCAGCGGCCAGCGAGCAACCCGCCGTAAACGCCAGCACGCGCCAGTCGATGGGTATCCCCCGCGCCAGCGCCTTGGGCAGCAGAAACTTCACCGCGTCCCTTCCCCAAACCAGGAACGCGATCCCCATCGATCCCCCCAGCGCACCCAGCAGCACGCTTTCAGCGAGCAGCATGCGAACGATGTCCCGCCGCATAGCGCCGATGGCGATTCGCATGGCGATCTCCTTGCGCCGTGTTACCGCGCGCGCCAGAAACAGATTGGCCACGTTGGCGCACGCAATCAAGAGCAGAAAACCGACCGCGCCCATCAGCACCGCGGCCGCGGTTTGGGAATCCGCGGTCAATTGCTTTTGCAGCGAGACGACCCGGACCTTCGCTGCCGCGTGATAGCCCGCAAAGGGAGCGGGATAATGATGGTCCATGCCTCGCGCGATCCGCTCCAGCTCGGCGCGCGCCTGCTCGATGGTAACGCCAGGTTTAAGCCTGCCAATCGGGCGCACCGCCTGGGGATTGCGGCTTGGCACGGTAGCGGCAGCCGGAACGGCGTCGGGCAGCCAAATCGCAACATCGGCGCCATCCGGGTAGACGAAGCCCGCTGGCATCACTCCGGCAATCGTGATCGGCTTGCCATCCAGAGTGACGCTTTTGCCCACCACGCCGGGGTCGGCTTCGAGGTAGCCGCGCCACAGCGCGTCGCTCACCATGGCCACCGGCCGATCGGCAGGCCCGGCGTTCGGGTCGAGGCTGTTTGGGTTGAAGCCGGCGCCCAGCCGAGGCGCAATCCCTACCATCGCAAAGAAGCCTGGTGTTACGTGCGCCGTTTGGACCCGTTGGGCAGGCCGATTGGCGCTGGTCAGGTTATTGCCGAAGGTTGGCCCCATCGCCTCCATTCGGTCGAATACCGTGCTGTACCGCTTCCAGGCTGCATACTCGGGAGACGGCGCCATGGAGCGGTTGAATTTCGGAAAGAACTCCGTAGCCCAAATCAGCCGGCCGGCGTCGCGGTACGGAAGCGGCCGCAAAAAGACCGCATTCACCACGCTGAAGATCAGGGCATTGGCGCCAATCCCCAGCGCCAGCGTAACCAGCGCCGCCGCCGTGAATCCGGGGCTGCGCCGCAAGCGCCGCAGAGCCTGCCGCGTGTCGTTGAGGGCTTGTTCCATCTATGTATTCTAGCGGCCCGGGCGATGTCCGAACCGGAAATAGGGCGGCTTGTGGTACCGTCTTGGATATGGGCGACCTTGCCACACCGCTCGACGACCTTTTTGAACCGTTCAGCCGCTGCCTCGACGCTGAGTCGGCTCAACGGGTGGCCGAATTTCGTGTCGACCCCGCAGTCCAGACGCGGATCAATGTCCTTGCGGAACGAGCTAACGACGGCGTCCTCAGCGATGAGGAACG
>JBEKYD010000464.1:0-3816 GCA_049511335.1 Bryobacteraceae bacterium | reverse complement strand
AGGATTGGGTTGGCGACGATTACGATCCCGACGCTTTCTCCATCGATGACGTCAACCGGATGCTCGCGCCCCGCCGTGGGCACCGAGGCAAAACTTGGTCGCCGGCACGGTAAACAAATACACCGAGCTTAAGTTAGCACTCATGGGCCCACGGTCTGCGGCGGCCTCTCAGGCCCGGTTGGGCTCCGGCTATCGTCGCGCGCCGAGATAGATATCGTGCAGGCGCAAAAGGCCGAGCGCGCGGCCGGTGGGGTCTATTACGGGCAGAACGGAAATCTGCGAGGCGCGGCGCTCCATGCGGTCGAGCGCTTCGGCCAGGCTGGCTTCGGGTCCGATGGCGACTGGCGTCCGGGTCATGATGTCGCTGGCGTTGAGCGTGCGGATATCGTCGTGAGCGGTCAGGGCGCGGCGCAGATCGCCATCGGTAAGCAGGCCGGCCAGCGCGCCATCGGGCGCGATTACCAGGGCGCCCCCCAGCGGCCGCCGGGTCATGGCGATGATGACCTCTTTCAGATTGGCTTCGAGAGATACAACCGCGGCATCCGCCACCGGGTGCATGGTTTCGCCCACCGAAAGGCGCAAGTTGCGTCCCAACTGGCCGCCCGGGTGGTAGCGGCCGAATTCTTCGGCGGTGAATCGCCGTGCCCGCATCAGGGCGACCGCCAGGGCGTGGCCGATGGCCAGCGCGGTGACGGCACTGGCGGTGGGGGCCAGGTTGTTGGGATCGGCTTCGCGTTCCACCGAGGCATCGAGCAGCACGTCCACACGCGTGGCCACGGGAGAAGAGCGGCTGCCGAGAATGCCGATCAGCGGCGAGTGGAAATCGCGCAGCAGGGGAATCAGATCCTGCAACTCGGAAGACGCGCCATGTTTCGAAATCAGCACGGTCGGATCGCCGGGCGTGTAAACGCCCAGGTCGCCGTGCGCGGCTTCGGCCGGATGCAGGAACACGGCCGCCGTGCCGGTGCTGCACAAGGTGGCCACGATGCTGCGCGCCACGTGCCCCGATTTCCCCATGCCCGTGACCACGATCTTGCCGGGGTGATCCACGATCAGATCCACGGCGCGAATCAACTCGGCGCCCAGGCGGGCCGCCGCGGCCGACACCGCGCCCGCTTCGATTTCGAGCGCCGCGCGCGCCGCCGCCAACCACTCCTGCTCATCGTGTTGCATGTCGGGCCGCATGGGAAATCTCATGATCGCACGGGATAGAATGATTCGAGTGAAGCGAAATTTTCTGCGGTGCGCGCTGGTGCTGGTCGCGGCGGCCGCCTGCCAGCTCAGCGGCGAGGTTCGCCCGCTTACCATTCTGCACATCAACGATATCCACGCGCACCTCGCTGCGCTCGATAACGGCAAGGGCGGATTTGCCGCCTTGGCCACGGTGATCCGCCGGGAGCGCGAAGGCTGCACGGCGTGCATTCTGCTGAACGCCGGCGACCTGGCCCAAGGCACGCCGGTATCGACGATCTTTCAAGGCTTGCCGGTATTCGAGCTATCCAATCTTCTGGGGATCGACGCCGCTACCATCGGCAATCACGATTTCGATTACGGATGGATGCAAACGCGCAAGTTTATCGCGACGGTCAACTACCCCATGGTCAGCGCCAACATGGTGGGCAAGGACGGCCAGTTGTTCGCCAAGCCGTACGTGATTTTGAAAGTCAACGGCCTGCGCGTAGCGGTGATTGGGGCTATGACCGAGACCCTGCCGGGGCTGGTGTTTCCGAAAGCGCTGAGCGAGTGGCATGCCGGTTCCCTGGTCGAAGCCGCGCGCAGGTATGCGGCCGAGTTGCGCCCCCAATCCGATTTGGTGGTCTTGCTGGCGCATATCGATGCGCGCGAAGAAGCCGCCGTGCTGGAGCAAGTGCCGGATGTTCCGGTGGTGGTTTCGGGCCACGTTCATACCGGCATCGCCGAACCACAGATGGTGGATGGCAGAATCATGGTGCGGGTGAAGAGTTACACCGAAGAGTTGGGACGGCTGGACTTGGAAGTTGACACCGAAAGGAAAACGCCGGTGTCCTGGAAGTGGAAAATCATTCCCGTCGCGGCCGGAACGCCGCCAGCGCCGGACGTGGCCAAGCAAGTTGCGTATTGGGAAGACCAAGTGAAGGCGCGGGTCGACCGGCCACTGGCGGTTGCGCGGCACAGTTTCACCAGCAGGGACGAGATCAAGCGCTTGATGGAGCGGGCGATTCGCGAGGAGACCGGAGCGAATTTCGCGTTCGTCAATCGCGGCAGCGTGCGCGACGTGCTGCCAGAGGGCCAATTGCTGGAGCGGAACATTTGGATCATCATGCCGTTCGATAACCGCGTCGTGGTTGGCACCTTCAAGGGCCGCGATCTGCCGCCGGTGGTGTTGGGCGGAAAGACGGTCGACCCGGACCGCGAGTATACTCTCGCCGTGCCCGATTTCGTTGCCGCCAACCAGAATACGGCCGAAAGCCTGCACACCACGGGTCTCCAGTTTCCCAACGACGTCGGCCTGCTGCGCGACATTCTGATCGATTGGTTCCGCAAACAGAAAGCGATCGAGTAGTGGACGGCCCGAGTGACGCCGCGCCAATGCTGGTCGTCCTCAGCGGCCCTCCCTGTTCGGGAAAGACCACGCTCGCAACCGAACTCGCGAGGCACCGTGGTTGGGAGCACTTGTCCATGGATGCGACCCGCCAGCGCATCCTACCTGGCACCCACACCGAAGCCGACCGGCACGCCGCTTACCGCGCCATGCACTTCGCGGCGGAATTGCTGGTGCGCGCCGGACGTTCGGTCATTCTCGACGCGCCGTACCGGCATGGCGACGACCGCGACGATCTGGCGCGTGCCGTGGCCGCGAGCGGTGCGCGTCTCAAGTGGATCGAATGCCACATCGCGCCGGAGATCGCTGGCGAGCGCCAGAGGGTTCGCGGGTTCGACGCGGAGCGCGCCGACCTAGACCCGGGCGTGGTTGCCAAGCGCGCGCGCCAACATCCCTACACCGGCCAGGGCCTGCGCCTAGAAACCGGCGAGATATCGACTGAAGAATGCCGGCGGCGGATTGAGGAATACCTGGGCACGGCGTAAGGGCCGCGCGTGGGGCAGACCATCGTTTGTTGTGGTCTGCCAGCCAGCCTTTATTTCATGCTCCTGGATCCCGTCGAGTGCGGGGTGTATGGCAGACCACAAAAAAACGATGGTCTGCCCGGGTCTGCCCCACGGTGACCCGGCAAGTTACTTTTCGTAACTTACTCGCCAGACGGTGCTCGAACCGTCGTCGGTTACGATCAACGAGCCATCCTGCGCCACGGCCACGCCCACCGGGCGGCCCCAGACGTTGCCGTTGGGCAGCACGAAGCCGGTCATGAAGTCTTCGTATTCGCCGTTGGCTTTGCCGTCCTTTACCGGTACGCGGATCACTTCATAGCCGGTACGGCTGGCGCGGTTCCAGGAACCGTGCTCGGCGGCGAAAATCTCGCCGGTATATTCGGCCGGGAACTGGGAGCCGCGGTAGAAGGTCATTTCGAGCGACGCGTTGTGCGGCTGCAGCAGCACGTCCGGCACAATCACCTTGTTCTTCAGCTCGGGATGCTTGCCCTCCAGGCGCGGGTCCTGATGGCCGCCCATGTAATACCACGGCCAGCCATAAAATCCGCCTTCCTGAACGTGAGTGATGTAGTCGGGGACGAGGTTGTCGCCCAAAGCGTCGCGCTCGTTGACCGACGCCCACAGCACTCCATCGGACGGATTCACCGCGATGCCGACGGCGTTACGAATGCCCCAGGCATAGATCTTGCGGTCCTTGCCCTCCGGCGTAAATTCCAAAATATCCGCGCG
>JBEKYD010000463.1:0-3821 GCA_049511335.1 Bryobacteraceae bacterium | reverse complement strand
GAATTCCTCAGCCGAGTTTGCCTGGCCCAGGTTGGGCTCAAACATCAAAGGCAGAACGCGGGACTGCGCAGACACGACTGGGGCTGCCAGCATGAAAAAGATAGATAGTAGGGCAACACGTCTTCGCATAAGCAGGGGAATAATCGGCTGCTCCGATGGAAGACTTTAGCCCCAACACCGTTCATCGAAACCGTGGCTGCGGCTCCACAGCCCCCTAGTTGAATAAGTACTGGGAAAATCGCCGTGATTGACGATCTATTTACCCTTTTCGGCGCACTACTTTTGGACTACTATCATCCTGGGAGACCATTCATGTCACGTTGTGCATTCCAAAGGATCGCGTTTGCCGGAGCCGTTCTATTCGGCTCGCAGTTTCTCGCGCAGGCCCAGGTCACGACCGCCTTTCAGTCCGCTGTGACCTCGGGGATTGTGGGATTAGCCAGCAGCGAGACCGCCCAGCTCAATGTGTTGAACCTACAGGAGCCCGGCACCACTGCCAGTGCCACCGCCGCAGCATGTCCCGTGACGCTCGAATTCGTCAATGTGTCGGGTGCCGTGGTGGGAACGCCCCTCCAAAAGAGCATTGCGCCGGGGCAGGCTGTTTCTGCGCCCTACGCACTACCGAGTGTGACCAGTCCGCGTACCGAAATCCGCGCCGTGGTCATCACGCAGACGGTCTCAGCGGCTGCGGGATCCACGGTCATTCCGGTGAGCCCCACCTGTAACCTGCTCCCCTCGCTTGAGATCGTCGACACCTCGGGAGGCACCACCCACGTCTTCACCACCGATTTTCGGGCGATGACCCCGTCCGGTCCGCAGCCCCTGTCGGCGGCACCGGCGACCGCAAAATAGCGACGCGGGAAACCGCGGGTCCCCAGCTCAGACGCGCTTTCGTAACCTTTTTCGCAAGCGGCAGTATAACAGTGCATGACGCTGTCCCGTGCCTCGGAGCGCTTTCGCTCTGCCCTCGATAGCCTGCTGCAAGATCTGCGCTACGCCTTTCGCACTTTGCGGCAAGATGCGGGTTTTGCCGTTTTTGCCATTCTGATCGTTGGCCTGGGTATCGGCGCCGGCGCCACGGTTTACAGCGTGGTCAGCGCAGTGCTGCTCCGGCCCCTGCCCTTCCGCGATCCGCAACAATTGGCGTGGGTTACCAACCACGACGTGAGCGGCCTCTCGGGCCAGACCACGCAGGTGGATTACCTGATCGACCTGCGCGCCGCCAATCGGTCTTTTTCCGACTTGGCGGCTTACTTCGCCTTCTACGGCGTGGGCGACAATCTGCTCAGCGGCGACGGCGAGCCGGAACGCCTCAGCGGCGTGCCGGTTTCGGAGAATTTCTTCCAGGTGCTCGGCGTCCAGCCCCAGCTCGGCCGCCTGTTCAACGCCGAGGAATGCAAATGGCACGGGCCCAAAGCGGTGCTGTTGGGCTACGGCCTGTGGGCCAGGCGCTTCGGTTCCGATCCCGCTATTGTCGGCCGCGCCCTCACTCTCAACAATGAGCCGGTCACGGTGATCGGCGTTCTTCCGGCCTCGTTCGATTTCGCCTCGGTTTTCACGCCCGGCAGCCATATCGATCTCTATTTCCCCTTCCCGCTCAGCAAGGAAACCAACCGCTGGGGCAACACGCTCGCCATTATCGGCCGTCTCAGGCCCGGCGTCTCCGCCCGCCAGGCGCAGGCCGAACTGACCATCCTCGGCAAGCAGATCCGCGACGCACACCGCGAGCGTAACGACTTCGAAGGCTACGTCAAACCCCTGGCGGAACACGTCAGCGGCGGACTTCGCCTGGCGTTGGTGGTGCTCGCCTGTGCGGTCGGCGTGGTCATGCTGATCGTCTGCGCCAACCTCTCCAACCTGCTGCTGGCCCGCACCGCCGCCCGCGAGAAAGAAATCGCCATCCGCACCGCGCTGGGCGCCGGCCGCGGCCGTCTGATCCAACAAATGCTTACCGAAGGCGTAGCCCTTTCCGGCTGCGGAGCCGTTTTGGGCGTGTTTCTGGCCACCTTCGGCACGCGCGTTCTATCCCACCTGGATGCGGTGAAGATCCCCCTGCTTGCCAGCGTGCGCACCGATACGAACGCTTTGGCCTTTGCTCTTCTCGCCGCCCTTCTCACCGGGATTCTTTTCGGTCTGGCCCCCGCGATCCATGTCTCCGCCGGCGCCTTGCACGACGCCCTAAAGGATGCCAACCGCGGTTCCAGTGCGGGCCGCGGGCGGAATTTGGTTCGCAGCGGGCTGGTGGTGTCCGAGGTCGCCTTCGCCTGTGTGTTGCTGGTGGGCGCGGGGCTTCTCGTCCGGAGTTTCCTTCGCGTTCTCAATGTGAACCTCGGCTTCCGCCCCGAGCGCGCCGCCGCCGTGCGCGTGGACCCTAGCGTGCGTTATTCCACCCCCGGCGATCTGAATACCTATTTCGACGACGTGCTCCGCCGCGTCCGCGCCGTGCATGGCGTCTCGGCGGCCGGATTGACGGATGCCCTCCCGCTCGGCCGCAACCGCAGTTGGGGTGCGCCCGCCAAAGGCTACGTCTATACCAAGGGGAATTTTCCGGACGCGTTCGTTCGCGTCGTCACCGATGGTTATATCGGCGCCATGGGCATTTCCCTGGAGTCCGGCCGCGACCTAGACCCGCGCGATGGAATCGACGCGACGCCTGTGATCCTGATCAACCGGACCATGGCCCGTAATCTCTTTCCCGGCGAAAACGCCCTCGGCAAGATCATTCGCGCCTGCGGCGAGCGCCAAGTGGTTGGCGTGGTCGGCAACGTCCGCCACCTGGCCCTGGAGCAGGGCGCCGGCAATGAAATGTACCTGCCCATGCGCCAGTGCCACGACATCGCTTCGGTGGATCTGGTAGTCCGTACCTCGCTTCCGCCCGCGGAGCTCGCTTCCGCGATTCGCACCGCCCTCCGGCCCATCGCGCCCAACCTGCCCGGACAGGACTTCCGCACCTTGCAGGAACTGGTCGATCGCGCCGTGTCGCCACGCCGCGTCGTGGTGTTCCTGCTCGGCGGCTTCTCCCTGTTTGCGCTCATTCTGGCCTCGCTTGGCATCTATGGCGTGGTGTCCTATTCCGTCAACCAGCGAACTCACGAAATCGGCATTCGCATGGCCCTGGGTGCTTCGGCTTCGAACCTGCAAGCCGCCATCGTGGGCCAGACCGTGGCTCTTGCCGCTATCGGCATGCTACTAGGCGCCGCGGCTTCCTGGGCACTGACGCGCACGCTGGGCGGCCTGCTGTATGGCGTGACATCCCGCGATCCGCTCACGTTTGCCGGCGTGCTCTTGGTGCTGACCGCCGTGGCCGCCATCGCCGGTTATCTTCCCGCCCGCCGCGCTTCCCGCATCGACCCGTCGATTGCTCTGCGAGCAAGCTGAAGGCCTGGGCGTGGGCTCAATTGGCGGGGCAGGGTCTTGCCAGGCGGCAATTCTGCCCGCAGTCGGCGTTCCGGCCGGCTCTCCGCCGGTATCAGAGCTTGATTCTTGTGGCGAAGAGCGGGACGAGGGCGTCCCGCGCGGGCCAGGGGGTCCGCCCTACTAATGCCGTGTCGGGTCTTGCTGCGGGTTATCAGGCGGCGCCAGGGAGGCTCGCCACCGACCTCGAATCCCTGGAGCAGCGTCTGACCGTGCTCGAAGAGAAAATGATCGCCCATGCGCGCGACGGCCAATCCGAGGAACAGGACCTCGCCTCGCGCCAGGAACTTGACCGCCAGTTGCGCCCCTATCGTTCCAAAATGACCGCTCCGCAACTGGCGCTGCTCGAAAAACAGTACCTGGAGCGCAACCTGCTCGAACAAGCCGGCCTGCCCCGGCTCAGCCTG
>JBEKYD010000462.1:0-3826 GCA_049511335.1 Bryobacteraceae bacterium | reverse complement strand
GTTCTTCGCCTCCGAGAGTCGCCACTGCTCCAGGATCTGGCCAACGGCATCCTGCGCAAGGTTAACCGACTGAAGCCGATTTAGGTTTGAAATCGCATTCTTCACGCCGGATTCAGGTAATAGCCGAAAAGCACCTCAGGGAGATTCGATAGCCGCGATGCGAAAACCGCGCGCCTCTACGGTCATGATCGGAATCCAGCCCGCCGAACTTCCGTGGCTCCGCATGCTGGTCGCACTGCTGCGCCACCCCCACCCGATCACCCCCGAGCTTACGCGGCGGGCTCTGTTGTACTTACAAGATGCCGCGGGCCATTCCGCAGTCGACCCGCCGGCCAAACCCCAGGACGACTGCGTTCACTGCTCCTGACCGCGCTTTCTCCTCAACCTCTTCCATACGCCGTCCGCGGCGTGCTCCATAATAGTAGACAACCATGACCGTCGAGATTGAAGGCGTAACGCTTCATTTGGCCCACCCCGACGAACTGTCCGTCCAGTGGGTGGGTCAGGACGAACTCATGCGGCAATTGCTGGCGGCCTGGATGGTGGTGCACGAACAGGATCTGCCCATGAACCCGCGCCTGCTGGGGAAACCCGGGGTAGGCAAGACTACCCTGGCTTATGCCGCCGGCAAGCGAATGGGCCGCGAAATCTACATTCTGCAAGCTACCATGGACACCCGTCCCGAAGATTTGCTGGTCACTCCGGTGATTCAAGGGGAGGGCAGCCTGCGATACGTGGCGTCCCCCTTGGTCACCGCCATGCTCAGGGGCGGTATCGCGATTCTCGACGAGGGAAACCGGATGAGCGAAAAGAGTTGGGCCAGCCTGGCCCCGCTGCTCGACAACCGCCGCTACGTCGAGTCCATCGTGGCCGGCATCAAGATCAAGGCGCATCCGCAGTTCCGCATGGTCGCCACCATGAACGACGACGCCTCCACCTTCGAACTGCCCGAATATATCCATTCGCGCCTGCAGCCCCAGATCTTCATCGATTTTCCCGAGCGCGATGAAGAGTTGCACATCCTGCGCGAAAACCTGCCGTTCGCCGAGGAGCGCATCCTGCAGTACGTCACCGACTTCCTGCAGATGGCCCACGCCGCCGATGAACGCTACACGGTCCGGGACGGCATCAACGTGGCCCGCTTCGCCATCAAGCTGAAAAGTCTGGCGACCGAACGCACTCACGAACGTGCGGCCCTCGAAGTAGCCATCGCACAGGTTCTCGGAGAGGAAGCGCTTCGCTATGTTCGCTCCAAACGAACCTCCGACGCCTGAAGCCGGGAGCCTCGAGCGCGGCCGCTTCCTTTATTTCCCGGTCGTTCCCGGACGCCTGGAGTTTGCCGCCGAGGTGCGGCGCGCCATCCTCAAACATCGCCCCCAGGTGATCGCCGTCGAATTGCCCGGTACCCTGGAGCCCGCCTGGAAACGCGCGGTGGCGCGCCTCCCGCAAATGTCCCTCATCTTCTACCCCGACGAGACCCAGGACGACGAACTGGCCACCTACGTACTGGTGGAACCGGCCGACCCTTTCACCGAAGCTATTCGCACCGGCCTCGAGACCGGCGCCGAGATTGTCTTCGCCGATCCGGAAGCCGGCGAGCACCCTCACCTCGACGATTCCTACCCCGATACGTATGCCATTCGCCACATCGGGCTGGAACGCTACGTGGAAGCCTATCGCGTCTACCCGCAGGCGCGCTCGGAGGACATCGGCCGCCACGCCCAGGGCATCGCCTGGAAACTGCAGGGGTGCGACCCGTCGGCCAAGGTCATGATCGTAGTCTCGCTCAACTTGCTCGATGCCGTGCTCGACGCCATGGAAGAGCCGCAAGTCCAACCCCTCGCCCGCATTCGCCGCGAGGGAATCGAGCTGCTTAACCCGCATCCCGATTCGCTGGCGGAAATCGCCGCCGAATACCCCGCTTTACAGTGGCGCTATGAAACTTTTCGCGGCCAGGGCGGGGGAGCCGACGCGAACCTGATCGACCGCCGCCACGCCCAACTGGCCCTGTTCCGGGACGCCGCCAAGGAGTACGAAGCCCAGACCGGCGAATCCATCGCGCATTGGCAGCGGCGCCTGCTGGCCCGTTACTCCCGCAACCTGGCCCTGGTGGCCAACGAGCTCAGCGCCGGCGTGTACGATCTTACCGTGGCGGCGCGCAGTGTCGCCGACGATAATTATGCCTGGGAAGTCTGGGAAGCGGCCAACCGCTACCCTCCGCAGGAAATCACGTCCCAGGAGTTGCCCACCGTGCGCATTTCGGGCGAGGCGATGTGGCGCGATACCCGCCGCATTCGCCTCCGGCGCCTCCTGCCCAGCACCAAACGCCGCCTTCACCCTTACGGCCTCAAGCCCCGCCGCAAGGAAAAATATCCGGGCGAGTGGGCCAGCCAGTTGAACGGCGCCAGTATCTGCTCCTATCCGCCCGAAGACCTCATCATCGAAGATTATGGCCGCTTCCTGAAATCGAAGGGCAAGAGCATCCTTTCCGAAGAGCGCGTCCGCGTGGAGCCTTTCACCACCTCGATTCTGGACGGCATCGACATGCGCGAAACCATTCGCAAGTGGTACGAAGGCCGCGTATACGTGCGCCAGTTCCAGAAGATTCAAGGGGAAGTCGGCTCGGTGGTGGTGATTTTCGACGAGGACCGCGACAACCGCTACCCGTACCTCACCACTTGGCTGGGAGAGAACCAGAACGAATCCGACATGGCGTTCTACTCCACCTTTCCCTTCGATAACATGGTGGGACCCGGCATCGGCCGCGCCGAGTACGGCGGCTTCCTGATGACTCTGCCGCCGCGCCGCATGTACGACGTTTGGCAGGATGCCGATTACGAATTCGCCGAATCGAAGTCCGAGCGGCTGCTGCTCGCCAGCCTCGATTACTCCATCCACCGCCACGTGGTCTATGTCGCGGCCCGCCCGCCGCGCTCGATTTTCCGCGCCATCGCCGCTCGGATGGGCCGCACCATCATCTATATTCCCATCGGCCAGCTTTCGCCCGTCTCAGTGAAGAAGATTCGCGTGGTGCACGTGCTCGATAGCTACGAAAAGCGGGAAATTGCTAAGGACTATCTGTGGTGAGCGGTATCAGGGCCGCGCCCACTCCGGGCACGACACCGTTTTCCCAACAGGCCCGCCAGTGTCGTCGCGACTCAGATCAGTGTCTCAGGTCTAGGAAACGGTCCGTGAAGGTGTCAATCGAACGGTTGGCGATCTCAATGCTGCCGCTTTCCTTCGCGACGTGTAACCAGATGTCGTCGAGATCGGCCTCGGCGCTGGGGGCTAGGCGATGGGCCATCAGCGGGAGCCGGCGAGTTCCGCGAGAAGACGGGCGCGTCCGCGTTCCTTCACTTCCCTGGCGAGCTGCAGCATCGAGTCTTGCGTAATAGCGCGGCCATCCCCGCGTGCTAGCGAAGTGCGGGCATCGTCAAGCGTGAGGAGAAATTCAGCGCGTTGCCGCTCGCGTTCCTCCCATAAAGCAAGGGCCTCCCGTACGGCGTCCTCTTCCGAGCGGAGCCGTCCGCTTTCCACCGCGCGGCGGGCGAAAGCCTTCTGGTCCGGGGTGAGGTTCGCGTCCATCACTTTCAGAATAAGGAAAACCGAGCTTTGCGGCAACATCCCGGGGGGCCGACGGACAGGGAATCACGCAAAGAGAACGATCAGGCGGCGGAGAGCATCTTGGGTAGGCGACTGGGACAGCCTAGCCTGAATTTTCGCGCCAGAACGTGAGATAACGTTCGGTTTCGCCCGATCCCCATCCATCGAAGCCTCCGCCACGCGATGCGTTATTCATCTGGTGAATTTATCTACATAAATGCGC
>JBEKYD010000461.1:0-3838 GCA_049511335.1 Bryobacteraceae bacterium | reverse complement strand
TCGATCCATGGCGCGGACTTCGAAGCGGTGCGCTCCATGCGGCAGTCCTCGGTAGGAAGCGTGCGTGCCCGCTTCAAACGGGCTCCAGGCGCCTCCGTCGAGGCGGCGAGAGAATAAGAGCCGGTTGGGCACGGTCGATTTCCACTTGTCCATGCCGGAGAACACCAGTTCCACGTCGCCGCCGGGAGGAGTCTCGCGCAGGTTCCGTTCGCGGGGGATGACGGTCTTAGGCGGATCGCGGTCGGCTTCCGGATGGTACAGCCCGATTCCGTGCGTCGTGCCGGCCCAGATTCGTCCCTGGCTGTCCTCGAAGACGGTGTACACCGTGCTTGCGGGTAACCCATCTTCGGCCGTATTGGTCACCCAGATCCCGTTCTGAAATCGATGCAGGCCCGTGCCGGACGCGATCCATAGCGTCCCGTCGCGGCTTCTCATGATGGTACGCACCCGGTCCAGAGCCTGGCGCACCAGAGTCCAGGATTCTCCGTCGAACTGAAGCAGGTTTTCCCTGCCGGCGGCGAGTATTCCGCCTTGGGGGAGTTCCAGCAGGGCAAAGCCGCCGCTGCCCGTGTATCCTTCTTTCGGACCGAACGGCGTGAACTTGCCGCCCCGGTACACGCCCAATCCAGCGATCCCGCCGATCCAAAGATCTCCACCCCGGGTCTCACAGATCGTGCGTATCTGGGCGTCGCTGTGCCACTCTAGCCTCAGTCCGTCAAGGCTATGAAAGGTTTTGCCGTCGAAAATCTGTACTGTTTCTTCGCCGGTATCGTTGCGGTCGATGATCGAAGCCCAAAAGGCGCCGTCGCGACGCGGGGTGATCGAATTGATGTACCGTCCACTCGGGTGCCTGAGTGTGGCAAAGGTCTCCGTCTCCGGGTCGAAAGTCAGCAGCCCTGGCCGGTTCCTCAGCGGCACGGCCAGCCGCCCGTCCGGCAGCGGCCAAAAGCTCCCGGTCACATAATTGTCGGCCCGGTCGCCCGGAGGAAACGGATAAATCTTCCACCGGTCGCGATCCACCCGCGCCAACCTATCGGTACAGGCGAACCACACCCGCCCTTTCTTGTCTTCGGTGATGCCGTGCACGAGTTGTTCTATACCGGAGACCGCGTCGGGCGTTCTCCAGAGCGGAGGTGTGTATCGGGCAATGCCTTGCGACGTGGAGAGCCAGAATGCGCCTCCCGGCTCGCGTACCACTTCGTGGGGCTCGCCGGCAAGAGCGGCCTGCCGTTCCACCGCCACCTTTCGGCCGCCAATCGATCGGTAGAGGGAGCTGCCCTCCAGGATCCACAGCGAGTCCTCGGCGCCGCGCCATCCTTGGAGCGTTTCCTTCACGCCGGCGATTAGAGTCCGCCAGCGATTTCCATCGAGCTCCAGCAGGCTGTTGCTGCCATCCCGGACAGAGGAAGCTGTTACCAGCAATTCTCCATGGTCGCCTTCGGAGGGATGACTTAGCGCTCTAACCTCCAAGCCGGCTATCGGATATTCTTGGTACTTCCGATTGCCTCCGCCGGCGATTCCGGCTGGCTTGAACCTGGCGGCTCCCTTATCGCCGGTGATCCAAACCCCGCCGTCCGATGCGCGAGCCGCGTCGATAAAACGGCCGAGCGCGGTATCGGCTGCTCGCTTGAGCAGGATCGAAGCACCGGTAGCAGCGTCGTACCCGACGATGCGATCGGGAAGGCACAGAATGACATGGTCGCGATTGACCGGGACCATGGGAATGGATGCCCGCTGACGCGCGGGCCGATCCAATACCTCCGGCGGCAAACTTATAATCCATTGCCCATCCTTGTATCGGCGGAGCCCTTCCGGGTCGAGTGCCCAGACCGTGCCATCCGGCGCGACACAGAGAATACCGTATTGAGACGGGGCAATTACACCAGCGATACCGTATCCATCCAGAATGCTGACTGCTTCGACGCTTCCGGGCCGGACCCACACTTCCCCTTGCGGACCGACATCGATCGATACGGTGAAGGACTCCTTCAAGCCATCCGAAACCTGCCAGAAGCGCCATGGCAGACTCTGGCCCATAGCGAAAGGTGCGAGGGCGAAGGCCAGTGCGAGAGCGCAAGCGAACCAACGGCGGCAAAGCCAATGGCTGGTCCCGGACGGAAACTTCGTAGCGGTCCCGCAACTCATACAGAAATGTGGCCGGCGCAGGATCCCGTTCGAAAGACAAGAGCCGACACCTTTCCTCGAAATACTTATCGACCTCAAATTACGGCCTCTGGCAAGTGGCATTGCCAGGACTGAGATGCGCTGGTGTCTTGGGCTCTCGTCCTATAGGGTAGTCGCGTGGGCCGATAAGTCGCAATCATTCTCATGGCTATCAGGGTCGTGTTAACTTCCGGCATCGAGGAGAGTACTTAGTACACGGTTTCGCAATTACGGTGACGTGTTCAGCAACCGCTCCTTGACAGTCGCGGCTCTGACCCGAACATTCGATCCCGAGGCCAACATGCTCGAGTTTGCGAAAAATCCGCGAGTCAGAGCCGCGACCGTCAGGGAGCGGTTGCCGACTATGGGACCGTCGTAGGAAAGCCGAGAAGAATCTAATTTCGGCCCCGCAGCCTTGACAGCCCGTGCCACGTGCGAGACCGGCTACTCAGTTCTCAGTCGGCGTCTTTTCCAGGTGGTCGATCGCCAGGAACTCGTACGGGAGCTTGCGTGGTTCCAGCTTGAGGCCGAGCTGCTGGATGGACGAAAAAAGCGAGCTCGCAGAGGGGTCGGATGCAGCCTCCGCGGGCGCGGCGTTGGCGTTTCCGGCTGGGGCCGCCGGAGCTCCCATCGGAACGACCCCCAGCTTTTGCGCCACCCGCATGGCATCGGCCAGAGTGATATCCAGAGCCGCTTGGTACTTACCTTTCAGTTCGGTCTGATCCACCACCGGGCGGTCCAGGTATTGCGACAAGGTGGAAACCAGCATCTCGATCGACGCATTCTCGAACTCCATGTGAATCACGCCGTTGTCCATGGTGACCCGCATGTTTCCGGTCTCTTTGCTCGACACCGTCATCCCGTTGCCGGTTTGTTTCATGCGCACCTGGTTCTCGCCGCCTCCCATCACAATCTCGCCTTTGGCGGGAGCCGGAGCAGGCCCGGATTCGCCCGGGCCAGTGGAGGCCGCGGCAGTCTCGGCGGCCGGCGCCGCCTCCTTCATTTTCAGCCCGCCCTTGCCCACGGTCAGGGCATACACCGGCGTGTCCCGTTTGTCGCGATGCAGTGCCAGCTTGAACCTTTCGGCAAGCAGGGTTTGCAGCATAGCGGGAACCTGGTCCTTATCGGCCCCCTCCGGAAGCTTGGCCACGATATCGAATCTCTCGGTGTAGAGCCAATTCGGACCGCCGGTAACCTGGTACGGCTTCACTTTGTACGCCTGGCAGATCAGCCCGATCATGGGCGTGCCGCCGATATCCACCCGGGCCTTGTCTATCGTCGTGCCGACGTGAGCCTTGCCCGACACGATGGCCGCGGCATCGAGCGGCGCCGAGGCTTTCACCGATGCCACTTCGAAAGACACCGGTCCGCTTGCCGGGGCCGCGCCCGTCTGCGCAAATGCCGCCCCAGCTACGGCCAGCAGCGGAGCGATTCGGAGGAAGGAAGCTTGGATCATAAAATAGCTCTCTTCAGCTTACGGCTTTTGGGGATGCTTTGTTCCAGGCAAGGCGTTGGTAATGGCCACGGATGGACACGGATGGACACAGATAAACTTTTCGATTCGTCAGAAGAATCTGTGGGTGAGTTCCGGCTCGGGCAGTTTGCCAAGTGAATGATAGAGCGCCAGTTCGGTGACTCGGAAGGTTCGGAACCCATAGGATTTTCTCATAGTGAC
>JBEKYD010000460.1:0-3842 GCA_049511335.1 Bryobacteraceae bacterium | reverse complement strand
TCTTCGCCTCCGAGAGTCGCCACTGCTCCAGGATCTGGCCAACGGCATCCTGCGCAAGGTTAACCGACTGAAGCCGATTTAGGTTTGAAATCGCATTCTTCACGCCGGATTCAGGTACTACACGCCGCGACCGGCCTTGCGAAAAGTATGTGGAACTTAACCTGGCCTGGAGGCCGCGCCACGGGCGGCCGATTCACTCCTCGCGCAGGAGGGTCACAGGATCTAGCGACAGGGCGCGTTGGGCTGGAATCCACGTCGCCAACAGGCCAAGCAACGACATGGCCAGGACAACGCCAGCCAATACCAGCGGATCGCGGGGGGTTGCCTGATACACGATGGAAGCTAGTACCCGGCTCGCCAGAATTCCGAGCAGCAATCCGGCGATCGACCCAAGCGCCAGCAATTTGATGGCGCGTCCCAAAGCTGCCTGTAACACTTCCTTGCGTTGCGCGCCGAGGGCCATACGAATTCCCAACTCGCGCAGCCGCTTACTGACCGAATACGCCGCCATTCCAAAGATGCCCGTGATGGACAGCATCGCGCCCATCAAGCCCAGCACACCCAGCGCCACCGTCGCCACACGCGAAGGAAACAGAGCGAGGTCCAATTGCCGGTTCCAGGTTTCGATGAAGACGGGCAACCCTCGATCGAGCGCGTGCAGCGCGGTCCTGATCTCCGCCGCCAGTTGCTGCGGATCGCGGTTCGAGCGCACCACGAGACAAGTCTCGCTCATGGGCGCTTGCAACAGCGGGAGAAACAGCGCCGCCGTCGGATCTTCGGTAAGGCTCATGTACTTTCCGTTCTCGACAACGCCGATCACTTGTACCCGCGTTCCATCCCGCAGCTTGACATGTCCGCCCACCGCCTTCGCCAGTGAGCCGAAAATCTTCAAGGCAAACTGCCGGTTCACCACGGCCACGCGGGGCGAGTCAGGGTCGTCATGCCAGGAGAAGGCCCTGCCCGCCAACAGGACGGTACCGGCCGCGCGAACGTAGCCGGGAGATATGTTGAACCTCATCGCGGTGGCAACGGCATTCGATAGCCTCAGATCGGTGGTCTGCTCGGTAAAGATGGGAGCGGCAAACCCGCCCCCGGTCAACGGCAGCCGGCCCTCGATTCCGACGGATTCTACGCCGGGAATCGCTTGCATGGCATCGATCATGCGCCTCTGCATCGCGGGAACCTGGTCGCCGCGGTAACCCGACATGTTCAGATCGGTCTCCGCCAGCATGGCGTTGCGCGGTTCGAAGCCGAAATTGCTGTTGAGGGAGCGCGCCAGCCCGCGCACCCCAACCATCGAAGCAGTCACCAGCACGGCACAGATCGCAATCTGCGCGACCAGCAGCAGGTCCCGGAAGGTAACCCTCCGCCCCACCGTGCCGCTTGGCCCCGCCTTAACGATCTGGTAAGGATTGGCCCGAAGCACCTGGCGCACGGGAACGATGCCGAACAGGAGTCCGCTAACCAAGGCCAGGGCTAAGGCAATTGCATAAACCTTCGCATCCGGGCTTACGGGCACGACGAGAGGATATCTGGGGAATGGCTGCCAGGCGATGAGCCCGCGCAACAGTGAGATGCTGCCCCACAGCCCCAGAGCGCCACCGGCGAGCGAAATCAGCACGGCTTCGGTGAGCAACTGGCGCAGAATGCGGCCGCGGCTCGCTCCCAGCGCCAGGCGCAGAGCAACTTCGCGGGAGCGGTCGGCGGCGCGGGCGGCAAACAGGCTGCCCAGGTTGGCGCAGGCAGCCAGCAGAATCAACCCCGCCAGCAGCATCAGGCCCGCGACGAACGCCCGCATCGGGCCGCCCACATAATTGCCATAGAGACCGGGCCGGGCCAATATGAACGTCGTTGCGCCGTGCTCTTTGGGATAGGTCCTTTCCAGATATGCGCCAATCGAGTTGAGATCGGTGGCAGCCTGTTGCGGAGTGACTCCCGGCTTGAGGTGACCCAGCGTCATGAACACGGTGTGGGTGCCGCGAACGTCGAGGGTATATTTCCCCTCGACCTGCTCCTGGTCCACGATGGGGACAAAGATAGCCGGGGCGCCAAACACCAGGGTCCCGCGGAATTCCGGGGGCGCTACGCCCGCGATAGTAAAGGGATGCTTGTTCACCCGGACAACGCGGCCCACCACGCCACGGTCATCCATGAAATGCGTATGCCAATAGGAGTAGGACAGCACGATATACGGCGCGCTGTTTGGGCCATGCTCATCCGAGGCGTGGAAGAAATGGCCAAGATACGGATGAAGCCGCAATACGTCGAAGTAGTTCCCGGTCACCGAACACGCCCAGGCCAGGGTTGAATTTTCGCCCGCGTCCAGCCCCACTTGGTCGATCGAGTAGCCTGCCAGGCCATCGAAGCTGCGGTTCCGGTCCCGCAGATCGAGATAGTCGGGATACGACTCCCACATATTATGTTCGTTTCCGTGCTCGAGGCCGTACAAGGTTTCGGGCTGAGGAACGTCCAGCGGCCGTAGGATCAGCCCGTTCAATACGCCAAACACCACGGCGTTCGCGCCAATTGCCAGCGCCAGCGTGCCTATCGCGACTAAAGTAAAACCTGGAGACTTGGCGAGAACCCGCAAGCTGAAACGGATATCCCGAATGGTATTGTCGATGGCGTTTATGCGGCGCATGTCGCGGCACTCCTCTTTGCGTTGGGTGAGGCCGTCCATGGCGCGCAGGGCGGCTCGGTGTGCTGCGCCGGGTGTCAGGCCCTGCGCGATATATTCCTCAATCTTTCGCTCCAGGTGATATTGCAGCTCATCATCCAAGTCGTGCTCGACCCTCTGACGGCGGAAGAGAGATCGTAAGCGCAGCGGGACGGTGTAGAACCAGTGTTCCAGGCGCATGGGTCATGCCTCCTCGAGTCGCACCACGTGGGTGATGGCATCGGAGAGACGGGTCCAGTTGGCCGCCTCTTTTTCAAGCTGCCGGCGGCCCAATCGAGTCAGCGAGTAGAATTTCGCCCGCCGGTTGTGCTCGCTCGGCTTCCACTCGGCTGCGATCCACCCCTCCTGCTCCAGCTTGTGCAGGGCGGGATAGAGCGATCCGTCGCTCACTTGCAGGACGTCGCCCGAAACCTGTTTGAGGCGCTGGCTAATGGCCCAGCCGTTTAGCGGTTCCAGAGCCACAATCTTCAGCAGAAGCAGGTCCAGGGTCCCCTGGACCAGATCGGATGGTCTGCTCACGGCCTCTCCTATCGGTTACCGAGCTTAGAATACCACCACTCCTCTCGGTAAGCAAGGGGAAAATGGGGCGTAGGCTATGGTCGCCACGGTATTCCGCTGCGCCGGGTTTGAACGGTCCATGCCGCTCACCAGATCCACAGCTTCTGGAACGCTTGTAGCCTCTTTGTGGCGCACGCTTCGGAGGCTGATGAAAAAGTCCCGTCAGGGGTTGAGAGAGGACAAGCTGAAGCTTATCCCACACGGCAAACCAATGACTTGCAGCCGCGTGTGGGGCATGCTCAGCTTGCCCAGGGACTTTTTCATCAGCCTCTTCAGCGTGCCGCGTCGGCACTCGTGCCGACGCCTCGCGCGCCGTCCCGCGGGTAGCCTTCCGTCCATGCCGCCAGACCCGCCCTCACCGAGCCAGCTTCGATATCCAACATTGTAGCTACAGATTTGGAGGTATAATCGTGTCGGGATGGTGCGGTTCGAGTGGGACCCGGTGAAAGCGCGTACCAACGCACGGAAACACGGCGTCATGTTCGAGGACGCCATGCACGTCTTCGAAGACCCCTGCGCCCTGTTCGAGCAGGACCTTATCGCCGAAGCGGGGGAGCCGCGCTGGCGGGCGCTCGGTCTAGCTGGAGGAGTGGTTCTCCTGCTCGTG
>JBEKYD010000459.1:0-3875 GCA_049511335.1 Bryobacteraceae bacterium | reverse complement strand
CGGTTTTCGAAGGTTTGTGGAAAGAGGCCCGACGAGCTTCGGTGCGCCGGCCGGTGCACTGAGGCGGGGAAGACGAAATGAATAAGAGATTTCTTGGCGTTCTGATCTTCGCATTTGTTGTGGCCAGCGCCGCGAGCCTGCTGCTGTACCGGGTACTCAACCGCCCGTCGCCCAGCAAGGCGGCGGTGGCGACCACCCAAATCGTACAAGCGGCGCACGATCTGGAAATGGGCTCGGTCATCCACGATGACGACGTCAAGCTGGCGGATTGGAGCGGCAACGTTCCCGCGGGAGCTACCGCCCACAAGGAAGATGTGCTCAAACGCGGCGTGTTGACCCCGATCTATGCCCGCGAGCCAATCATCGAATCGCGCCTGGCGCCCCTGGGGGCCGGGGGGGGCTTGGCGGCCATGATTCCTCGCGGCATGCGCGCCGTAGCGGTGCGCGTCAATGAGGTGGTTGGGGTGGCTGGATTCGTCATTCCCGGCATGCACGTGGATGTGCTGATCTCGGGAACGAGCCCCTACGCCGATCAGCGGCTAGGCACCCAGACCAGGACCATGCTGCAGGACATCGAGGTATTGTCGGCCGGCCAGGATTTCAAGAAGGACAACGAGGGCAAGCCGCTACCGGTGCAGGTGGTGAATCTTCTGGTGAACCCGGAGCAGGCCGAGCAGCTCAGCCTGGCATCCAGCCAAACCCAGATTCAACTGGTCTTGCGCAACCCGCTCGACAAGGATCCCGCCAAGACGCCCGGCACGGCCGTAGCACGGCTGTTCGGCACGGCACTTCGCATGCCGGCCGGCGACCTGCCAGGCCGCGGCGGAGACGTGAGCCCCGCCCCGCGCCCCGTAGCGCCGCGCCGCGCGCAGCAGGCGGGGGAGGCTTCAGCGCCGCCCCGCAAGCCGGCGGCGTTCACCATGGAAATCATTTCCGGCAACACCAAGAAAGACGTCAAATTCGAAAACGGTGGGGAGGCAAACAAATGAGCAGCTTGCGACTTACAGGCGGCCTATTGGCGCTGGCGGCGCTGGCCGCGATGCCGGTGGCGCCGCTGACGGCGGCCGAGCCGGCGCTGCCGGGCCACGCCCAGGAACCGCCGCAGCACGTGGCGCCTCCGATCGATGGAAAGCTTACGGCCACGGTGGGCAAGTCGCTGATCATCGACAGCCCGCTCAAAATCGAGAAGATCTCCGTGGCCAACGGGGACCTGGTCGAAGCCGTCGCCATCAACCCCAAGGAAGTGCTGATCAACGGCAAAGCGCCCGGCGAAACTTCGCTGATCGTCTGGCAGGAGGGCGGCACGCGGCTGGTTTACGACCTGCTGGTGCGTATGAGTCCTTTGCGGCTGGAAGCGGTCCGGGCGCAGATCGCCCGCGACTTTCCCGACGACGACATCAGCGTGACCTACGACAACGACACGGTCTTCGTGCGGGGGACGGTCAAGGACGTGGCTTCCGCCGATCGTGTCATGGCCATCGCCGCTTCGCTGGCCCCGCTCAACATGGTGGGCAGGATAGTGAACCTGCTGCGGGTAAGAGTCCCGGCCGAGGCGCCTCAAGTCCTGCTCAAAGTCCGTTTCGCCGACGTGGACCGCAGCAGCAGCACCAGTCTGGGCATGTCGCTGGCCTCCGGGGCCTTCAACCAGTCGACCGCTGTCGGCACGGGGCAATACCCCGGCGTCGGCGTCAACCAAAACGGCCTCTTCAGCCTCTCGAACGCGCTCAACGTCTTTTTGTTCCGCAAGGATCTGAACCTGGGCATGGCGATCGAAGCGCTGGAAGCCAAAAACCTGCTGCAGATCCTGGCCGAACCGAATCTATTGACGATCAGCGGGCAGAAGGCCAGTTTTCTGTCCGGCGGGCAGTTTCCCGTGCCCGTGGTGCAGGGGAGCGCGTCGATCGGCACGGTGACGATTATGTATCAAGAATATGGCATCAAGCTCAACTTCCTTCCGGTGGTCACGCCGCGTGGCACCATCCGGCTGCAGGTGGAGCCGGAGGTGAGTTCGCTCGATTACAGCAATGCCATTAGCCTGTCGGGCTTCACCGTCCCGGCGCTGGCGACGCGCAACGTCAAGACCGAAGTGGAGCTGGAGGACGGGCAAAGCTTCGTGATCGCCGGGCTGATCGATAATAACTTCACCGAAACGCTGAACAAGATCCCGGGCCTGGCCAATATTCCGCTGCTCGGCAAACTGTTCCAGAGCGTTCAGAGGAACAAGTCGGCGGAAGAACTGCTGGTTTTGGTGACACCCACCATCGTGCGGCCGCTGGCGGCGGGTGCGCCGCTGCCCAATCTGGAGATGCCCAAACCCTTCCTGCCGCCCAGCAAGTCGTACACCCGCACGTATCAGCCGGGAATCGATTCGACCGGCCCGATGCCGGTGCATCCGCCGGTGGACTCGATTCCTTATGAGCAACTGGTGACGCCGGCCGACAAGGCCAAGACCGGCCAGCAGGCGCCGGCCGCCACGCCCGCCATGCCGGCCGCGGCGCCGGCCCCCGGTCAGGGACAGCCGGCCGCCGGCGGTGCCCCGGGGGGCAACGGGAAGTGAACCTCGCCCCGGGAGACGTTTTATGTACCCTCTGACGATTGGATTGGCGATTGAAAACCGCGAGTTGTGGGAACAGGCACAGGCGTGCCTGGCTCAATTACCTTTCCGCATCATCGTCGAGCATCAGGACGTGGGCGACGTCAACTTCCTGGATCGCCTGGAGCGCATGCGGCCGGACGTGGTGCTGGTGGACATCAGCGGCTGGAAAGAACCGCTGGAGGGCCTGGTCTCGTCCATCCGCACCGCCGCCGGCGACCCCATGATCGTGGCTCTAAACACCACCGCGCAGGCCGACGCGATCCTGTCCTCGCTGCGCGCGGGGATCAACGAATATTTGTTCCCGCCCCTGCAGGACACCTTGCGCAAAGCCCTCGAACGGCGCTCGCTCGAGCGCAGCCGCCGGCGCGACGGTGGCGCCAAGGGGGCCGGCAAGGCGGTTGGTTTCGTCTCCGCCAAGGGCGGTTGCGGCGCGACCACCATGGTCTGCCACTTCGCCCAAGAGCTGGGCCGGCAGAACCTGAAGGTGCTGTTGGCCGATATGGATTTCGACGCCGGCTTGGTGGGCTTCATCACCAAGACCAAGTCGGTGTACTCGATACTCGATGCTATCAACAACCTCCACCGATTGGATATTCATTATTGGCGGGCGCTGGTTTCCAACGGCATTCCGGGAGTCGAAATTATTTCCGCGCCGCTGGCTCTGGCAGCGAAAATGCAACCGCGGGACGACCAAATCCGCCAGGTGCTGTCCTTTGCCCGGCCCAATTACGATTGGACGCTGGTGGACCTGGGCCGCGGGCTGGGCCGCATCGCCATGGCGGCGATGGAAGAGCTGGACGAGGTATGCCTGGTGACCACGCTCGAGGTGCCGGCGCTGCACCAAGCCAAGCAGGTCGTACAGACCCTGCTCGACGGCGGATTCGGCAAAGCGCGCCTGCGGCTGCTGCTCAACCGCGCGCCCAAGCGCCTGGACATCACCGCCGACGAGCTCGAGAAGATGTTGGGCATCCCCATCTTCGGCAGCGTGATCAACGATTACCCGGAGCTGTACGAGACTTACGCCGAAGGCAGGATGCTGAATCGCAGTTCCGATTTGGGCAAACAAATTGCGCGGCTGGCGCTCAAGCTCGCCTCGATC
Source organism: Bryobacteraceae bacterium (assembly GCA_049511335.1). GTDB lineage: Bacteria > Acidobacteriota > Terriglobia > Bryobacterales > Bryobacteraceae > JBEKYD01. Next base: position 180 of record JBEKYD010000459.1, on the reverse strand, counting down.
GAAGAAGAAAAACCCGAGAAAAAGCGCTTTGCGCTTTTCGGATAAGGGAAGGAAAAACCAGAACCGCATGCCCACCATCATGAAATCGCCCGTGAGATCCGGTGAAAGCCGGGAATCCGGTTGGGTCAATCGCCTTTTCAGCAAGGAAGGCTACACCCCCGAGTACCAGGAGCTGAAGTT
>JBEKYD010000458.1:0-3944 GCA_049511335.1 Bryobacteraceae bacterium | reverse complement strand
CTGGGTGAAGGCGCAACCGTGATCTGGGACGAGGAAGAGGCCCGGGCGCGCGGCGTGAAGGCGGGGTTCTGTTTCCGGGAACGGTAGGAGGGGGCGGGGCTCGGCTACAATAGTCGGTAGTGTCCTCCAAAACCTTCTACCTGGAAACTTTCGGCTGCCAAATGAACGTGCACGATTCCGAAAAGGTGATCGGCACGCTGCTGGCCAAGGGCTACGCGCAAGTGGAGACGCCCGAAGAAGCCGAGCTGGTGCTCTACAACACCTGCAGCATTCGCGACAAAGCGGAGCAGAAGGTTTTTAACCGGCTGCAGCAGTTCAAAAGGGCAGGGAAGGGGAAGGTTTTTGGCGTGCTTGGCTGCGTGGCGCAGCAGGAGGGCGAAAAGATTTTCGACCGCGCGCCGCACGTCAGCCTGGTGTGCGGGTCGGCCAGCTATAACAAGCTGGGCGAGATGCTGGTGCAGATCGAGGCCGGAGACCGCCGCGTGACCGGCCTGAGCCTGTATACGGACGAGACCTTCGAGACGCCGCTGACTCGCCGCGACAATCCCCACCGGGCCTACATCACCATTATCGAAGGCTGCGACAAAGCCTGCGCATATTGCGTGGTGCCGTTCACCCGCGGCCCGGAGCGGAGCGTGACCTCGGCGAACGCGATGGCGGAGGCACGCAAGCTGGCCGCCGCCGGCTACACCGAAATTCAGCTTCTGGGCCAGAACGTGAACAGCTATCGCGACCCTTCGCCAGCGGGATGGGATTTTGCGACCCTGCTGACGCGGGTGGCCGAAGTGGATGGCATCCGCCGGGTGCGCTACACGACGTCGCATCCGCGCGATTTCGGCAAGAACATCGTGGACGCGATGGACGCCAATCCGGCGATCTGCGACCACGTGCACCTGCCCGTGCAATCCGGGTCGACGCGGGTGCTGGCGTCGATGGACCGGGTGTACACGCGCGACGAGTACATGCGGCGCATCGAATGGCTGAAGGGCGCGCGCCGGCGCTACTCCATCACCACGGACATCATCGTAGGCTTTCCCGGCGAAACCGAAGACGATTTCAACCAAACCCTGGAGCTGCTGGACCAGGTGGAATACGATTCGCTTTTCAGCTTCAAGTATTCGCCGCGTCCGAACACGGCTGCGCTTCGCATGGAAGACGCCGTGCCGGAGGAGGAAAAGCAGCGGCGGCTGACGGTGCTGCAGGAAAAGCAGCGATCCATTCAGATTCGCCGCAACGCGGAGCGTATCGGGCGATTGCACGAGGTTTTGGTGGAGGGCCGCAACCAAGCCTTGGGGCAATGGATCGGGCGCACTTCGTGCAACCGGACGCTGAATTTCACCGCGGAAGCTACCGGAGCCGAAAGCCTGGTAGGCCGCTACCTACCGGTGCGGGTGACGCGAGCCGGCCCGAACTCCCTGGTAGGGGAACAGGTGACCGCGGCATAGGGGCGGAGAATTGGCCCGGATGGACGCAGATAAACCGGCCCCGGTTTGACCCGGCCGGGTGCGGTCTCCTATACTGGAAGTTACGGATTTCGAATGTATATCCTGTTCATGATTGTGCATGTCGTGGTGTGCCTGTTCCTGATCGTGGTCGTCTTGCTGCAAAGCGGCAAGGCGGCGGACCTGGCCGGGGCGTTTGGTGGAATGGGCTCGCAGACGGCGTTCGGGCCGCGCGGTTCGGCTACGGTGCTTTCCAAGGCCACTACGATTTCAGCGGCGTTGTTCATGGTTACGTCGCTTGGGCTTTCGATTTTGGCTACTCGGAACGCCGGTCTGGGAGCGACGGTTCTGGAAGGAGCGCCGGTAACGGGTGCGCCGTCCAAAGCGGCGCCTGCAGTGCCGAGGCCGGCGGGCGGCGGTGGCCAGTCTATCCCGGTGCCTTTGCCGCCCTCTCCAGCGCCCAAGAAGTAGCGCCGTCCGCGAATTAGCAGCCTTCGCGACGACATCGATGACGGGGTGACACACGTCGTTCACCTCCGAGACGCCCGCTATTGAAACAAATACGGCCGCGTCCTTTACGAAGCCGCCTGAGGTCGCGCTCCGCGAATTAGTCTATCAGTGGCTGGAAAAGGCCTCCGCGGACTTCGATGTAGCAGAGCAGCTTTGTGAACCAGGAGGCCGTTTCCGAAGAATGCGCCGCCTTTCATCGCCAGCAAGCAGTTGAGAAATACCTGAAGGCGCTCTTGGTTCGCGCCAGGTCGAATTCCCAAAGACGCACGATATTGCGCAATTGCTGGACAGGTTGGCTACGGTGAACGCGAAGCTTGCCGGCCCGCTCAGGGACGCGGACGTGCTCACACCGTTCGGCAGAGGTGCGATACCCAAGTGACGCGCCTGAACTTCTTGAGGGGGCCGAGGTCGAGGCGATGGAGATCACCCGCCGGGTGAAAGACGCGGTTACGATTTCGCTCCAGCAATACCTCGATGGAGGGTAGACCCGCATCACCTATTCCCACGTCTCATGGCCAGCAGCAACGTGCCGGTGTGCGCGCACGCGCGCCACGTGCGCCCCAGCGCCGCCGGATGGGACGAGGACACCAGTCTGCGCTGCCGGACGGCGCGTGGCCGCATCCTGGCCAGATAACCGAGAAGCACTATCGTGCGCCCCCGGGTGTGACCGTGGTAAACTCAAAGGTGCCATAGACTTGCGGAGGTGGCGGAATTGGCAGACGCACTAGCTTGAGGTGCTAGCGGGAGCAATCTCGTGGGGGTTCAAGTCCCCCTCTCCGCACCAGAATTTAGCCTGTAAGTTCAATAACTTACAGGCTCTTTTGTTTCGTGTGCCAAATACGTGCCAATTACAAGTGTAGTTTTTACAGCTCTGAGAATCCCAAGAAAAATGATTGACTGAGTCGCGTGACTCGCTTTATGATTTGAGTCAGGTGACTCAATAATGAACGAACGAAAGTATACGGCCGGTCAAGTAGCACGAGCGCTTCGACTGCCGCTAACGGCCTTTCGCACCTGGGCGCGTCGGGGCTACCTCGGTTTTCCTGAGACTGAGACGGAGGGGCAGTGGCGCAAATTCAGTGCGCAGGACGTGGCGAGGCTGGCTGCAATCGCGAACCTGACGGCCCAGGGTCTGTCCGTATCCGACGCGGCAGAGGTGATCGACTGTCCGATTACCGGGCCGGATTACTGGCACGCGATGGTCGAGCGCGGTGATGAGCACATCTTCGTCTGTGTGGAGCGACGCGCTGGCGATACGATTCGGTCCGAGATCTTCCCCGACGCCAGCTCAGTGAAAATATTTCTTACTGAACCGATGGAAGGCTGCCAGGTGGGCACGGACGACGCCGACCAAGTCAATCACCGCCCGGTTTACCGCTCGGTGTTTGACGTTGGCCCGGCGGTTGTGGCCGCAGTGGCCGAAGTCAAGGCACAGCCCAAGTGAAGCGGAGGGCGCCATCTCCCGGCTTGGCGCACCGGGCCTCCGAGGCGGAGCTATGGCTGCGCGATATGGATGGCCGCGCCTTGCGTGTGGTGACGGCCGCGCAAGCGCGCGAACTCGTGGACACGGGCGCGGCGCGAGGTGCGTTTGAAGATCGCTCTGCCGCCGAATTCCCGGTGCACTTTGCTTGTAAGACCCTCCGCTGCTGCAGGCGGGCACGGCGCCTGATACGAGCACAATTATCGATCCTGCCGCCTCTGGCCGCACTAGACAAAAAACGAGAATGGCTGCCACTTTCGCCCGTATTTCAGATACGGGCGCCGGAAGTGTCTCTATTCCCCCTGGTAGTTCCTTGGGCGGCCTTGATCCCCTATACACCCCCGCCGAAGTGGCTAGTATAGTGTTTCACTAAAACATATCCTGATCCGCAGTTCGACGAGAAGATGAAGAATATTCTCCTGGTATACCAGGCCGTTGCCCTGCAGAATGAAGAGCGCGGCCGGACCGATACGCCCCCAGCGGTAATCACCGTCTCGGTGGACGAGAAACCC
>JBEKYD010000457.1:0-3962 GCA_049511335.1 Bryobacteraceae bacterium | reverse complement strand
CAACGGCTGGGAAGACGAGCAACGCTCCTTCGACTCCACCTGCCGCAAGTTCCACAGCTTCCTCATTCAATCCCAGCGCTGAAACCCGCAAGTTACCCACAGATTCCCCGGACGAGCCCTTCGGAATAGTCTACTAAAGCACGGGTCGATATTGAAGCCACTATGATAGCGGTTTCAACCGCGACCGGTTTCAGGCGGTACTGTGCAGAGATGCCGAGAATCGCTGCCCTCTTTCGATGGTGCGGACCACCAGCCTCGGCTCCGCAGTACGGAGGCCAAGCATCTCGCCGTCCACCGGTCTGCACCAATCAGCTCCAGTGCCTTAACTCCGGGCTACCCAGACCGGTCGTTGTCGAACCGGCCCTTGGTGTTCTGGTCGCTGGTGAGGGCGAAGCGATCACCCCAGCGCGCCTGATACCACTGCGACTCGATCAGGCGCCGGCATTTGACTGAATCGCGAATACTCAACTGCGCGCCGTAGCTGCTGTACCATAATCCCAATCGGCACTTCCGGTCCGACCACCACAGTGGCAATCCGCTCGGCCGCGCCGCCTATCCTTGGCCACCTTTTCCTCGCCGATCTGAGGTATCCATGACCTGACGCTGCCAACAGCACATAAGGACGGTTATGGTATGTCAAATAAAATCAGTGATTTAGAGATCATAGCCCTCTGGCTCCAAGGACGCTGCGGCGCAAGTGCACCTCTCGGCCGCGGCGCCCGCGGATGCCCGCGCCGGCCTTCGAGCGGCGCCGCCCGATGCCGCGCGGGTTCGCGGCACGGATGGATGCGCCGGCGCCGGAGTTCGGCGAGCGCGATTCGCCGTCGAGCGCCGACGGACGCTGCGGTGCGCTGTGGCTCGACGAGCTTCGCAGGGCCCGCGACGTCGATGGCGCGCCGCGTTTAGAAGCCGCACGCGCGTTTCGCGGGCGAGGCGCCCGAGCGCGACCGCATTTGGCCTTCCCGCAGCGCCGTACGAGGTCGAGCGCGTGCGCGGCACGGGTGGAACGCGGCGGCGGCGGAGTTTTCGGCGGGCGCGCAGACTTTGATCGTTCGCCGTCGGGCACCGATGGACGCTGCGAGCGCGATGCAGTTCGACAGCCTTCGCTGCGTCCGCTGCGCCGATGGCACGCGCACTTCGCGTGCGCAGCTCCCGTGCGCGCCCGCGTCGGCCTTGCGGGCAAAGCCACTCGATGCCGCGCAAGCTCGCTGCACGGACGGACGCGCCCGCGCCGGAGTTCTCGGCGGGCGCGATTCGCCGTCGAGCGCCGACGGACGCTGCGGCGCGCGGGAGCTCGCCGGCATATGATAGACTAATGCGCCCTTGGAGCCGATCGGGAGGTGCCTTTATCAGTCTCCTTGCGTCTGGCCTGGCCGTTCTCGTCGGCTTACACGGCCACCGGGCCGGAGTTGCATGTCAAGCTCCGCAGCCGCCTGGAAATCTATAAGGGAAGCGCAGATTGGCGTGAGGTCGTTATCGACGAACCATTCTCCCCCTCGTCGAGCGCCTTGATTCTCTGCGATGTGTGGGACAACCACTGGTGCCAGGGCGCTGCCACACGGGTCGGGACACTGGCTCGGAAGATCGCCCCGGTAGTCAATGTGGCGCGTTCGCACGGCTTCCTGATTATCCATGCGCCTTCGGAGACAATGGAATATTACAGGGACGCACCGCAACGGCTGAACATGCTCGCGATCCCGCCAACCCAACCTCCGCCTGTTCTGGTGCTGTCTGACTCTCCGTTGCCCATCGATGATTCCGATGGGGGGTGCGATACCCCGAACAACCCGCTCCCCGTCAATCATCGGAACTGGACCCGAGAAAATGCAGCAATTCCTATCGCGCCGGCCGACCTGATCTCAGATAGCGGGCGTGAAGTCTATAGCGCTCTCCGATTCCATGGCATCAAAACACTTTTCGTGGCAGGCGTTCACGCGAACATGTGCATCCTGAACCGCACATTTGCGATCCGCCAGATGACGAAATGGAGTGTACACTGCATTCCCAACCGTTCGCAGGCCTGAAGGAGTCGAACGCCCGCCCAGTCGCGCGTTCCATTGGGCAAGCGATTGGTTGGGTAATAGCGATAGTCGGGGACCTCGTAATCGCGGAGAAGGCCTTCCGACGACAAGCGAGCTGGCAATGAATCCTCCTTGCTTCCGGTCCGGCGCAAGGGCCAGGACGAGGTCGTCTAGGTCTCCTCGAGAAACCCCGGTCACCGCGCCGTTTTTCGCTCCTCAGAACCATTTTAGCGAGAGAAACGAATTTAAGACTTCGCGTTGGCTGCCACGTGGGCACATTTTTTGAAACCACAGCTGCCCGCCGCGTCGATGACGTGCGGGGCTCAAGTGCGCGCACCTCTCGGATGCGGCGGCGCCGGAGTTCTCGGCGAGCGTGGCGGTAGTTGACCGTTCGCCGTCGAACCGCGGCGGAAGCGGCCGGCGCGCTGTGGCTCGACGTTTTGACGCCGTGCCCGCCGCGTCGATGGCGCGCCGCGTTCAAGCGCGACCGCGTCGGCCTTCCCACGGCGCCGCACGATGCCGAGCGAGCTCGCGGCACGGATGGACGCGGCGGCGCCGCAGTTCTCGGCGAGCGCGGCGGCAGTTGACCGTGCGCCGTCGAAACGCGAAGGACGCGGCTGTGGGAACTGGGCGAGCAGTAGCGCGCTGTTGCCGTTGTTCGACCGCAGCAAATCGTAGTACAAAGGTGACACTATGCACTCGCGAATTAAGGTGCTCCTCCAAGCGCTGGTTGCCCTGGTCGGTCTGACCTACCTGAACGCCTCCGCTCAAATGGCACAGCCCCTATTAGGGGAAAATGCCACGAAGATCTCTGATCACGTATGGGCCATCATGGGCTTCCCGAATGTCGCGATCGTGATTGGCGACCGCGCCACGCTGGTCGTGGACACGGGTCTCGGTCCGCAACGGTGCCACCGTCGCGCGCATCGCGGCTAAGCTATCAGGAAATCAGAAGCTCTTCCTCACCACCACGCACTTCCATCCCGAGCACGCGGCCGGCGAAGGGGGGTTTCCGCCGAATACGATTCTGATCCGCAACACGGTCCAGCAGCAGGAAATGGAACAGCACGGAATGGAGATGATTGAGATGTTCAGTAGCCGGTCGGCGCAGAACAAGGAGTTGCTTGCGGAGGTCAAGCTCCGTTCTCCGGACATCGTCTTCGACACGGACGTGAAGATCGATCTGGGAGGTGTGACCGTGCGGCTCTTGTGGTTCGGGGGAGCGCACACGAAGGGGGATGAACTGACCTTTGTCGAGCCCGATGGCACGCTTGTTTCAGGCGATGTCGTACAGAACAAAGTGGTTCCCAACATCTTCGGCGATGGAGGGACGCCTTCGAGTTGGATCGCCGTTCTCGACAAGATTGCGGCTCTTCCTGTGCGACACGTTCTCCCCGACCACAGCGCGCCCGGTGATGGGTCTCTGGTCTCGAAAGAGCGGGCCTTTATCGACGACCTCCGGACGCGCGCTCGGGCACTGAAACAGCAGGGCGTTTCGGCTGACGACGCGGGAAAACAACTGAGCGCAGAATTCAAGACGAAGTATTCCGACTGGCCCAACATGAACGTGGCTGGCTTCGTCCGGAGCATTTACGCCGAGTAAATCCGCGCGGAGCGAAAACCAAATACCGAATCCGGTCCAGAGCCGGAACGCCGTACGTTCCTAGACGCTGGAGCCCACGCGCGCTTCTCGGACGTAGCGCCTGAGCGCTACCGCGGCCTTCCCTCGGCGCCGCACATGCCGCGCGTTCCACGAGAGCAGGCGGCACGGATGGACGAAGTTCTCGGCGAGCGCGGCGGGAGTCGATCGTTCGCCGGCGAAACGCGGCGGACGGCGGCCGAGGAGCCCGGCGCGCTGTGGCTCGGCGCGCCCCCCGGCCGTGGCAGCAGCATTTCGGAGGGGGCCGGCCGATTTCGCGAGCGCGCTCACTCCGAAGAGCG
>JBEKYD010000456.1:0-3981 GCA_049511335.1 Bryobacteraceae bacterium | reverse complement strand
TCCGGTACCTGCTCTTGAAGGCCAAGCGCATGGCAGTGACCAACGTCGAATTCATCGCCGTACAAGCGGTCAAGAAAGCCGCCTAAAATGGCCCATCCGTCGGATTCTCGCTCAGTGCCCAAAATCGTTTCAGCATAGCAACCCCCTCACTGGCACCGGCTCAATAGCCGCAGCGCGAGCGAGTGGGTTTTTGTTTTGGAAAATTCACCAGCACGAGCTTTCAGGTTACGCTCGCTAAACTTGACCTAGCTAGGTTGAGTGCAGACGCTAGTCCCGGCTTCAGTTGGCCACCCTGTCCGGGCACCTCCACTTGCACCTAACGGTGTTCCGCTCGCTGGCGATAAATATTCTTTTCCTTGGGCTTGGCAGCGGCATGAAAATCCTCGCGATGTTTCTGGCGCCGCCCTCGCTGCATCGAGAGGGCCAGTTAGCTCACCGGCCAGTAGGACTCAAGCCACAACTGGAGCGTCAAGTCGTGCCGCTTTTCGTGGGCAGGGAGGTTCGGACGAAGCTCGCTGTAGTAGCGCTCCTTCAGTACCTCCGGCTTGAGATGGCCCGCGCGGGCGAGTTGCTGCACGTCTTCACGGTCCCGGTCTATGTTCCGCTCCAGCTTGGAAAGAGCCAGATCGTGAGCCTCGAGCGCCAGCAGCCGAAGGCGACGCCACGCGCGGGGAAACATCGGCACCAGCCGTTCCTCGTAATTCTCGGGCGGCGTGGCGACGGTGACGGCGTCCAAGTAGACCTTATGCTTCCGGTGCAAGGATGAGCCCTTGCCCGCGATTTCTGTCAGATGGTTGCCCACGTTCGGCGCGACGCTCAGGAAATCCACATCGCTCGTGGTACGGGCGACGCCGTATAGTTGCGTAACCACGAAGCCGCCGCAGCAGTGCAGCCGAACCTGTTCGCTTAGGCGAGCGTCCACTTCAGCGAAAAAGGATCGCCACGGCTCCAGCGGCTCGTCAATGCGCGGCATACGGTAGCTGTTCGGCTGTCAGACCGGTCAGCAGGCTCCAGTGGACAGCGGCTTCAGGACGATTCGACCTTAACCACGTGCGCTCAGGCTCCGGCATCGAATCGCGGCAGAGCGTTCCTTCCCGGACCAGACGGGAGTCTTCGAGCTCTTCCCGCCAGCGAGACAACACCGGAACCGCGCTCTGCCTCTCCGGCAGGGCGCGCGCCGTCTGCTCCGCGAGATGCACGAGATACCCCAGACGGTTTTGGGCGTTATCCACTTTGGCGCGATCCCGCAGCCATTCCCAATTCAGATCGGTATACGTGCTCAGGACCCAGGGCAGGGCTTCCGTCAAGCGAGTGTCCAGGTCCGGCCTCGCCACGGCATGGAGCACTACTTCAGCGGGATTGCCCGCCACCTTGGAACGAACGTACTCGAAGCCAGGATAGCCGAGGAAGGCAAGCTTTCGCTGCAGCTCTTCGGGCGTACCCCCGCGCACGTTCAGTTCCTCGGGCAGAGGGAGAGCCGTCGGTGGAAGTTTATACAGTTTAGCGGCCTTACGCGCGAGCGCGGCACTGGCAACCCGCAACCCGGTTTCGAGTTGCGACAGATACGGCTGCGATACCTTCAGCGAGCGCGCGGCCACGACCTGCGTCAAGCCTGCTTTCTCGCGTCCAGCCCTCCACTGCTCGGCATTCATGGCGTTATCCCTGTGGACAAATATAGCATAACTAGCTATATTATGGCAAGTGGAAAACCAGGGACGGCAACCCGATCGCAGCCAGCCTTGTTACCTCCCCAGTACTCGGATGACTTTCCCTCCCGAGGGTAAACAGCACATAGTGGAACCCTGGATATCGATTCGGTATCCGGGAACAGGTCAACCGCCGCCGCCACGTTGCCGGTAATCATCGTCGTAGGATTCTGCATGACAAATCGGTTAGATGCACTTCGAACGCTGGTTCCACGATCACGGGTTCCACGTACACAAGCTTTCGCGGCAGATTTTCTTCGAGGGCGCCGGAGATGCGCTGCTTGATCGCGCGCGGGGATGCGTCTGGATGGGCTACGGACATCGCAGCACACGCGATGCCGGGGCGGCGATCCAAAAAGTTCTAGGTCTCGAAGTGGTCATGCTCGAACTGACCGATCCGCGTTTCTATCACCTGGACACCTGCTTTTGCCCGCTCCCGCGCGGATACGCGATGTATTTCCCGAGTGCGTTCTCTGAAGATTCCAGGGAGTTGCTGGCGCGCCGAATTCCCCCGGAACAGACCATCCTCGTCGCAGAAGAGGACGCGCAGAGCTTCGCCTGCAACGCGGTCAACATCGGCGACCGGATCATTCTGAACGGCGCCAGCGAATCTCTGCGGGAAAAGCTGTCTCGATCGGGCTTCGAAACCGTGGCATCCCCTTTGTCTGAATTCATGCGAGCGGGAGGCGCCTCGAGATGCCTCGTGCTTCGCCTGGAGAAGGCGCTGTAATAAGCGATCGGCAGTCAGTAGCTTCCCGGTGGGAAGGCCGACCGGGGGGTCGGCCGCGGACCAGGGAGCGGACCAGGGGGTCCGCCCTACTGCTGACCGCTTCTTCATTCCCACCGCAGCGCTTCGTAGGGATCCACTCGCGTCGCTCTGGCGGCCGGTAACAGGCTGGCCAGAGTCGCGGCGGCCATCAGCACTACGATGGTGGTGGCCAGAACAGGCGGGTCGAAGGCGCCGATGCCGGGGATCTGGCTGGCCACCCATCTTCCTAACAGCACGGAAACCACCGCGCCGAGCACCGCACCGGCTCCGGCCAGCCGGGTTCCCTGCGCCAACACCATGCGCAGCACGGCGCTTCGTTGCGCGCCCAGCGCCATGCGAATTCCGATTTCGGGGGTCCGCTGCGCCACCGAATAGCTGATCACGCCGTAGAGCCCCAGCGCGGCCAGCAGCAGGGCGGCGGCGGCGAAGAAGCCCAGCATGCGGACGACGAAGCGGCGAGGGGCGAGCGAGGTATTCACCAGGTCGGCCATGGTCTTCAGGTCGTGGACGGGCTCGGCCGGATCGGCCGCGCGGACCGCCTCCCGAATCGCCGAAGCAAAGCGCGCCGGGTCGCCGGAAGTGCGCAAGACAACCATGGTAAACGGCGCGCTGCGCTGCCACATCGAGTAATAATAGACGCCCTTGCCGGAATCCGACGCCAGACTGGAATGACGTATATGGCCCACCACGCCCACGATGGTGGCCCACTGGCCGCCCCGCACTCCGCCGCGAATATGCTGTCCGAGCGGCGAGGCGCCGGGCCAATATTCATGCGCCAGATTCTCATCGATTACGGCTACCAGTTCGGTATCGGCGCGGTCCTGATCGGAGAAAACGCGCCCCGTCTGGAGTGGGATGTGCAACGCATCGAAATAGCCCGGTGAAACCAGGCGAATGTCGCCGTGCGGGCCCGGATCGCCCGGTCCGACGTTGCGGCCTTCGATCGAAAAGGAGGCGGACGATTCCGAACCGCTAAACGGCAGGGGAAGTCCCATTCCCGCAGTCGTAACTCCGGGCGTGGCCGCCAGCCGCTCGACCACGGTTCGATAGAACGGAATGCGCTGTTCGTCGTTGGGATAACGGGTATTCGGCAAGGTCATGGTGGCCGTCATCACGCCCCGCGGTTCGAAGCCGGGATGCACTTCCTCCAGCCGCGCCAGGTTGCGCAGAAACCATCCCGCGCCGGCCAGCAGCACCAGCGCCAGGGCGGTCTCGCCTACTACCAGAAGGGCGCGCAATTGCTGCCGGCCGCGTCCCGTCATGCCCGAACGGCCGGCGCCCTTGAGAGCGTCGTGCGGGTCCATGCGGGCGATTTGCCACGCCGGAGCCAGGCCAAACAGAAGCGCCGAAAGCGCCGAAACTGCCGCGGTGAACCATAGCACGCGCGGGTCGAGCCGCGCGCTCAAGCCGGTTACGGCGCTCTCCGGAGCGAGCACGAGCAGCGCCCGCACACCGGCATACGCCAGGGCCAGACCGGCCACGGCGCCCGCTGCCGCCAGCACCGCG
>JBEKYD010000455.1:0-4017 GCA_049511335.1 Bryobacteraceae bacterium | reverse complement strand
ATCGAACATCCGGCCACACCTTTTGACGCATCTGGCCCGCCGTTACGGCGGCGCCGTTAGCGCCGAGGACGTTGTCGCCTACATCGCGGCAACGGCGGCGCACCCCGCCTTCACGGCACGTTTCCGCAGCGACCTCGCCACCCCCGGGATCCGCATCCCCCTGACCGCCGACGCGACGACATTCCCGGCAAGCCGCCGAGCTCGGCCGTACGGTCATCTGGCTTCACACCTTTGGCGAAAGGATGGCCGACCCGAAAAAAGGGCGACCGGCACGGCCGCCGCGCCTGCCGCATGCGCGCATGCCGCGCGTCCCGGCGGCGGGCGAGATCCCGCAAGACGAGTCGGCTATGCCCGACGAGATCAACTACGACGCCGAGAAGAAGCGCCTCCTGATCGGACGGGGCTATGTCGAGCATGTGGAGCCGGCCATGTGGAACTATGAGGTTTCCGGCAAGCAGGTTCTCGTGCAGTGGTTCAGCTACCGTAAGGCAAACCGCGAGCGCCCACTCATCGGCGACCGGCGTCCCCCATCGCCGCTCAGCGACATCCAACCTCACTATTGGCTCGCCGAGTATACAACCGAGCTAATTAACCTTCTCAATGTGCTGGGCCTGCTGATCGACCTCGAGCCCGCACAGGCGAAGCTGCTGGAGAAGGTCTGCGCCGGTGCCACTATCTCGGCCGACAAGTTGGGTGCAGAGGGCGCGCTGACGAGCCCGGCGAGACCAAAGGCGATAAGAAGCAGGGCTTTTGCGCCAGGCCTCTTCGGCGGGGACGATTGAGAAGGGACGGCGCTCACTCGGATGGTCACTCGGACGGCTCATGCCCATCCACTTACGATGTGGCGACGGCGGCCCGGGGGCAGCCGCCGGAGCGGATGGAGCATGACTTGACGCCCCATGAATTGCGCCTGCTGAAGCTGCTGGCGGAAGGTCACAACTACCAGAGCGCGGCCGCCGAGCTGGGCGTGAGTTTCAGCACGATTAACTTCCACATGCAGAATATCTACGGCAAGCTGCACGTGCACTCCAAATCGGAAGCCGTGGCCAAGGCACTGCGCCATCGGTTAGTGCCATAGAACCCGCCGTTCACGACACTAGCAATATTGAGGGGCCTCCGGGCTGCCCCTCCCCTTACAATCTGCCTGAGGTGTGTTTGCCGGCGACGCCAAGGCGTTCGCCGTGCGGCCCAGCCCCGGCACAGGTGGGAATGCCTCTTGTAACGGCACCACCGGCGACTACAGTTTTTATACGTTTGCGGGATGGCAGCAGCAGGTTGGGGAGGATGTTCAAAGCGTGGTGCAGAATCCCGAATTCAACAACCCGGCCTATCCGGCGGACGATTACTCACTGCCCAAGGGGTCGCCCGGCGTGGGATTCGTGGTGTTCGATGCCAGCCAGGCGGGGCGGTCCAATCCCGTGATCCATCCGCCCGCGATTGTACCGACGTTTCCAACGAAGCTCTTCAATCCGGCCACGGATTACCAGCGGAGTGCCACTATGCCGAATGAAGGCTCCGCCCTTTGAATTAGGGCAGGCTAAAGCATGCCCCACCCGGAACACTAGCGCGTCGAAGAAAAAAGCCGAGAAGAATCTCGGCTCAGCAGCCTTGACAGGCCGCGCCACGAGGAGGGGTCCATGCGCTTCGCCTCAGGTTCCCGCTTGCAGCTTGCCGCTCGATATTGCCGGCAGGCGCATCTCCACTTCCAGCCCGGGTTGCGCGTTGCGGGCGGCGATCGTGCCCCGGTGCAGTTCGATGGCGCGGCGGGCGATGGACAGGCCCAGGCCGATGCCGCCGGAATTGCGGCTGCGATCTCTTTCTACCCGGTAGAACGCGTCAAATAAGCGCTGTAAGGATTCCTGAGGCACGCCCGGACCGTAGTCGCGGACCTTGCATAACACCGAGCCGTTGGTGGTTTGGAGCGACACTTCCACGTCGGAATCCCGCGGCGCGTAGCGAATGGCGTTGCGGATCACGTTTTCGAGCGCGCGGCGGAGCAACTCGGGGTCGCCGTCGAGCGTGGCTGGGGCGCGCGTGGCGTACCGGATGCGGCAGCCGTGAGCCTCGGTTTCTATCCCAGCGTCTTCCACCACCAGGGCCAGCAGCTCGTCGAGCCGCACCGGTTCGCGGCGAAGCGAGCTCGGGTCGCCCTCCGCGCGGGTCACCTGCAGCAGCTCGCCCACCAGCGAGTTGAGCCGGTCGGATTCCTTTTGAATGCGGTTGAGGTGCGATTCCAGGTCGTCGCCGGAGCGGGCCAGCTCAATGGCCACTCCCAGACGGGCCAGCGGGGATCGCAGCTCATGCGAAATGTCGAGCAGCAGGCGGCGCTCGGCGGTCAGGAGCGTTTCGGTGCGCTCCGCCATGCGATCGAAGGTGCGGGCCAACTGTCCCAGTTCGTCGCGGCGGGTCGATCCCACGCGGGCAGTCAGCTCACCGCGGCCGAACCGCTCCACAGCTTTCTGAAGGGCGCGCACGGGACTCGTAATATGGAGCGCGAACCAGTAACACAACATCACCGCCGCCACGAAGAAGAACAGGTGGTCGGGGGTGAGGAACCAGGACCCGACTTTGGCGCGGGTGCCGCTGACGAAGAACCAGTAGCGGCCGTCGTCGGCGGCGCGGGGAATCTCGGGGGCGGAATCGCCCAGCAGGTTGAGAATGGGATGGCGGCCCGCGCGCCGGATCAAGGCGGAACGATCCTGGTTGGTCAACAGGTCGCGGCCGTTCTCGTCGGTGAGAATTCCCTTGGCGTTGTAGATCCGCGCCAGGGTGTCCATAAAGGCTTCGAGCGCGGGCCGGCCGCCGCTTTCGTAAGCCGCGCGCGCCTCTTCGAGCTGAAAGGTGACCAGGCGCGGGTTGCGATTGGCGTTGAGCGCCGAGAGAAATGCCGAGCCCACCAGGGTGATGGCCAGGGTGCACCAAAACCACAGCAGGATCTTGGCGAACAGGGAGTTCATTCCGCCGCCGCGGCGTCCTCGGGCGAACGCGTAAACTGATAGCCCACGCCGCGGATGGTCTTGATGAGCGTGTCGCCGTGCTCGAGCTTCTTGCGCAGGTGGCTGATGTGCATGTCTATCGACCGGTCAAAAGGCGTGGCTTTGCGGCTATAGAAGTTCTCCATCAGCGCGTCGCGCGAAAGCACGCGCCCGGCCGAGCGCATCAGCATTTCCAGGATGTCGAACTCGAAAGTGGTCAACTCCACCGGTTTGCCGTGCGAAAAGACTTCGCGCGTGCCGGGATCGAGGGCTACCCCGTTGACCTCCAGGCGGCCGCCGGTTGCGGGCGGGCGGGGTTCGTAGCGCCGCAAGATGGCGCGGATGCGCGCCGCCAACTCGCGTGGGTTGAAGGGCTTGGGCAGGTAATCGTCGGCGCCCAATTCCAGGCCGATGATGCGGTCCACGTCTTCGCCGCGGGCGGTCAGCATGATGACGGGCACTTTGCTGCGCTGTCGCAGGCGGCGCAGAATCTCGAAACCATCCATGCCGGGAAGCATCACGTCCAGAACCACTAAATCCACGGCGCCGCTGGAGGCCCGCTCCAGACCTTTTTGGCCTTCCAGCTCGCATTCCACGGTGAAGCCTTCGCGTTTGAGGAACTCCTGCATGAGCGAGCCGAGCTCGGCGGCGTCGTCCACCAGTAAGATGTTCACGGCTCAACATTATCACAACGCAAATCGAGCTCAGGTAAGGCTTGTGCGAAGCCTGGTAAGGGTTTGTCAAGGCGCCGGAAGATGGCGGCGTTTGCGTTCGCAAATGTATTCTTACAACCATTTACCGGGGCGACAAACCGGCATTACATGCGCGCCTTACCGTACCAATTGGAGGCAGTAAGACCATGAACAAGAAAACGATTCAAATCCTGGCGGCAGCCGCTCTGACAGCCGGCCTGGGATTGGCGCGAACCGCGCCGCAAGCCCCGGCGAATCCGCCCGCGCCGCAACAGCAAGCCCCGCGGCATCCAATGGCGAATCTGCGCCGCGGAGCCCAATTCGCCCGGCAGCGTCCGATGCAGGCGCTG
>JBEKYD010000454.1:0-4092 GCA_049511335.1 Bryobacteraceae bacterium | reverse complement strand
GTTCCAACAAATCCACTAGGAAGCGTTCCAAACGTTCATGGCACTTTCTGATTTGGATCTCGGTCATGCCAGAGACTACCATGCCTCGAAACGGATGTCAATACCTAACGTTGTAATATTAGGTTAGCGCTTATGAAAGGCTCGCGCCCCGGCTGCACGCTGCCGGCCCTTGTGGGCTCCGGGTGCGGCGACCGAGCCGACGGGGCGAAGGGAATACGGCGAAGCGGTTTGATTCACTAGGACGGTAACGGACCCCAAGCCAGCGAGCCTCCGGCCAGACACGATCACCCGCACCTCCTGAATTTGATCGCTGACCGGTACGTCCCCCGGAATGATCCCTTTCTTAACACACTGTTGAACTGTTCCTGGGTGAGGCGAGGTCAGCTTGAATCGGAGCCAGAACTTTGACATCCTATTGAGGCTCGCGTAATAGGGTGACGGCAACTGGCGCCTGTAGGGCAGGGGCCACGCTGCCGCCGGTTGTTGGTCGCCGTTTCGCGGGCCTCTGAGACACTGCCGAAGGCGGGTTACCAACCCGCTGCAGGTTACCAACCTGCCCCACAGTTTCCGGCCGTCCGTACCTGTACTTTGCGAGCCTCGGTAAACCGGGGAGGTGTTGGATACCCAAGACGGAGGGGTGGCACGGCGATTTCTGCGCTTGCGGTCGATGGGATGATCCGGGTTGGCGAAACGGCAGGCCAAAGGCCTACTTTACGAGGGCCGCGGGGCTCTGGCCGGCCGCCGGGTGGGGGGCTGTGGCGCCGCAAACGTGACGCGACGGGCGTGAGGCTCGGGGTTGGTGCATTTTTGGGGGCGTGCGAATGCGGAAAGGCTCCGGCTCGACTGCGTTTCCCGCGTTTCCGTCCAACTTCTCAAAGGGCGGACTTCCTCGGCGTCTGGTGGTGGGGTTTGGCGGCAGCCGGTGCGGTCCCAGACGGCAGGCTGCCACAGGCTTGCCGCAGTTCAACTTTGAAATTCGCGCCCGCACCGCCAGACCGCACAACAGATTCGCTGTACAATTGACTTGTTGTACATGGCCGGCGCAAGTGTGTGGAAATGCGGAATTGCTCCGTCTGGACCGCGTTTCAGGCGCTCCCCCGCCGCTCGGGAAATTCATCGTCGGAGGAGAACGTCTCGCGTTTTCCGCGTCCTGCCGTGATGAGCCGAGGCGGCGCCTGTGAGGCAGGCGCCACTCTGCCGCCGGTTGCTAGGCGGCGTTTCGCTGGCCACTGAGAAACTGTCGAAAGCGGGTTACCAACCCGCTGCAGGTTACCAACCTGCCCCACAGTTTCCGGCCGTCCGTACCTGTAATTTGCGAGCCTCGGTAAACCATGTTAGATCTTTGATCCCCAGGGGGATCGTGGCGCCGCGAACGTGTCGGGATGAGTCCCGACACGGCAGGCACGAGTGCCCGCACGAGTGCGCGCACGAGTGCGTGCGCCACGTGGTCGTCTTCCAATGGCTGTGAGAAGCCCGGGCTAATGCCAAGCACTGTCCGCTCTTACCTGGAGAATGAGGCCCTTGGCCCGGGCGGGGCGCGACCAGGGGGTCGCGCGCGGACGAGGGCGTTCGCCCTACGAAGGCCGTGGCGGAAGTGGGGACAGGGCACCCGCCTGCGGTCAGGCTGATCGGGAGGCCTGAGGGGCCGAGGGCCTGCCTCACAGTTGGGGGTCGGGTTACAGCGACAGAAAGATGCCGCCGTCTTCGACGGTTAGCTCGACGCCGGCGGCCTTGGCGGCTTCCTGCAATGCCGCGGCGAGCATCACTACGGGGTCTGGGCCGACGGCGAGCCTTCGCAGCAGACCTTCGCCCTTTTGGGCTCCGGCCGAGAACACAATCTTCAAGCCCCGCCGCTTGCACCTCACTGGGGCGCCGTCGGGCAGCTTGAGGTTCATGGGCTTGATGTAGGCATCCACATAGTGAACGCCTACGCCCGACTTATCGCCGGTGCGCTCCGGCAGTTTCTCAACGGCGGCCGTGTTGACGTCACAAAGCCTGGTCTTCATATGTCGCACCACACCATTCGGAACTACTTGTCTTCCAGAACCGGTCGATCTCCGCCCGGAACGCACGGATATGATCGGGCGTGCTGCCGCAGCACCCACCGACGATATTGGCGCCGGCTTCGAGCAGGGGCGCCACGCCGGCGGCCATTTGCGCGGGAGTCTCGTCGTAGATCACTTTCATGTCGATGAGTTTGGGCGCGCCGGCGTTGGGTTGCACCATCACGGGCAAATCCGTCACCCGGCGGTAGCGAAGCACGGCCTGGCGGGCGCGCTCCATATCCATTCCGGTACCGCAGTTGAGGGCAACGATATGGGCGCCGTGCTGCTCCATAAACTGGGCGGCGCGCTCGGGATCGACGCCCATCATGGTGCGGAAGGTCGAGCCATCGAGGGTGACATCGTATGCCATCGACCCGACGATACAGGCCGCACCCGCTTCGCGGGCGGCTTCTATTCCAAGCAGCAGCTCTTCGAGCGAGGTCTGGGTCTCGATGAGAATGGCGTCGGCGCCGGCATCCACCAGGGCCTTGGCCTGCTCGCGGAAGGCGGCGCTGACGTCTTCCTCGGAAAACTCGCCGAAGGGTTGCATCAGGCCGCCGAAGGGACCGATGTCGCCGATGACGTACCCCGGCCGGCCGGCGAAGGCTTCGCGCGCGATGCGGACGCCGGCGCGATTGATCTCCACGGCCTTATCGCCGTTAGAGTGCCGGTTCAACATGATGCGCGAAGCGCCGAAGGTATTGGTGAGGATGCAGTCGGAACCGGCATCGGCGTAGCGGCGCTGGATGGCCAGGACGCGCTCGGGGAGGGTGAGATTCCAAGCCTCGCCGCAGTTGCCCTGCTCGAGCCCGGCCAACATGAGTTGCGTGCCCATGGCGCCATCCGCCAACAGAGGCCGGACGCGAATCACGTCCTGCAAACTTTCCTTCATACTTCCTTTCCTTCCCGATTGGCCAGGGCGTACTGGATGGTTTCCAGCACGAGGCCCCATTTATGCGCGCGGCCATCGGCATCGCAGAAACAACCCGCCGCGCACGATGGGCGAATCCAGGACAGAACTTCATGGAGCGGGCGGCCTTCGAGCGGCTTCTCCTGTTCGATCGCCGCCAGGAGTTTCTCACCCCGATCCAGGTAACCGCACATGAAGGTGTGCCCGGTGTCGCCGACAGCGGGCGCGCATCGCTGTTCCAGGATAGGATACCCCTCTTGACGCGGACCCAGGCGCACGCGATATTCGAAAGCAAGCGGCCGCCCCATGTTGGTGCAGGTGGTGCCATCGTAGCGGAAGGCGGCGTCGACCGAGCCGTCCTGTTGCACCTTGAGCGCCAGCCGATTTTGCGCCCACTGCTGGAGCGCCTTCAGGTTGACCTGGTGGGGCGGCAGCTTGGGCTCGACCGGGCGAGGGCCGGAGCAAGTGTTGACCGGCCCCAGGTACGGCTTGCGCCGGTACTGACAGGGGGTGAACGAGCAGTTCTGGCACGCCACCAATTCGCTTAGGGGGCGAATGCGGCCGACCTGGCGCGTCAGTCCGAAGACCGCGAGCAACGATTTGCGCGGCCGCAAGGCGCCCGATTCCAGAGCTTCGATCTGGCCGCCGAATCCGGGCGGAAACGCCGGTTCGATGAGCGCCAGGAGCCTCGATTGCTGGGCGATGTCCCACTCCGTGTAGCCGGGGCTGTAATGCGGCAGAATTGCCATTTGACGAGGCTCCGCCCAGGCGCAGAGGCGAGCGCCCACCATCGTGACTAACTCTTCCACAATGGCCGACCCGAGAACCTCCAGAAAGAAGTACTCGTCGGGCTTCTCTTCCCGCCAGAGCTTTTGCGCCTCGCATTCGAGCTCCGGACCGGCGCTTACGGCCGCCAGGACCGCGCCATGAGCCTCGGCTTCGCGCAGCGATCGGGAAAGGCGCGGGCTGGAAAATGCGGCTTCCTGGATGCGGATGGTATTGCCCGTGACCGACACGCTGTCCGCCTGGCGCGCAAAAATCCAAGGCCGTCCGTGTTGCTTGTACCAGGCGCGGGCGGCGGCGGCCAGTTCGCGGGCGCGAGGGCTGAGCTCATAGCCGGGTGGGTATCCGAGCAGC
>JBEKYD010000453.1:0-4100 GCA_049511335.1 Bryobacteraceae bacterium | reverse complement strand
GATGCCCCCACCAGAGTTGGCGCGAGATGCACCAATCGCGGATGTTATACATCCACTCGAAATAGGTTTTCGACCAGTTGGCCGGAATAAAGACGATGCGGCCGCTTTCGACCGCTTGAATCGCTTTTTCCGCCAGGGGCTTGGTCTTGACGAACCATTGGGTGGACACCAGCGGCTCGATCACGGTCTTGCAGCGGCCGCATTTGCCCAGGTTGAGCTTGTAGTCTTCGGTCTTCGCCAGCGCGCCCTGCTTTTCAAGATCGCTCAGGACGCGCTTGCGGGCTTCGAACCGGTCCAGACCGGCGTAGGGGCCGGCGGCCGCGGTCATGGCGCCGTGGGCATCGATCACTTGAATTTTGGGCAGGTTGTGACGGCGGCCGGCCTCGAAATCGTTGAGGTCGTGAGCGGGAGTGACCTTCACTACACCGGTGCCGAATTCGGGATCGGCAAGCTCGTCGAAGATGACCGGGATCTCGCGATCCATCAGCGGCAACTGCACCGTGCGGCCGCGGAGGTCCGCGTAGCGGGCGTCGGTGGGATGTACCGCTACGGCGGTATCGCCGAGCATCGTTTCAGGCCGCGTGGTAGCCACCACCACGTACCGGTCTTTCATCCCATTGACCGGGTAGCGCAGGTGCCACAGGTGGCCGGGGACTTCGCTGTGGCTCACTTCCAGGTCGGAAAGCGCGGTCTGGCAGCGCGGGCACCAGTTGACCATGTACTCGCCGCGATAGATCAATCCTTTTTCGTACAGGCGCACGAATACTTCGCGCACCGCGCGGCTCAGGCCCGGATCGAGGGTGAAACGCTCGCGGCTCCAATCGCAGCTCGTGCCCAGGCGAACCATTTGGCGCTTGATGGTATCGCCGTATTGCGCTTTCCACTCCCAGACCCGCTTCTCAAAGGCTTCGCGGCCCAAGTCGAGGCGCTTGATGCCCTCTTCGGCCAGCTTGCGCTCCACCACCATCTGGGTGGCGATGCCGGCGTGATCCGTGCCGGGCAGCCAGAGTGTGTTGTCGCCCAGCATCCTGTGCCAGCGGACGGTGACATCGATCTCGGTATGTTCCAGCATGTGGCCGATGTGCAACACTCCGGTCACATTGGGCGGGGGAATGACGAGCGAAAATACGCGCCCACCCGCCCGCTGGGAAGCGCGAAAGACGCCGGCATCGATCCACCATTGAGCCCATTGCGGTTCGAACCGCTGGGGCTCGTATACTTTCTCAATTTGCATGGGGAAATAACCAATATAACCCGCGAGGGCAACGGGATTGGGACGGATACGGAAAGGGCCGGCGCTTACACAGAAGCACCGGCCCTATAAAAACTACAGTTTCCAAAGAAGGAACAGCATCCCGGCAGCTAAACCAGCTCCGGCTTTATACTCCTCGTTGCTTAGATACAAGGAGAACGAAAAAGGATCCGAACTATTTTGGAACGCGGGCCGAAACCGCGGCCAGAGCGCCGGGACTTGGGCGGCATATTCGGCATAGCCCGGGAAGATCTCGCGCAGGTGCTGCTCCTCCAGTTGAATCACCGGAAGATACACGAAAACAAATACCAGAACGAATAGCATCGCGAGCCACGGACTGCGGGCCGCAATCGAAAGCCCGGCCGCCACTAGCAGCGTGCCGATGTAGAGCGGGTTGCGGGTATAGGCGTAAGGGCCACCGGTGGCCAGTTGCCGGTTCTTGGCCAGGCAGCCGGCTGCCCATCCGCGCAGCACCAGGCCCGCCAGCGACACCGGCAAGCCGGTCCACAAAGAGTGCGCCGTGGGATGCGAAAACCAGGCGAACACCAGCACCAGCAGGAATCCGGAAGGCACGCGCAGGCGCGCCACGGTATCGGCATAGGGCTTGGGAAAGCGCGGCATCACGCGACAAACCTGAGAGCTTCGCGCAGGGCCTCGAAAACCTGGTCGGGTAAGATACGGCGCATGCTGCCGTTTATGGTATCGCCGCGCTTGTAAGTGGTGCGGGCGCCGGGGTCGCGCAGGACACGCAGACTGGGAGCGTGGTAGGGGCCATTGCGCGCGGGGTCGGTTGGGCCGAAAATGGCCACGCCCGGCTTGACCAGGGCGGCAGCCAGGTGCATGGGACCGCTATCCACGCCGACGACGGCAGTTGCCCGGCGCGTAGCCCAGATCAATCCCGCGAGCGAAGAAACATGGATCCCGACGCCCTCGATCGCCGGCAGGCTTCCAGTGGACGGCACGTTGCACACCAGCGGCAGGCCCAGTTCGCGCTGCAAGCGGGCTGCCAGCGCACCGTAGAATTCGAGCGGCCATTGCTTGCCTTGCCATCCGGCCAATGGCGACGCGAGCACGAAATCGCCGGGCGGCAGTTCCCCGTCCGGGCTCCCCTCGGGCAGGGGGAATTCGCGAACGCGGATGCTCGTGCCGGGCACCGCTGCCGCCAGGTCGAGGCATTGATCCACACGATGGATCGCTTCGGAATGGACCGAGTCGGAATGAAACAGCGTGGCCACGAGCTCGCGCACCTGATACCGGTCGAAGCCGAATAGCCTGCCCGGACTGGCGGCTTTCGCAACCAGGGCGGATTTCAGCAATCCCTGGAAATCGACCGCGTAATCGTAGGATTCCGAGCGCAGTTCCCGCAGGGTGCCAAGGAGCCGCGCCAGGCTGCCGCGCCGCACCGGCAGCAACCGATCGATATGAGGATTGCCTTCCAAGAGCGGCGCCCACTGCGGCTCTATTGCCCAGGTGATCCGCGCCGCGGGATGGCTGGCCCTGAGCGACGCCACCGCGGGCAAAACGTGCAGAACGTCGCCCATGGCGCCCAGCCGGACAACCAGCAGCCGTAGATCAGGCATGGTGACGGCGGCAGACATCTGCGATTAACTCACAACGGCGGCGAAGGTCGGCCGCTTCGAGGCGCGCTACGCGGGAGGGCTGCAACAGGCCGATGATCTGGCACGGATCCGGATCCTCCGCGGCAATCACGTAGTCCACTGCGCGCAGAGCCGCGACTAGCTCCGCGCGCGCAGGCTGGGTCAGAAACTCGCCTTCGAGCGGCAGAACGATCACGACCAGCGGCGCGACGCCCGCGAGAGCTTCCAGCTCGGCGACGTGTTCGGGGCCGAGAACGTCGAAGTATCCG
This sequence comes from Bryobacteraceae bacterium, assembly GCA_049511335.1. GTDB lineage: Bacteria > Acidobacteriota > Terriglobia > Bryobacterales > Bryobacteraceae > JBEKYD01. The sequence goes on along the minus strand of JBEKYD010000453.1, from coordinate 981 downwards.
GTGGCAACCACGGGGGCGGGGAGGTTCAGAGCCGAAAGCGCCTCCGGCGCTACAATCTTGCTGCGAGTGTCCATGAAAAAGGTGCGAGCCGGCAAGCGCGTGCCGGCTTAGAACCAATGTAGCGCAGGGGCAGGCTAATACGTGCTCGATGTGCGGCGTAGGATGGCGCTGATGGCTACCGTTTTCGCTGCATTATCGGCGGCAAAAAAGATCCGGTAGCTTCCTACTCGGCGGTGCCAGCGATTGCCCTGGCCTTCCAACTTCAGGACGTCGCCACTAAAGGGGTCGACAGAAATGGAGCGGATGGCAGCTCCGATTCGGTTCTGGTCTTTAGCGGGAAATTCTGCGGCTTGCTTTTGCGCCGGCTTTGCGACGATTACGATCCATCTCATTGAGAAACTCGGATAAGGATACGGTCTCGCCGCGCGCAATTGCGGCCTCGCCCTTCCGAATCGCCGCCAGTTCCGACTTGGTGGGCTTGTAGGTGACCGGTTTTGCGGGCGTGATGGTGATGGTGCGGGAAGAGACCCTGAACTCCAGCCGATCGCCGGGCTGGATCCCCGCCTGGCGTTGCACGCTCGGAGGCACTACCAAATCGGCCTTATCTCTGACGATTACAGTCATGCGAGAACAACCAACTTGCTTCTGCCAGTAGCATAGCAGACCGGCGCGTGCCATTACCTGACAGGATTATCGCGGAGAGCCGGGTCCGCACAAAGCTTCCCGGCCGCTTCAATCACGCGCTCTGCCGTCACTCTTGCCATGCAGCGATGGTCGATCGGGCACTCGCGCAGCAGGCAGGGGCTGCATTCGGCGTGCTCCCGGACCACTAGGGCATGGGAGCCCGTCGGGCCCGTGGTTACATCGTCTGTTGCGCCGAAAACTGCTATCGTTGGTACGCCCAGCGCCGAAGCCACGTGCATGGCGCCCGAATCGTTGCACAAAAACAAGCGGCAACAGGCAACCAGGTCGATAAACTCG
>JBEKYD010000452.1:0-4122 GCA_049511335.1 Bryobacteraceae bacterium | reverse complement strand
AAGTCACTATGAGAAAATCCTATGGGTTCCGAACCTTCCGAGTCACCGAACTGGCGCTCTATCATTCACTTGGCAAACTGCCCGAGCCGGAACTCACCCACAGATTCTTCTGACGAATCACTTCTTCCTTACCGGAGCGCGAGGCGGCGCGCAGGGCGAAGTCTTCAAACCGTCTAGCTTGGCCTTCTCCGAGTCCATGGTGAGCATGAAGGGATCCTTGGTGAAGCCGGCGGGAACGCCTTCAAACTGGACCTCGGTGTTTAGATCCGGCTTACCGGTGAGCGGCGCATCCAGCTTGAGGGTGATTTCCGCTTGCAGGGGCTGCTGCGCATCGGGCAGCGGCACGGCAATCAGCAGTTCCTTGGACCGGCAGGCCGGTTTGGCATCCACCAGCGTGCCCTTCAACTGCGGCACGGCCGCGCCCTTGAGCTGGTTGTTGAAGTAGTCGTCGCCATTGGTATCCGCCAGGGCGGCTTTAATCTTCATCCACAGCGCCAGTTGCGGGTTGCTCTGTTCGAATTGGGCTTCCTTCTCGTTGGCGATCTCCGTGGCGGTCTTGATCTTGAAACCGTCCGGGGGCAGGGGACTGTTCTTCACCGCGGTTTTCAAATCCGCCAGCCCCTCATCGCTGCCGTGAAGCTTTACGTAGTTGCTGTCCGCGTAAGTGGTGATCTTCTTGGCGTCGGTCTTTGGATCGCCCAGCGTGGGATCGATCGCCGCCGCCCGTTGAAACTCGTAGATCGCCTCGGAGTATTTCTTCTCGCAGAGATAGGCTCGGCCGAGCTGGTAGGCGATGGCGGAGCTGTCGGGGTTCTCCTTCAGGGCCGCGGCAAACGCGGTGTCCGCGGCGGCGCAATCGGGAGGCGTCTTGGCCATCGCCTGAGCGCCCGGCAGGGTGGCGATGAACATGAGCGCAGCCTTGGCCGGCGGTACCAATTGCTGGCTGCGCGCGTTGTTCCAATCGGCGTCGCTGATCGCGGGCGGCTTGCGATTGAAATCGCGCAGCTCGGTCGCGGCCTTCTTGCCGATCGCCAACTCCTCCGGAGTGGGATTTTGGAGACGGACGATCGCCTGCACGGTGTTGAAGAGGATGGTAATGACCTGGCCCGGGCCGGTATTGGGATCCGCGAACGCCGCGTTCAGGTCCTGATCGAGCAGAGGCCCAACCGTGTCCACCACCTTACTGAATTGACCCAAGCCCGCGTATGCCTGGATGTACATGACCTCGCGTTCGTTCTTGAAGTCCGAACCGGCGTACTTCTGTTTCCACGCGTCCAGATCCGTAACAGCCTTGGTAAAGTTCTTGGCGCCGATATCGTCCCCGGCCGCTTTGTACATATTGTATTCGGCCGCGTCCTTATAATTCTTCCCCGGTTTTGCCGGCGCGGCCGGCGCCGCGCCCTGTGCTTTAGCCGCCGGCGCCACGGCCGTCAGCGCGGCCCCCGAGAGCAGGGCCAACGCCGCGACGCCCCCGATCGATCGATAGAAAATTGCCTTCACGTTCCGACTCCTCCTCTTCGCGCTCTTCGAGCGCCGCTCCTCGCTAGGACAAACTTGGACACTGGAGTATAGCGGGAACGATCGCAGGCCGGCAACGTCTTCATGGTAAGCGCTTGGTGTGAGTTTGGTCAGAATTCTGTCACGCTGTGCGCGCCGCCCCGGGCCGGCCAGGTGAAGCAAATACAATGGTTAAGAACATGACCGATACGCCCTTGATTCGCCTGGAAAACGTCACCGTGGAGCGCGGCGCGAGGCGCGTGCTGGACGGATTCTCGCTTTCCATCGCGCAAGGCGAGCACGTGGCCGTGCTGGGGCCCAATGGTTCCGGCAAATCGACCTTCATCAAGCTGATGGCACGCGAACTGTACCCCAGGCAGAAGGCCGAACCGTGGTGCCTGCACATTCTCGGCCGCGAGCGCTGGGACTTATTCGAGCTGAGAAACCAGCTTGGCCTGGTATCGAATGACTGGATGAGAATGTGCACCCGCGATTATCCCGGCTATGAGATCGTGCTGTCGGGATTCTTCGGCAGCGTGGGTGTGTGGCCATACCACACTGTCACACCCGAAATGGAGCGCAAGACCCTGGACGTGATGCGGATCCTCCAGATCGAGCATCTCGCGGAACGCCCCGCCACGGAAATGTCCTCCGGCGAGGCCCGCCGCATCCTGATCGGGCGCGCCCTGGTCCACGACCCCAAGGCGCTGGTATTCGACGAGCCGACCACCAGCCTCGATCTCCGCGCCGCCTATGAGTTGCGGGAAATCCTTCGCGAATTGGCCCGCCGCGGACTGAGCATCGTGCTGGTGACGCACCACCTGCCCGACATCATTCCCGAAGTGGAGCGCATCGTGCTCCTCCAACGCGGCAAGGTCCTCCGCGACGGCCCCAAGCGGGAGGTCTTGCAGAGCGGCCCCCTAAGCGAGCTGTTCGAGATTCCCGTCGAAGTGCTCGAGCGGGATGGCTACTACCACGTGCTCTAAGGCCGGCTGTCAGGCGGCGGAAGCGAGAGGCCGAGTTGAATGCAAATGGCTCGTTCGATGGCGTGGCGTTCGTAGGGCCACAATAGGACCTTTGTCCGATATCAGCTGCACGCGCTTCGTGCCGCTCCGAGAACGTCAGGCCGCCGCGGACCCGAGCAAGCTCTCGATCTCGGAGTTGATTCGCTGCCAGATCTGGGCGCGATGGGGGTCTCCCGAGGCGTCCTCGCGGCCCTGATGTGCGAGGTAGATGAGGGTGAGCGCTGAGAGAACGGAGACGGGATCGGCGCCTGGCAGAGCCGCGCTGACCCACGCTACCGCGCGCCGGAAGTCCGCTTCCGAACTGCCCGCAAGCGCGATGCGGGCAGCCAGCGGAAGCACCGCGGCCACCATGCCGCCGTCAGAATCGACGTCGCAGTCCGCGAGGGCCGGTGGGGGCCCCCAACTCGCGATCAGGTCGTAGATCTGCTGGCGGTGGTCGCGGACGAATTCCGTCAGATTCAGTTGCTCCTCGACCGCGACGCGGGCTCTCTCAAGTATTGGCTGCGGTTGCATACGAACTCCGAACTGCGGATCCGGAGGCGGCTCGCCTCGGCTCCAATGCACTTATCGAGATAATCCTAGCGGAGGTTTGTCACGGTAGTCTTTATGAACTTTGGTAAACGTTAACGAGTAATCGGTCGCCGAACACTTCTCAAGCGAGTGGTTGCAACCGACGTATGTGGGCGGTAACTCGGCCCGCAAGGAACTCAGGCGGAAGACGAAGCCCTTCCACCCAGAGCCCCCGAGGCCGCCAAAAAGCTATCGAGCCGGTGGCTCATGCTCTGCCAAACAGGCAGCTCCGCCGGATTCCCGAAACGGAGACCTTTCTCCACGATATAGAGAAAAGTCAACGCCGACAGCACGGAAACGGCATCGGCATACGGCAGCTTTTTGAGCGCCCAGTCCCTGGCTTCTCGAAAGTCATTTAGTTGACTGCCCACATGCACGATCCCGGCTACGAACGGAAGGCACTCGGCCACGAAGACCACGTTGGCTTCCGGCCCCGCATCCCTGGCCCTGGCGCGCTCCTCGGCGTCCGCGAGCCGCTTGAAGATCTCGCTGTGATGCTGCTTGATGAAGTCCTGGGCCTTCAGGTACTCCTCGACCGCAAGACGGGCAAATTCAAAGACCGGCTGTTCCGGCATGGGTTCGACCTCCACGGCTCTTAACGGACCTTAGCTCTGAGCGGTTTGTAAATCTCTTCATACCACAAGTGGCCGGCTCGGCGTTCGACCGGGACAGCCCCGTTGAGGCGAAACAGGTGCAGGCACCGAGCCCTCTTGCAGGGGCGCAGCTCCCAGGAGAACGTGCGCTCGGCCTTCTCCGCATCGGGATACCCGGGATGGGGATGGCGGAAATGTCCGGCGTGGGCATCGGTTGCGAAACCGTAGCCCGGATGGACATCTCCAGCAGGATAGCCGGCCGCGAACCAGTCCGGCACGGTTTCAAACCGGTACACCACCGGCTCATGCCCTAGGAACATGTTGGCGAAGTAGCGCGCGGAAAATGACAGGCTGATCGGGTTGCCGCTGCCCCCGGCTGCCGCGCCTTTCAGCCACAGCTCCTCGATCACAGAGTCGGAGCCACGGTGAAGAATCAA
>JBEKYD010000451.1:0-4126 GCA_049511335.1 Bryobacteraceae bacterium | reverse complement strand
GGGGACGGAGAGAAAAAGACCAACACCCTTTGGATTCGTTGTGTTGCCTGGCGCCGCTGGGCGGAGCTTGTTGGCGAATTTGTAACCAAGGGGAGACTGCCGTTCGTGGAAGGAAGGCTTCAGTTGCGCAGCTACCAGGATCGCGAAGGGAAGAAGCGCGACGTGACGGAGGTGGTTGTATACACGCTCAGGTTCCTGGGTCCGCCCAAGAACGGGAACGGTGCAAGGCCGGCTGAATCGTCGAAGGCTGCGGAGCCGAGCGATGAGGGTGACAACCCCTTTAATGAACTGGCAGGTGATAACACCGAGCAGGACATTCCGTTTTAGGGTACGGCCTTCGTTTTTGTGTCCATTTACTACCTCATAGCTTTTTCCTTCCTTGCGCGCGTATGAAGAGCAGCGGGAGAGAAGAAGCTTCCCTCTGCCTGACGCTGTCTTGTTGCGTTTCGGTGAGGCGCCTGGAACGAAGCCCTGCGACGCCCGTAGGGCGGCGCGTTTAGGGCGAAGTGGAAGGCACCTCACCGAAACGCACGCCGCTGCTGGAGCCTGCTCACCAAGACGTTCCTGTGTCGTCCTATTCAGTCAGGGCAGTTACCCAATGCTATCAATGCAACGATCAGACAAGGCTGTCGGATCTGGGAACGCGTGCGGCCGATTTCGGGTTCTTCCGTTGACACTCGATACCGGCGAGATTTTACCTACCCTCGTGGATAGCTTCACCTGGATACCGGTTCGGGTTGCTACGCGCTGGGTGGTGCGGCGACGGCGCTGGCGCTCCATGCCGTCGACTTTGACCAATGACTTGCGCTCGCTCGCACTCCTGTACACCTGGGCCAAAGGCGCTCTCGAACGCGAGTTGGATGATCTCCTTGAGGACGGACAGACGCTTACGGGAATACAGATCCAGGAGATACTCACATTTCTGAGGATCGGCGGCCATGTTGTCAAAATCGATCGGGCAACGATCTCCGGCAGTACCACGGTAGCCCGACACGCAAGCGTGATTCGTGACTTCCTGAAGTGGGCCGTCGATCCAGCCAGTCAGGGCCGCAGCCAGAGGGTATCTTTTGACCAGATCCGCTATCAGAGAGTGTGCCTTGATGAGGCTTTTCACGCCGCCACGCGGCAGAGAGGAACTTCCCAGCGAATCCGACCGCTGAAAACCGAGGAGGCGGCCCGAGTGGACCAGTTGATCGGTCCCCAGCGTAAGGATGATGGCAGCCTGAAGGTACCGCTCCAGTTCATCACCGCCAATCCGTTCCGGGCAGAGACCCGCCTCCGTAACTGGCTCATGTATGGGATAGCGATCCAGTGCGGCCTTCGACGCGGAGAGTTGCTCAAACTGCGTTTGGATGATCTGCCTCGCCCAGACTCACCCGGCCTGAAGGTCCGGCGCCGCGCCCATGACACGGCGGACTCCAGACGCCACCGGCCTGGCGTGAAGACCGTTGAACGAATACTTGATTTGTCAGGAGAGCTGCGAGCTGGCCTCCGGGCGTATCTCACCAACCAGCCGCCGAGCGGGCGCCGGGGAGGAGTAAGCCCGTATCTGTTCGTCACGGCTGAGGGAGATGCGCTGTCGATTACCGGTGCGAACGAGGTGATCGGCGTCATTGCTCGGGCCGCGCGGATTGACGATCTTTCTTGGCACAGCTTACGTCATACGTGGGCTGAGGCCCTGGCGGAAGAGTTGCTTGCTCACCATCCCGAAGAAGAGACTCTGGCACTCCTGCGCACCCTAGGCGGTTGGAAGCCGAGGTCCACGATGCCGCTGCATTACACCCAGAACGCGATGGCCAAGCGTGCGAATGTTTTTCTACGCGCACGGAATGAGCGTCTCTACCGCTCACCGGGGGGACAAGCATGACTTTTTCGCCCGTGCGATACGCCGAGCTAGCAACGTCTCTACCACCCTTGCCCCCCGTTCGGTCGCAGGTCATCACCAAGGACCGGCAGAGGGTCGATACCGCAGGCGACGTCTGGCACTTCCGCGCTTCGGATGACGGTGGTCGATTACTCTCTATTGACTGGCCCTCGATTGTGTCCACGGCTGCTCCGTTGCCTCTATCCGAAAGGACCGTGCACATCTTGAAGCTCTACCTTGCCTACCGGCTCACCTTCTCGAAGGGAATGACTGTTCGGAACGACGCTGTGATGTTCCGCCGGTTTTTTCGCTGGCATGGGGCGAATTACGGGTCTTCAACAAGCGTAGGGCGAGCCGGGGCATTTGTGTGGAGCCAGGTAAGCGAGGAGGTGTTCCGAGCGTTTCTCGAGCACGGCCTTTCGACCGCCAGCAAGGGCAACGACTTCGCGCGGCTGCGCGAGATGTACTTCTGGGGAGCCTTTGGCGTACAGTTGCCGGAGTTTGATCCCGATCTCGCCCTGGTTCTGAAGACGATCCGCGCCCCCGGCAACGTAAAGGGTGCAGCGGTCCGTTTTCGGGACCCTCTGAAAGGACCGCTGGATGCCGATGAGCAGGAGACGATCCTGCGAGCGATCACCCTGGGTGCCGGGAGGCCGTTCGACCGCGCTATTGTTATGCTGCATCTGGAACTCGGCGTTAACCCCCAGTCCGCGGCACGAATGAAAAATCAGGACCTCCAGGTATTCTCCGTGAATGTCGTTGAAGGAGGGCGCTCGCGGGAGATCACGAAATACCAGATCCACGTGCCTCGGGTGAAGAAACGCAAAGAGTTCAGGGAGACTAAGACGAGACCGATCAGCGATCAACTCGGCCAGCTCCTGACGGAACTGCGCAGGGGTGAGCCTGCCGATCCCCTGTTTTATTGGCTACCGGCGGATGCTCCCGAGGAAGGCATCCAGCAAGCCATGACGAGATTTGTAACCGCCACTCAGTTGAGATCCGCGCGAACGGGCTCGCAGATCCACCTCACCCCTCGGCGATTCCGATCCACCCTGGCGACGGAGATGGCAAGGGAGGGAGCGTCACGAGAAAGAATCGCCGAAGTCCTCGACCACACGGATCTGCAGAACGTTCATGTTTACATCGAGGCAGCATCCTACGTTGTCGATCAACTGGGTGAACGGTTTGACCAGGTTTTCGCTCCCCTGCTTCACCGTTTTCGCGGCAAGATCGTTGATGCAAAAACGCCGCCGATTTTCCCGGATGTTCCTCCCAAGACAATTCCCGGTGACATTGTTCATTTACCGACTGCCCCGTTGAATGTGGGCGGGATCGGGATGTGTGGTCGTGACGTTCGCAAGGACGGGCTATGCCGGCTGGCGCCGCCTCTGACCTGCTATCCCTGCGAGTTCTTCGCTGCCTTCCGAGGGGGTCCCCATGCCGAGATCCTTACCGCCTTGGAGCGCATTACCACGGAGATGAAGGCGGTCAGCGATTCCCGTATTGTGATGCAACTAGAGGGAGTTATGGCTGCCATCCGGCAGTTGCTTGCGCAGATCGCCCGGGAGGGCGCCAGCAAGGAGTCCATGTCGTGAGACACCCAGTATCGCCAGCCGAAGCGGCTTACGTGCGGCAGGGCCGTGCCCTTTTCACGACCCTGTTTCGGGGCTGTGGCTACGACTTCGAAGCGCCCCGCTGGGATATACGGCATCTCCGCACTTCCCACCACAAGAAGGCGAATGCCCAGGTGCACTTCACGATTTACGGTTCCCAGGTGGATCCCCTGCCGCCGCGTTTTGCCAACGTCGTGAAGGCCTACGTATTGCTCAACAAAGGCGCCGCCGCGACGATGGTTCTTCGAGTAGATACTGCTCGCCTGCTCTGGGTGGCCGTCCTTCAGCGGCTCGGTGACGCGGAGGCATTCGATTGGTCGCTGCTGATTGAGGATGATTTATTGCGAACCGAGCAAGTAATGCTTGCCCACTGGAGTCCGTCAACGACCTACAAAAGATGCACGCAGCTTCAGCTCATGATGCGGGTGCTGGCAGCGGCTCCGTGTGGCGGCATTGTCCGTCCGATGGAAGTCGCCTTTGTGACGCCACGGCCAGAGGATTCTGAGCGCTACACGCTGGATGGTCAGCAGGAGCGTATGAAGAGGCTGCCGTCGGACGAAGCTATCTGCGCCGTGGGAGACATTTATGCGAAGTACGCGAAGGAACCCGAAGATCGTCTGATTGCGTGTGTGCTGGCGCTTCTGCTGGC
>JBEKYD010000450.1:0-4216 GCA_049511335.1 Bryobacteraceae bacterium | reverse complement strand
CGAAGGGCGGAATGCCGATTCGCCCCACACGCCCCCATGTCGCCACTCACCGCCACCCAGCATTCGCGGTGTGGCGCTCTCTAGCCCGCCAAAATGGTTCCCTCCCCCGCCGCCGCTAACAGTGGTTTCGCAGCGCCTTGGGCATTCCTCCGTGCGAGTGACAGCCGACATCTACTCGCACGCAATTCACGGCCAGGATGACGAGGCGGTGCGGCGATGGGAGGAGTACCAGAAGCGGAATAGGCCGGCCAAGCCGGAAAACTGGACAGGGAACGTGCAATGAATTTCTCTGGAGCGTTGCTGGTGGCTGCGCGTGGCTGCGCATTGTCTGTAAGTTATAGAAAACATGGTAGCGCTAACGGGAATCGAACGTGCCTAGAGTCAGTTCAGTTGGGTCCAGTTCGGTCTAAGTGTTTCATTCTACGTTCACCTGGTACCGCGGGAACCACGGGAACCGCCCCACAAATGGCTGACGTGGCAGCGCGGTGGCAGCGCACGGCCCCGAAGACACGCCCGAGCACACCGCTGGGTGGCACCCCTACGACGGCACGACGATGCGAGAAATCCATATCCAACCGGAGGGTGAGGCATGCTTTCGCGGGCTAGGGCAGCGCAGACTCTCCAAATCCAACTTTGGCCTATTGATCGCCTCGTCCCTTATGTCCGTAACCCGCGCCGGAACGACGCTGCCGTGGATCGCATGTGTGCCTCGATTCGCGAATTCGGCTTTAAGATTCCGTGTCTGGTCCGCAGCGACGGCGAAGTGGTGGACGGGGATTTGCGTCTCAAGGTCGCTCGTAAACTGGCTCTCACCGAGGTGCCGGTCATCCTTTGCGATGAGTGGACCCCGACCCAGGTGAAGGCGTTCCGCCTCCTGGTCAACCGGTCGGCGGCGTGGGCGCACTTGGATGAGGAATTGCTCAGTCTGCAGTTGCAGGAACTCAACGAATTGGACTTCGATCTCAGCCTGACCGGTTTCGAGCCGCCGGAAATCGACGATCTGCTGCTCCTCCCGGACGACGACGAGAAGGCCAATGCCGCGCCACCACTGCCCGATCACCCGGTGTCCCGGCCCGGTGATCTGTGGCTGTGCGGCGACCCGCCCCACCAGCACCGCATCCTGTGCGCCGACGCCACCAGCCCGGACGCCGTCGCGCACCTGCTCGGCGGCCGCAAGCCAATTCTGATGGTTACGGACCCGCCCTACGGGATCGAACTCGACTCCGAGTGGCGGGATCGGGCGGGGCTGAACGGCTGCGGAGCGGCCGAGCCCAGCTACCTGAAACATCGCACGCCCGGCCACACCGAAACCACGATCTCCGGCGACACGCGCGCCGACTGGTCGGAGGCTTTTGAACTGGTGCCGAGTCTCCAGGTCGCCTACGTCTGGCACGCTTCCGTTTTCACCTGCGAGGTTCTCACCGGGCTCCTGCGGATCGGCTTTCTGTACTCCCAACAGATCATTTGGAACAAGGGGCGCACGGTCCTCACACGGACCCACTATTGGTATCAGCACGAGCCGTGCTGGTATGTCCGCAAGAAGAACGCGCCCTGGTTCGGGAAGGCCGGCGAGAATTCCACGATTTGGGAGTCTCCCTCGCCGAAGTTCATCATGGGCGGATCGGACGAGGAGAAGTTTGACCATCCCACGCAGAAGCCGGTGGAACTCATGCGGCGCCCGATCCTGAACCATATCAAGCGCAAAGAACTGGTTTACGATCCGTTCCTGGGCAGCGGCACGACGCTGGTCGCCGCGGAACTGACCGAACGCGTGTGCCTCGGCATCGAGCTGGACACGAAATACGTGGACGTGGCAGTGACCAGGTGGCAAACTTTGGCGGGCAAACAGGCCGTGCTCGAAGGCGATGGGCGGACCTACGCGGAAATCGCCCGCAAACGCCGCCGGGAGGCGGCATGAATAAGAGCCACTGCCACGGAATGGCCGCCGTTGCGCCACGGTTGGCCCAAGTTCGCGACGCCAGGGAGCACCTGGCGATGTTGGCCAAGGCGCGCCGAATCGCTGGCCCACAAAGCAGAAAAGCCCGCCACGGCCGAAGCCGGGCGGGCAGAAGGGCGGGCGCTTGCTGTTACTTATTGATCCGATAGGTCCGCTCCCCTCCCTCGGGCCTGAAGGATTCGACGGCGTACCCGGCCTTTTTCATGGTGCCGGCCATGAAGCCCCGCACGGTGTGCTTTTGCCAGCCCATCTTAGCGGTGATTTCGGCCAGAGTAGCGCCGCCCTTACGTTGCAGCATCGCCACCACCTGGGCGGTCTTGCTGCCCTCGCGGGTGCCTGCGGCCTTCCTAAGCGTGGCTTTCTTGGGCGGTTTGGCGGCCCTTTTCGCCGGGGTGGCCTTCTGGCGCGCCTTGGCTTTGGCAGGCGCACCCTTGGCCGCCTGTGCGCTACCCCTGGCCTTCCGTTCCGTTTGCGGCTTCGCCGGTTCGCCCAGGTGCTGGATGCGCGCCCAGATCCGGCTGATGGCGGCCTTGGCGCTTTTGAAACCCTGCAGCGGCTTCACGCCGGGCAGACTATTCCATATCTCTACCAATCGCTCCGCCGGCCACAAGGCGGCCAGTTCCGCCAGCTCCTGCTGGCTGCTGAACGGCTGCGCGCCGGCAGCCACCGAAGTGGCTGCAAGGTCGGGCGTCGGGAAGGCGGTGATGTTGTTATCGGTGTCAATGGTGAACGTAGTCATCTGCAATCTCCTTCTGCGGTCGATTACCGCGGTCATGACATCCATCCCTCCGGTCGAACCCGGATGCAAGCGAATTCTGCCGGCACCTGGCGATGGGAAGGCGATCATCTGGATCGGTAATGTGGCACTTTTTGGCACTCAATGGCACGGTTTCGAGCAAAATTCGGGCTTAAGCATGAAAAAGCCATCGCGGCTTTGATGACCCAAAGGAATGTGGAAGAGGCTGCGCGGGTTGCCGGGATTGGCAAAAGAACCCTCTACCGATGGCAGCAAGAGCCGGAGTTCCAGGATGCTTATCGCGAGGCCAAACAGGCAGCGGTTTCTCAATCCATGGCGCGGCTGCAATATGCTTCCTCTGCCGCTGCCTCAACCCTGCTCAAGCTGATAGTGGACCCGAGCACACCTGCTTCGGTGAAGGCGCGAGTCGCTGACTCCATTTTGAATCACGCCGTGAAGGCCACCGAAATGGAAGCCATCGAAGCCCGGGCGCAGACAGCCGAGAGCGACATGGATTCGCCTACCGGGCTGCGCGTGGAGCAAAGCATTCTGCTTGGAATAGTAAAGGATACGGTCCTCAGCCACCGCGAACGCATGGGGAATCCAGCGGATGTGACCCCCGTTAAGCCGTGCCATCAAGAGTCTGACCGGTTCCGAGCATTCTTCCAAGACTGCTGCCTCGTTGTAGCCGAAGGGGATGTTGACTCATGGAAAAACGAGCGGTGCTGGGTGCCCGTGGCGGAGTTGTACCCGACCTATGCAGCGTGGGCGGCGACGACCGGCGACAGGCACCCGCTCCCAAAGGGGCTCTTCGAGGAACGGCTACACCAACTGGGTCGGGAAAAGGGGCGCGTGAGACCCGCTGGTAGGCGGGAAACTAAACAAGTTTGGGTATGGCTCGGCATTCGATTCGATACCGCGGGGACGATTAGCGGGTGCCGTGTGACAAAAGCGACCCGTGTGACAACGTTCTAGTGGGTTTCTTGTCACACGCTGTCACGCCGTCACACCGGATGGAAATCGAGCCAGGCCAGGCGCCCCGAAAAGAAGAGGTTCCCAATTCGCACATTGGAGCGCCAGGCCGCCAGCCTGCCTCGGAAGTATATGTCGATAATGGTAGATATCAGGGCGCGCCGGCCTATATTGCGGCGTGAGGGTACCGCCGCACTTCGAAGATATCAGTTTGCCGATGGTTTTTCAGCGTGCTCGACGATCAAGACCTGAACAGTGGCCTTGGTGGGCTGCAGTCTGAGTCCAAGCTGTTCTCGAAAGGCGGTAAAAATAGACACCACGCCTGGATCGGCACCGGCAGCCATATCGTCGCCCCATTCCAGCTTATAGTCATACGTTCCGTTCAGGCCGGTCTTGTCGATTACCGGCCGGTCCACATTGTTGCTTTTTGGGCTCTGCGCAGGAATCCGACAACCTGCCCGAAAGGCCAGCTTTCTCAGAGGGGTGGCCGTTGGCTAGCCTGAGAGGGTGAGGGAACACGACTGGACAAGGGTTCTAGGATGGCCGGGATA
>JBEKYD010000449.1:0-4247 GCA_049511335.1 Bryobacteraceae bacterium | reverse complement strand
CGAGATAGCTGATCATGGTCCGCGCGGGCATGCGCAGCACCAGCACGACCGCCTCCGCCACGTCTTCGGGAGCGATCATCCAACTGGTGTCGCCCGAGCGGTCCGAAGGTCCGCCGCCAAAATCGGTGGCCACGCTGCCGGGAGCGATCGCACACACCCGCACGTTGTCGTGGCGATGGTCGAGCATCATGGCTTCGCTGAATCCGTTGAGGCCGAACTTCGAAGCGTTGTATCCGGCGCCTCCGGAAAACGGATTCTTGCCGGCCAGGCTGGAGATATTCACGATCTGGCCGCCGCCCCGCTGGCGAAAGCGCGCCAGCGCCTCGCGCGAGCAATAGAATGCGCCGTTGAGGTTCAGGTCGATGTTCCGCCGCCACTCCTCCACAGTCATGTCCCCGGTTTTGCGGAAAACTCCCGCGCCGGCATTGTTGACCAGGATATCGAGACCGCCCAGCGCCTCATCCACCGCCGTAAAGAAACCGGCTACCGCCTCGGCTTTCGAAACGTCCGCCTCCTGGCCGAAAACCTGGCCGAATTCTCCCAGGTCGGCCACGGCGCTAGCCACACCTCCGCGATTTCGCCCGCAAATGGCCACTTTCGCGCCTTCGCGCAGCAGCCGTTCGGCGATCGCCCTGCCGATACCGCGCGTCCCGCCCGTGACGGCGGCAATCTTTCCCGATAACGATTCCATCCTTCGATTTTAGTAGGGTAAGCGGCCGGAGCCGCAAAATAATGCTCTTGGCGGACGAACGAGCCGGCAAGGCCCCCGGAAGAGCCGCTGGGGCGAAGCAACGCCCCGGCCCGCGCCTTGTAAGCCCGCGGGTCTAGGTGTTAGAGGTGAATTGTATGCAGTTCCGAATCCTCTTCTGTTTATGCGTGCTTGCCGGGATCCGCGCGAACGCCCAGGCCGGACCGCCGGCGTCTATCCCCCATCTCGAAAAGCGGGGAAACGTCACCCAACTGATTGTCGACGGCAAGCCTTTCCTCGCCCTGGCGGGAGAGTTGGGCAACAACTCGGCCACTAGCCTCGAATTCATGAAGCCGATCTGGCCCAGGCTGGCCGCAGCGCATCTGAACACGGTGCTCGCAGCGGTTTCTTGGGCGTTGTTCGAACCCTCCGAAGGCAATTTCGACTACACCTTGATCGACGGCCTGATTCAAGATGCCCGCCAGCAGCATCTACGGCTCGTCTTTCTGTGGTTCGGAAGCTGGAAGAACACCTGGTCCAGCTACGCTCCTGACTGGGTCAAGAAGGACTTCCAGCGGTTTCCCCGCGTCCAGCTCCATGACGGCTCCGGCACGGAGAGGCTCACGCCGCTGAGCGAGACGAACCGCGACGCGGACGCGCGCGCTTTTGCGGCTTTTATGCGTCGTCTCCGCGAGGTGGACGGCGACGCGCACACAGTCGTCATGATCCAGGTGGAGAACGAAGTCGGAGTCATCCCGGATGCCAGGGATCATTCTCCAGCAGCGAATGCCGCCTATGAGCAGCCGGTGCCTAAGGATCTGATGGATTACCTCGAGAAGCACAAGGAGACGCTGACCCCGGAGCTCCGGGCGAAGTGGCAGGTGGCTGGATTCAGGAGTTCCGGTAACTGGGAAACAGTCTTCGGCCCGGGCCTGGCGGCGGAGGACCTGTTTATGGCTTGGCATTATGCGCGTTACATCGGCAAGGTGGTGGAACGAGGCAAGGCCGAATACCCCCTGCCGATGTTCGTCAATGCGGCGCTGATCCGGCCGAGCTACGCTCCAGGCCAGTACAATAGCGGCGGGCCCCTGGCTCACTCCATGGATATCTGGCGGGCCGGTGGACCGCGGATCGATTTCCTGGCGCCGGATATTTATTTCAACTTCAAGGATTGGTGCGCCCGGTACGACTGGTCCGGGAACCCCCTATTCATACCGGAAGCGGCCGGCGGCGCCCAGGGCGCGGCCAACGTCTTTTACGCCATCGGGCAGCACAATGCATTCGGATTCGCGCCGTTTGCCATTGACCGGGAGATCGGCGCCGGCGAGAGTCCGCTTGCGCGAAGCTATGACGTTCTGTCGCAACTGGCGCCTCTGATTCTGGAAAACCAGACCAAAGGCGGGGTTGCCGGCGTCCTGTTGGAGGAACTCACTCCATCTCAAAAAGTACGGCTTGGAGACTACACGCTGAATGTGACGGCAGTCGGCAGCCGGCAGCCTCTTCCAGCGGCTTCGGGGTCGCCGCAGGCGTCTCAGGCAGCGCCATCGCCGCATGGGATTTTCATTGCCGCCAAACCGGACGAATACTTCATGGCCGGCAGCGGCTTGACGATCACCTTCGCTCCGAATACACCTGGGCCCCCGATCGCCGGACTGGCGACAGTGGAAGAGGGAAGATTTGCAGATGGCCGGTGGATTCCCGGCCGGACCCTGGCTGGCGACGACACCGGCCAGGGGAATAACGTGTCCCTGCGCGGTGACCGTGGCCCCGGCATCCTGCGCGTAACTCTGTACCGATACCGCTGAAACTACGGGCTCATCGCCGCTCAGGTTGAGAGGCCCACCTGCCGGGACAATCCACCAAAAAATACGTTGTTCGGAAACGCACGCCTGATAAAATAGGATCAGGAATGGTTTCCACCGCGCCTCCCGCGAGCTTGGCACGCGCTTTACAGGAACATGTTTCTTTCGTCATGGGCGAAGTCGACCGCCTGACCGCCGAAGCACGCGCTCGCGCGCTGAGCGAAGGAGCCAGCCAACTCAACCAGATCGCCCGCCGCATCCGCCAGGCCGGCAGCCGGGAAGAACTGTACGTGACGCTGGTGGATGCGGCCGCTTCTTTTGCTTCGGGGGCCGCTTTGCTGGTGCTGGAAGGCGAGACCGCGCGTGCCGTGAAGCTGCGTGGCGTGGATGAAGCGCGGGCGCAAGCCTTGTCCGCCCCCATTCCCCTGTCCCAAGCCCCGGCGCTGGCCGACGCGGCCGGACAGCGAGAGCCGGTGATCGCTTCCGCCAGCGCCTCGGAAGTCTCGGCGCCATTGGCCGCCGCGGCCGGCGATACGCCCGAAGCCCGCGTGGTCATTCTTCCCATCGTCGAAAAACCGTGCGCGGAAGGTGTTCGCGCCCCGGCCCTGTTGTGTGCCTGGGGTCCCACCGAGATGGCGGCGCTGGAGTTGATGGCGCAAGTAGCCTCTCCCGCCTGGACCGCGACGGCCGCGCCGCCGCCGGAAGAAGTCGAGAGGCGCCGCTGGGAAGATCTCACCGACGAGGAACGGCGCATCCACCTGCGCGCCCAGCGCTTCGCCAGCGTCAAAGTGGCGGAAATCCGCCTGTTCGAAGCCGACGCGGTGCAGCTTGGGCGCGCCCGCCACAATTTGTACTCGGTGCTGCAGGATCCCGTCGATCGGGCGCGCACCGAGTTTCGGGAAGCTTTTTTTACGGCCACGAATACGATGGTCGACTATCTGCACCTGGAGTTGGTGCGCACCCTTGCCAATGACGATCCGGAATTCATGGGCCGCGATTATCCCGGCCCTCTGGCTTAGCGCTTCGATTTGCGTGTGGGTTGGCGCGTGGCCCAGTGCCCGCGCCGCCGGCGACGGTCCGCGCACCACGCACCCGTCCGTCTCCCCGGCCCCCATTTCCGCCAACGGTCTTGCCGGCTTGGTGCGCGCCTATCGCGAATCTCCCAGCGCCGCGCGGCGGGCCGCCGTCGAAGGTTACGCCGCGGCGCATCCGGCGGAAGCGCACCTGGCCGCATTGGCATTGGGGGTAGCGGCGTATGAGCAGGGAGATTGGCCCAGCGCGGCCGCTTGGTTGCGCAAAGCCCGGCCCAAATTGGCGCCTATCGCCGATTACCTGGCTTATTACACCGCCGCCGCGCGCCTCGAAATGGCCGACGACCGAACCGCGGTGCTTGCCGAGCTAGCGCCGGTGCGTACCGCCATTCCATCCTCGCCGGTTTCCGGCAAAGCGTGGCTGGTGGAAGCGCGCGCCAGAAAAACGGCCGAGCCCGCCGCCGCCGTGCGCCTGCTGCGCGCTCACTACGCCGAGCTGCCCCAACCGGACGGCGATCTCACCCTCGCCGATTGCTACCAGGCCGCCAATGAGCTGGCCAGCGCCGTGGAATTCTACCAGCGCGTCTACGATCATAATCTCACCGGCGAAGCCGCCAACCGCGCCGCGGCAGCCCTGGTCACCCTCCACGACGCTATGGGCGCGGCGTTTCCTCAACCGCTGCCGGAGCAGCGCCTGCGCCGCGCCGACCGGCTGCTCGATGCGCG
>JBEKYD010000448.1:0-4369 GCA_049511335.1 Bryobacteraceae bacterium | reverse complement strand
CCCACGGCCAATCGGATTCGATCGAGCGCATCACGCATTCCATCTGCACGCTGGAATTCGAAGACCATCGCCCGCTCTACGACTGGTTCTGCGACGCCATCGGCATCTATCATCCGCAACAGATCGAATTCGACCGCCTCAACCTGACCTACACCATGATGAGCAAGCGCCGGCTGCTGCAGCTTGTGCGCGACGGCCATGTGAGCGGATGGGACGATCCCCGCATGCCGACCCTGGCCGGCATCCGCCGCCGCGGCTATACGCCGGAAGCCATCCGCAATTTCTGCGGCTCCATCGGCGTTTCGAAAACCAACGGCACGCTGGAATTCGGTCTGCTGGAACACCACGTGCGCGAGGACCTCAACAAACGCGCCGCGCGCGTGATGGCCGTCCTGCGGCCGCTGCGCCTGGTGATCGACAACTATCCCGATGGCCAGACCGAGCAGATGGAAGCGGTGAACAATCCCGAGGATGCCTCCGCCGGAACCCGCCAGGCGCCATTTTCCAAAGTGCTCTACATTGAGCAGGAAGACTTCCGCGAAGATCCGCCCAAGCAGTACTTCCGCCTTGCGCCCGGCCGCGAAGTGCGGTTGCGCTACGCCTATTTCGTCACCTGCCGCGGCGTGGTAAAAGACGATGCCGGCCGCGTGACCGAGATCCACTGCACCTACGACCCCGCCACCCGCGGCGGCAACGCGCCCAATGGCCGCAAGGTGAAATCCACGATTCATTGGGTCTCCGCGGCGCATGCCGTGGACGCCGAAGTGCGCTTGTACGACAACCTTTTCACCAAGGAAGATCCCAACGACGCGCCCGAGGGCCAGGATTTCACCGTCAACCTCAATCCGAATTCGCTCGAAGTCGTCACCGACGCGAAGCTCGAGCCTTCGCTAGCCGCCGTCGAGCCGATGCAGTTCTTCCAGTTCGAACGGCTGGGCTATTTCTGCGTGGATCTCGATTCCACGCCCGGCAAGCTGGTCTTCAATCGCACCGCGGCGCTGCGCGACACCTGGGCCAAAATCGAAAAACGGGGAAAGAGCGGCAAGTGATCATTCTCGGCATCGGAGGCATTCAAAGCGATTCCGCCGCCGCCGTCCTGCGGGATGGCGAGTTGGTGGCCGCGGTCGAAGAATCGAAGCTCGTCCGCCGCGGCAAGAACTGGGACCCTCACGGCAGGCTGCCCGAAAAATCGATTTCGACTTGTCTCGATCTGGCCTGCGCCAAACCCGCCCAGGTGGATGCCGTGGCCGTGGCGCGGCCTTTGCCAGGTGCAGACTTCTACCTAAAGCTGCGCTCTCTGTTTCCTGCGAGCCGCATCGTCGTAGTGGACCACCACCAGGCCCACGCCGCTTCCGCTTATTACCCGTCGCCCTTCGACCAAGCCGTCGTGCTCACGCTCGACCGCGGCGGCAGCTTTTGTTGCGGCTCGCGCTGGCAGGCCTACGGTTCGCGCATGACCCTCGAACACGAACAGTACGCGCCCGATTCGCTCTGCGAACTCTATGGCCGCGTGACCGAGCTGCTGGGTTTTGCGGCCAACGAAGATGAGCACAAGGTGCAGTGGCTTTCCACCGCCGGCGACGATCGCTACAAAGAGCTGTTCCTCGAAATTCTCAATGTCAGCGAGAGCGGGCCGCGCATCGACCGTAGCTTTTTCGGCACGGAGCGGCTGGACCGCGGCGGTTTCAGTCCGCGCTTCTACCAGTGCCTGGGAATCGATCCCGGCGCCGCCATTTCGGAGACTTTGCGGGCGCACATCGCCGCCGGCATTCAACGGGCCGTGGAGGACGCGGCCGTCCGCATGGCCGGCACGGGACGCAACTTGTGCTTCGCCGGCGGCCTGGCGCTGAACGCGCTGGCGGTGCGGGCGCTCGAGACCTCGGCCCATTTCGAAAACGTCTTCGTGCAGCCGGATGGCGGCAATTCGGGCACGGCCATGGGCGCGGTGCTGGAAACCTGGCACGGCGCCTATCGCCAGGAAAAGCGGGTCGCGCTCGAAACCCTTTGCCTGGGCCCCTCCTTCGCCGCCGAAGAGATCAAGAACGCCATCGAAAACTGCAAGCTGCGCTATTGCTACCTGCTGACCATCGACGAAGTGGTCGCGACCGCGGTGGCGCAGTTGAACGATCACAAAATCCTGGCCTGGATGCAGGGGCGCATGGAGCTGGGCTCGCGCGCCCTGGGAAATCGCAGTATTCTGGCGTCGCCCCTCGATCCGTATTCCACCGAGAATCTGAACACATACATCAAGCACCGCGAACCGTTCCGCAAGTTTGCCGCCTCGGTGCCTGCCGAGTTGGCGTCGCAGTATTTCGAAGTTGGCCCCAACGCCCGGTGGCTCGCCACGGTCGGACGGGTCCGCCCGGAATGGAAGCAAAAGTTCGCCGCCGCGCTGCTGGGCGAAGATCTGGTGCGCGTCCATACCGTGGATCGCGACGCCAACCCGCTCTACTGGCGGCTGCTCCACGCCGCCGGCGAATCCACCGGGCTGCCGGTGGTCTACAACACTTCCTTCAACCTGTTCGGCGAACCGCTGGTTTGCACGCCGCGCGACGCCGTGCGCAGCTTCTATTCGTCCGGCATCGACTCCATGCTGGTTGGCAATTTCTTTTTGCAAAAATAAACATACATGCCCGAATCACCGATTACTCCCCGCAACCGGGATTTTGCCCAGTGGTATCAGGACGTCGTCCTCGAAGGCGACATGGCCGAACCCGCCGAAATCGTCAAAGGCTGCATGGTCATCAAGCCCAACGGCTATGCCGTGTGGGAAGGCCTGCAGCGCGAGCTGGACACCCGCTTCAAGGCCACCGGCCATCAGAACGCCTATTTCCCGCTGCTCATCCCGCAGAGTTTTCTGCGCAAGGAAGCCGAGCACGTGGAAGGTTTCGCGCCCGAGCTGGCGGTGGTGACAATTGCCGGCGGCAAGGAGCTGGAAGAGCCCTACGTCATCCGGCCAACGTCGGAAACCATCATCGGCCATTTCTTCGCCAAATGGATTCAGAGCTGGCGCGACTTGCCCATGCTCCTCAACCAGTGGGCCAACGTGGTGCGCTGGGAGCTGCGCACGCGCCTGTTTCTGCGCACCACCGAATTCCTCTGGCAGGAGGGCCATACCGCGCATGCCTCGCACCAGGAAGCGATGGAGGAAGTGCTGCGCATCCTCGACATCTACGCCGAGGTAGCCGAAGACGTGATGGCCATGCCGGTCGTCAAAGGCGCGAAGTCTCAGGCCGAAAAGTTTGCCGGGGCGCTGAAGAGCTACTCCATCGAAACCATGATGCAGAACGGCCTGGCGCTGCAGGCCGGCACCAGCCACGACTTGGGCCAGAATTTCGGCAAAGCCTTCGACGTCAAGTTTCAAAACAAGGAAGGCCAGCTCGACTACGTTTGGCAGACCAGTTGGGGCGTTTCCACGCGCTTGATCGGCGGTCTGATTATGACCCATTCCGACGACAAGGGCCTGGTGCTGCCGCCGCGGCTCGCGCCGGTGAAAACCGTGCTGGTGCCGATCTATCGCAAGGACGAAGAGAAGGGCGCGGTGCTCGAAGCGAGCCACAGAATCGCCAAGGACATCGGCGCCAAAGTGGACGATCGCGACGGCCAATCGCCGGGCGCCAAGTTCTTCCACTGGGAGCGGCTGGGCGTGCCGGTGGTATTGGAACTTGGCCCGCGCGATCTGGCGGCCGGTAAAGCCGTGGTGAAGCGCCGCGACACCGGCGCGAAAGAGCCGGTGGCGCAGGAGAATTTGGCCGGCACGGTTGCGGCTACGCTCGACGCCATGCAGAAGCGCCTCTTCGCCACTGCCCGCGAACGTCTGAAAGCTAATACCGTGACCGCCGATTCGATCGAAGAAGTCGAGAGCATATTAAAGGATGCCAGCGCCGAAAAAGGCGGCGGCAAGTTCGTGATGGCGCACCTGGCCGACGATCCGGCTTGCGACGCGCGCATCAAGGAATTCAAAGCCAGCGTGCGCAACCACCCGCTGGTTGACGAGTTCGACGGGCCGGGCAAATGCATTGTGACCGGAGTGCCGGTGGAGTGGCGCGCGGTCATCGCCAAGGCGTATTAGGATCACAACAAAGTGGCGCAGGCACTCGTGCCTGCCGTGTCGGGACTCATCCCGACACGCTCGACAGACCTGCGGCACAGGGGTCGAGAAGAGTCTCCGAGCTCCTGATGTCGTGGAACTCAGGTTGAGCCATATTCCGGGTCCGTGGTGGCGCACCCCTTAGCTTGCGCATGAACCGCGCGTGCGGCGACACTGACGGGCTGAAGCGTCCGCCCCACGGAGCGGCGTAGCCGCAACACCAGCGCCGGGATGAGTCCCGGCGTGGCAGACTGAGAGTCCGCTCCACGAAAAAGTCGT
>JBEKYD010000447.1:0-4383 GCA_049511335.1 Bryobacteraceae bacterium | reverse complement strand
GGCGCGCACCCGCAGCTCGGTTTCGGTATCCACGCTCGAAGTGGCTTCGTCCAGGATCAGGTATCGCGGGTTATGCGCCAGGGCGCGGGCGAAGCCGATCAGTTGCTTCTGTCCGGTGGAAAGGCCGGCGCCGCGCTCGGCGATGGGATGCGCAAATCCCTTCGGCAGCTCGCGCACGAAATCCAGCAGGTTGACCTGCTCGGCGGCGGTTTCCACCTCCAGGTCCGTAATGCTTTCCGTGCCCAGCCGGATGTTGTCTTTGAGCGTTCCGGCAAATAGGTAGGGATCCTGCAGCACGACGCCGAACTGGCGCCGGAATTCCAGCGGATCGAAATCGCGCAGGTCGGTTCCGCCGATGCGGATGGCGCCGCGCCGGACATCGTAAAAGCGCAGCAACAAGCTGATGAGAGTGGTCTTCCCCGCCCCGGTGTGCCCCACCACCGCCACGGTTTCGCCCGGCGCGATGGTGAAGCTCACGTCTTCGAGCACCCAATCTTCCTTTTGGTACGCGAACCACACGCGGTGGAACTCGATGGGGGCGATGGCCGCCGGAAGCGGCCGCGGGTGGGCCGCTACAGGCAGCTCGATCGAGGTATCGAGCAGCTTGAAAATGCGCTCGGACGAAGCCATGGCCGCCTGCAGAATGTTGTACTTCTCGCTGAGGTCCTGAATGGGGCGAAAGAAGCGCAAGCCGTATTGCAGGAATGCCACCACCACCCCCAGCGTGAGCCGGCCGCTGGCCACGCGGTACCCGCCGTAGCTCAGAATTCCCGCCAGCGCCAGCATGGAGATGAACTCCACCACCGGGTAGAACCAGCCGTACGCGGTGATGGCGCCCTTGTAAGCGTTCATGTGCTCGCGATTGACCAGCTCGAATTCGCGGCGGCTGCGCGCTTCGCGGTTGAACAGTTGCAGCACCGTTATGCCGGTGATGTGCTCCTGCAGGTAGGCGTTGATGCGCGCGATGGCCACGCGGATCCGCCGGTAGCACTGGGCCACCGTACGCCGGAAAATCGACGTCGCCAGAATGACCAGCGGCATCGCCAACAGCATCACCAGGGTGAGCCGCGGGCTCATGCGGAACATGATGGCCACAATCAGCGCCAGCACCAGCACATCGCCCAGAATGGTCACCAGGCCGGACGTGAACAGGTCGTTGAGCACGTCCACGTCAGAGGTGACGCGCGTCACCAGCCGGCCCACGGGGTTGCGGTCGTAGAAAGCCAGATCGAGCCGCTGCAGATGCTGCATGAGCTGCTTGCGCAGGTCGAACATGGCAAGCTGGCCGGTGTACTGCATCAGATAGGTTTGCCCGAATTCGCAAACGAACGCCCCCGCCAGTCCGGCCAGGTACAGCAGCCCGATCCGCGTCAGGCCGGCGTAGGGGTCGGCGGGGAGAAAAGCGTCGAAAGGGGTGCGCAACCGCGCCGGGTCGGGCCGCAGATAGGTGTCGACCGCGATCTTGGTGAGCAGCGGTCCCAACACCTGCAGCACCGATTGCACCACCAGGAACGCCAGCGAACCCGCCACCAACGCGCCGTGGGGACGCATGTACCCCAACAAACGGCGCATCAGGCGCGCATCGTATGCCTTGCCGAGGACTTCCTCTTCCACTTGTTTCCAGTTTAGCGGATGGCTTCCGTGGCGCGCGCACTCCTCCGTGCCGCGAGATGACCCAACTCACAGGTGGGACAGACGATCGTTTTTTGTCGTCTGTCAGGCTGTTGTGGCTTGGCGAGGGCCTGACAGACCACGAAGAACGATGGTCTGTCCCACCTTGGGTTGCCGGTCCAACGGCTCTGCGATCGCCTCGTAGGCCATTTTGGCGATAGCTCCTTCGCGTTATGCTGAACACTGGCGATGACAGTGCGAATACGGTTCGAAGGAATTCGTTGCTTTTCCGAGCCTCAGGAGGCGGTGATTCGTCCGATCACTCTTCTGGTGGGTGAAAACAGCTCCGGTAAGACCACCTTCCTTGCCCTTTGCCAGATTGCTCACGCGATGGCTCGCCTGCGGACTGGGGATGATCTGCCTTTCAACAAACCACCCTTCTCACTGGGAGCCTACGACCAAATCGCATCGTATCGCGGAGGGCGCGCGGGTCGCGCGAGGTCGTTTTCGTTGGCGATCGAGCTCGACGACGGGAACCATCCGCTGTCCATGCGCCAGGAGTTCAGATCCGAGAACGGGCAGCCGTCGCTTCACGTGTGGCGACTAACGGCAGGGGGTCTTGCCCTTGAGGGGAGGGGGGGCCACGCCCCCGACGGGGATTCGGTAATCATGGAGAGCCCGCGCGGCAAAACCAAGGTCCCGGCGAAGGCGGGCCTTTTTGCCGTGGCCAGCCTTTTGGCCCGCTCCTGGGCGGATCGTCTCCAACGCGAGATTCGTGACACAATCCGAGGTGCTGGCGGCTCGTTGGGTGCGATGGTGCTCACGAGGTCCGACTTCGAGTCGTTGTCAAGCGCGTTGGAGGCCATGAGGAAGGAGTTCTCTCGCCCGCCCTACGCTTTTGCGCCGATTCGCACCAGTCCGCAGCGCACATACGACCCGGTGATCGCGACGCCGCAACCGGAAGGGGCGCACGTCCCAATGCTCCTGGCGGCTTTGTCGCGGTCGGCCGCAACCCAGCCCTGGGCAGCCCTGCAAGCGGCGTTGAAGGAATTCGGACTGAAGTCCGGATTGTTTGAGGGGATCGAGATCGTCAATAAGGGCAGGAAGGAGAGCGACCCGTTCCAGGTTGGCGTCAAGAGCGGCGGTCCCGCGTTCAACCTCATCGATGTCGGTTACGGAGTGAGCCAAGCCCTCCCGATCCTGGTGGACACCTTGCAGCGAAGCTCCGACTTTGGATTCTTTCTGCTTCAGCAGCCAGAGGTGCACCTGCACCCACGGGCACAGGCTGAGCTGGGAAGCTTCTTCGCCAGGCAGGCCGACAAAAAGCGCCGGTTTGTCATCGAAACCCACAGCGATTACCTTGTAGATCGCGTCCGCATGGAAGTTCGTCGTAAGCAGCTCGATCCCCAGGACGTTTCTCTTCTCTACTTCGAGCGACTCGAGCATGGAGCACGGATCCATCACATCGAGCTCGACACGACCGGCAGCATCGTCAATCCGCCGCCCGGATTCCGGCAATTCTTCCTGACCGAGGAGCGGAATCTCCTGGGTGTATGAATGTGTCTGATTGTTGACGCCAACGTAGCTGCGCAGTTTCTGGCGCAGCGGAATGCAGTAACCGATTGGCTCCTTGGAGAACGTGGGAACCCACGGCTCGTAGCTGCTGGAAAGCTCCGCCAGGAGTTGGCGTGGCACCCTGAAGTGAGGCAGTTGTTGGTCCGATTGGAACAGGCCGGTAGACTCCGGTCAGCCGATTCGGACAGGCTTCGCCAGGAGGCGACCCGCCTGAGCGCCGGCGGGCACTGCATTTCTAACGACCGTCACATACTGGCACTGGCGATCGTGAGCGGCGCTCGCACACTCGCCACTCTCGATAACGCACTGGCACGCGACTTCAAAAACGTCCGCATCGTTAGCCGGCCCAGAGGCAGCATCTATAGAGACCTGTGGCCCATGCCCGTCTGCTCTGCCACACGCCGAAATCTTGCGGAATCCGGCCCCACGATAGCCGTGACCGACGGACCCGGAAGAGGAAAAGATAGGACGCCCATGAGCGTCAGCGCACGAAGCCGGCCAACCTGCTAGGCTGACCATCGGGAGCGTTTCTCATCCGGTGGTGGGCTTGGTCTTCAAAACCAACGGGCGGCCGTTTCGTCCGCCGATCGGTTCGACTCCGATACGTTCCCGCCAAGCGTGCGGAAGCGACAACCTAAAGCAGGCGGACTGAAGGCGGCTTGCAGGCGAAAACGCCTGCTCCACGAGAGCCGCTAACGTTAGTAATGGGCGTCCTGCTTGCCAAATTCAGGCTCGCATCGGAATAGGGCGTCGGGTACCCTGGGGGTTGATAATGCCTCGGGCGCTGCCCGCAGCCATGGGTATGAGATTTCTTTGCCTCGTGACTTTCCTCGCTTCAAGTGCCGGGCTGATGCAAGCTGCGGGTCCGTTCGATGGGCAAAAGTCGCAGGGAAGCAAGTCCGCGAGCGCGCCCGTGCTGCGTGCGGAGGAACCCGAAGGCGATGTAATCGTTCGGCTTCCAGGCCCTGCGTCAGCGCCGGCACCGGCCACTTCGCCGCCGTCCGGCCGCGCTACCAAAGCTGGGGCCGAGGGCGCGGCGAACGAGGCTACGGCCGAAACCGCTCCGGGGACGGCCGCAACCGCCGGCCTGGCAGCCCTGAGTACCCGGCAGCCGCCGGCCGAGGATTCCGGGCGGCCCATTCCGCGGCATATCTATCCACCATCCTTCGAAGCGGATAGCGCCGTTTTCTGTCAAAG
>JBEKYD010000446.1:0-4424 GCA_049511335.1 Bryobacteraceae bacterium | reverse complement strand
TTACAACGTGCGCGCCGACGTGCGCGCCAACCAGGCCCGCCTGCTGGAATACGTGAAGAACGGCGGCACGTACATCGTCCAATACAATACCGGCGATGTCACCTTGCAGGCCGGCCCGTACCCGTTCACTACCCCGCCCGGCAATAACTACCGGGTCACCGTGGAAGACGCCCCGGTTCAGTTGCCGCACCCGGATAGTCCGTTGTTGCAAACGCCCAACCGCATCGGGCCGCGGGACTTCGACGGCTGGGTACAAGAGCGCGGCCTGTATTTTGCCACCGAATGGGATAAGCGCTACGAAACCGTGCTTTCGAGCCACGACCCGGACGAGCCGCCGCTCGCGGGCGGAGAGCTCTGGACCCACTACGGCAAAGGCGTTTACATCTTCACCGCGTATGCCTGGTTTCGCCAGTTGCCGGCCGGTGTGCCAGGCGCGTATCGGCTGTTCGCGAATATGCTGAGCGCGAAGTAAGACGGTGCCAGTCCTCAGGCTCGACCTGGCCGAACTCTTCCTCGATAATCCGGTTGATCTCGGCCGTTTCTTTATGCAGGCTGCGTAGCTTACCAAATCCATTCATCCACGGCTTGTCCTGATTTGCCCGGACCTGCAGTTTCTCGGCAAGCGCCTCCGATACCAGCTCCCGCAGTGGAATCCCTTGTTCGGCCGCCACCGATTTGGCACGCCTGAAGAGCGCGTCCGGAATTTCGAGGGTCGTCTTCATCCAATTGCCATTCTCCCATATTTATGGGAATGCGCGGCGCAGATCGTACCGATGTGTGCTCCGATCAGTGGTGCGTCGGAGCACACGGAGGATTCTTCGACATGCTGAAAGAGGAATTTTGCGAAAATCCGATGGGGCGGCCATGAAGGCAAAAACGCCTGCTCCACCAGAACTTCTACGGCAATTCCTCAAGCAGCCGGTCAATCTCCTCCGGCCGGATATAAAAATGGGGCGACGTTCGCACCCAGCCCGCGCGCGGGGCGGCCGCGATTCCGGCGGCCATGAGTTTTCGCACAATGTTGCGCGCTTCGATGCCGCTCTTACGAAAGCTCACGATTCCCGCTCCGGTTTCGCGCGTGCGCGTCCCGAGAACTTCGTAGCCCTTCGCCTGGACACCGGCGGCGATCCGGTCTCCAAGCGCCTGCACCACCGGCCCAATCTGTTCGATGCCAACTTCAAGCAAAAACTCAATTGCCGCCCTTAATCCGAAACATCCTACGGTATTTAGCGTGCCGCACTCATACCGGCCGGCATCTGATCGCAGGGTCATGTCGCGGGAACCGTAATCGGCGTAGCCGGCTACGTTGGTCCAGCCGAATTCCACCGGCTCGACCCGGTCCTGCAGTTCGCGCCGTATATACAGAATGCCGCAGCCTTCGGGTCCGAGCAGCCATTTATGACCGTCGGCCGCCAGCGCATCGATGTGACAGGCCTGGACATCGAGCGGGAAAGCGCCCAGCCCTTGGATCGCATCTACCAAATAAATGCATGAGTTACGATGGCAGATCTCGCCGATTTCCTGAATTGGCGCCCGATAACCGCTGAGAAACTGCACAAAGCTGATGGCGAGCAACCGGGCGCCGCGCACGGCCTTCTCGATCGCCTCCAACGGCGAGTCCACATGGAGCCAGGTGACAGCCACGCCGCGATCTTCCAACCGCTTCCATGGATAATAGTTAGCGGGAAATTCTTCAACGAACGCTACAATTCGGTCACCCGGTTTCCAATCGATCCCCATGGCAACCGTGGCGATGCCCTCCGAGGTGTTTTTGACCAGAGCAATCTCGGAGCGGTTGGCGTGAATCAAACGGGCTGCGGCCACGCGCAGCCCTTCGTAGGCGGCCAGCCAGCGGTCATAATGCAAGCTGCCGTAGGCGAGGCAGTCGTCTGCCAGCCACTTCATGGCCTGGGCGGCCGGCAGCACCAGCGGCGCCACAGCCGCGTGATTCAGGTAAATTAATTTCTCCCGGATTGGGAAATTGGTCTGGTATCTCTCCCAAAGCGGTACGGAGTTTAGAAAACTTAATCGAGATTCTGTCGTCACTTCCTCTACAATACGAAAAGGACCCCCAGAGGGGAAGATGCATCGCTTGGTCCAATTCGTTTGCCGTACCGGTTTGAGCGTGACGCTGACCGCTATGCTCGTCTGCGCCGGCGATTCGAAAAAGGACGATCCCAGCCAAATCGGCAATCGCGACGTATCTAAAGGCGTTAACTTCTACTCCCTCGAAAAGGAGCGGGCGCTGGGCCGTCAGCTCGCGCAGGAAGTGGAGCGCCAGGCCAAGATCGTAGACGACCCCCTGATTTCCGAGTACATCAACCGCGTGGGGCAAAACCTGGTGCGCAATTCGGATGCGAAGGGGCCGTTCACGTTCAAGGTGATCGAATCGTCCGAGGTGAATGCCTTTGCCCTGCCCGGCGGCTACGTCTTCATTTATAGCGGTCTGGTCCGCATCGCGGATGAAGAAGACGAGTTGGCCGCGGCGATGGCGCACGAAATCGCGCACGTGGCCGCCCGCCACATGACCCGGCAAGCCACCAAGGACCAGCTTGTGACCATGGCGGCGTCCGGCATCGGCTTGCGCGGTTGGACTGGGTACGCCACTCGTCAGGCCGCCAGTCTGGCAATTCCCATGACCTTTTTGAGCTTCGCCCGCAAGGACGAATCCGAAGCCGATTACCTGGGCGTGCAATACCTGTACGCCGCCGGCTACGATCCTACCGGCGCGCTCAGTATTTTCGAAAAAATGGAAGCGCTGGAGCGCCGCCAGCCCGGCACGATTTCGCGCGCGTTTTCGACCCATCCCATGGATGCCGACCGAATGGCGCGCACGGAAAACGAGATTCAAGCCATTCTGCCGCCGCGCAACCAGTACCTCGTCAACACCTCCGATTACACCGCCATCCGCCAGCGCCTGATGGCGAGGGAAACCGCGCAGCCAAAGTCCTCCCCCGAGCAGCCAACGCTCAAGACCGGCCAAGGGGCCGGAGTCCCCGGCGGAATTTTGGGACCAGGCCGGCGGTAAGCAGCCGTGGCGCAGGCCGTCGGCCGGCCGTCGGCCTGCTGCGTCGGCTGTCAAGCCCACGTTCTTTCCGGTACTGATCAGGATGGCCTCCGTGCCGCTCGCGCCAGCCGGCCCTTTAGCCCGGAAATCTCACAGAGAGGGTGGCGGAAAGCCGGATCCTGTGGCATAAACATATTTACCACAACATGTTTGGGCCAGAAGGGAGAACGGCTTCCGCTATGAGAGTGTAACCAATCCACATTCGAGTTTGCAGCCCATTTTTCGCGCCAGGTGATGGCCCGATTTGATGGGGGAACCATTGTTTCCTGGACGGGCGCAATCCGGTCTTCGTGGACCATTCCGTACAGGAGTTGGTGTCCCAGCGGATCTACGGATTGGCGTTGGGATACGAGGATTTGAACGACCACGAGCAACTGCGCCAAGACCCGCTGTTGCGAGTGCTGGCGGGCAAAGCAGATGTGGAGGACAGTCCCCTGGCAGGCAAGAGCACGCTCAACCGCCTGGAAATGGGCGCCGGCATCGTCGGACCGGTACAGTCCGCCCGCATCGCGCCCGGCTTCCACCAGCGCGTACATGCGGTTCCCGTTCGAAGGCGCGATGCCGATGCCGATTCGGCCCAGGCCCTGGTCGAAACCGGGCAAACCGCCGGTAAGCTGCTTCCACGTGTTGCCGCCGTCCGTAGAGCGGAACAATCCGCTGCCCGGCCCGGAGAACTCCCCGTTCTCCCATGGCCCCTGCCGCGCTTGCCACAGCACCGCTTAGACAATCGCCGGGTTGCGCGGATCGAACGCCAGATCCACCGCGCCCGTGTTCTCATCCTTATATAAGACGCGATCGAAGCGATCGCCGCCATCGGTCGAGCGGTACACGCCGCGCTCCGCATTCGGCCCGTAGGGATGGCCCAGCACGGCCACGAATAAACGGCGCGGATCGCGCGGATCGACGAGAATGCGCGCGATCTGCTGCCCATCGCGCAGGCCCAGATGGCGCCAAGTCTTGCCGGCGTCGGTGCTGCGATACATGCCGTCGCCCACCGAAAGGTCCGGCCGTTGCAAGCCTTCGCCCGACCCGACGTACACCGTATTCGGGTCCGACGGCGCTACGGCTACATCGCCGACCGAGCCGGTCGGCTGATCGTCGAATACCGGAAACCAGGTGCGCCCGGCATCGTCGGTTTTCCAGACGCCGCCATTATTGACGCCGATGTAGAACACGTTCGGCTGCTGGGGAACGCCCGCAGCGCCCACCGTCCGCCCGCCGCGGTACGGCCCGATAGAGCGCCACCGCAGCCCCGCATAAAACTTCGGATCGAAGTTCTGTGCCGCGAGAGGGAGGAGAAAAAAGAGGATCGCAATCGACTTTCGCATGGTTTTTTCGAGAATAACACCGTGAAGAA
>JBEKYD010000445.1:0-4426 GCA_049511335.1 Bryobacteraceae bacterium | reverse complement strand
GCTCGATGGCAATCACCCAGAGATTCGTCGTGCCCAAATTCTGCCCGATATGCGTAGCGCCCGGCCGCCAGGCCACTTCGCCAGTCTTCAAAGTCGAAGGCTCTTCCCTTCCATCCGGCATCAGGTGTTTCAGAACCGCCCCGGAAAGGCACACCACCACGCGCGCCTTGTGGGTATGTTGCGGCTCCTTCGTGCCGGCTGGAATCTTGATATCGTAAACCCGCGCAAACCGGTTTTCGACCAGCATTTTATAATTGGGCGCAAGACCGGCCGCGCCCCACGTCTCGTCTTTGCCCGCCGTCAGGAATTCCGTCCGCACAAAATCCAAATCGCCCGCTCCGCTGTTCCGGATGGTCCCCGCCTGCGCCGCTGTAAAGACTGTATCCCCGCGCCGCACCGCGCTCACCGCCGCATGGCCGCCGGTGGGCTTGAATTCCAGCGAACTTCCCTCGAAATACACGGTCACGGCCGGGAACTTGCCATCCACTGCCAGGCTCTCGCCCGGATGCAGGGTGTACTCCGTCACTGCCACTTGCCCGTTCCTTAGTTTCTCCACTCCCCTCTGGAGCGCGGCCGTCGCCGTACCTGTCGCCACCAGGGCACACAGCATCGGCGTGAAAACCAGCATACGAATCCGGTATTGACTTTGCATATTCTTCTTTGTCAGCCTCGAAACGTTTCATCCAAACAGCATCTTACCAGGAAATTTGCAGCAGCGAAACCGCAGCCAGCGGCAGCACCGTTTCCAGCTTCACCTCTCCGCCTTCGAGCCCTATCCAGCGCGGCGAATCCAACTCCTGCAACTGGCCGGCCGCTTCGAGCGCGGCGTATTGTTCCGCCGTCGGCTCCCGCGGCGAGCTCATCCTCTTCCATAGCGTCCAGGCGTTGCTGTGCGTTTCGTCGATCCGATATTGCCGCACCAGAACCCGCCGCGCCGTCCCCGCCAAACGCCCCACTCCAGCCACCCGCAGCGCCACGTGCGCTTTCCGCCGCGCCGCCTCCGCCCCCGTCAAATCGTCGTCGTGATAATTCCAGGCGAGCACGCTGACGGTTCGCTCGCCGCGCACCGCCAGCGCGTCCACATCGGTATCGCCACGCACTCCATCGGCCAATATGCGCTCCAGCGGCACGCGGCCGCTCGATTCCACCTTCACCCGTTCGCCCTGCATCAGCCCCGCCATGCGGAACAAGTTCAGCACCGGCTTGTCGATCCCGTTGGTGGCCAGGCTTCGAAAGCCGTCGAAGTAGGGCTGGCCTTCGAACTGAAACGCCCAAGTCAGCATGCCTTCGATGTTGGCTTTTTCGCGGTCGGCCAGCTCGAAAATGTTCTTCAGCATGGCCGCCGTATAGGACGCGTACAGCGGCCCGTTCCGGTAAGCGTTCTGCGGATAGACGCGCGCCGAGCAGGCCGCGCAACCCTCTGGGTCCGATTCGCTCAGCACGATCGGCAAATCGCGGAATTTCGGGAATGCCGCCGCCACCTGGAATCCGCTCAGCACGTCGCGGGCATTTTTGGCGATACCCATTTCGACACGCCCCTCCACCACTCTCGGGCTGCCCTTGGCGTGGTAGCTGATAAAGTCAAGCGGTGCTCCGGCGCCGCCGGTGGCGCTGTTGGCGCCAGTTGCGCAGTGCTCCAGAAACTGGCGCAGAAAATTCGACCCTCCGCCGGTTGTGGCCGGCCCGCCGACCCTGGCCCGCGGCAGCGCCCGCTTCACCCCATCGGCGGAGTAATCGTACAGCTTGTCATATTCCTGCGGCGTGCCGTGCCAATAACCGATGTCGGGCTCGTTCCAGATCTCCCAATACCACGTCGCCACCTCGTCCGCCCCGTACTTCTCCACCGCGTGGCGAACCCACCGGTACACCAGCTCCCCCCACTTCCGATAGTCCTTCGGCGGATACGACCAGCCCGCGCTGTACTGCTCGTTCTTCGCTCCCGGTATCCAGGCGCCGGCGTAAGGCTCGGGTTTGGTCGAGAGCGCTTCCGGCATGAAACCCACCTCCACGAACGGCTTGGCGCCGGCCGCAAGATACGTCTCAAATATGCGATCGACGATCGTCCAGTCGTACATCGCCTTGCCCGAGGCATCTTCCGTATACGCATTGGTCGATCCCCATTTCAACCCGGCTGTGCCGTCGCCGGTGGCCAGCAGAAAATGAGTGCGGATGTAAACCGGTGTCGCGCTCAGCCCCGCCAGCTCGCCCACCAGCTTGCGTCCGTTCCGGGTATAAGTGTAATTCGGCTCGTCATAGCCGAAGTATCCGTAAATGGGTTTGTACGGTCCCACCCGCTGCCCCGCGTCTGCCAGGATCGACACCCGGCTCTGCGCCAAAGCACCCGCCGCCGCGAGCAGCAAAAGCAATGAAGAGGAAATTCGCATTCGGTCCGCGAACCCAATTATATGGCAGGGTGACGCAAACATCGGACATGGCGTAACTGGTAGGGCGGACCCCCCGGTCCGCGCGGGACGCCCTCGTCCCGCACTTCTCCCCGAGAATCAAGTGTCGACACCAGCGAAGAGCCGGCCAGGGGGCCGGCTGCGGACGAGGGCGTCCGCCCTACGGCTTCTGCTGGCGTCTCCCGGGGACGAAAGTATGTGTGGCTGTCCCCTTGCGCCCTTGAATTCGTAACGGGTCGCAAACCACAAATCATGGCGCTATTCGCCAGGCCCAAACCAGCGCTTCGGAGAACTTACCTGTCAAGTGCACGGGGGAGTGTTTTTCCCCTTGACAAGTCCTTATCATGGATGTCCCCACGTTCCCAATCGAAGCTCAAGCACAAGTGAGGACCTTTAGTTCGGGCACGCCCAGGTAATCTTTCGGGTTGTGCGTGATCAGTGGAGCACCGTAGAGCAGCGCGGTTGCGGCAATCCATGCGTCGGCAGTGTCGATGCGGCGGCCATTTGCCCTCGCTCGGACCATCACATCGGCCCACTGCAGGATCAAGTCTCGGGAAGACGGCACGGACGCAAAACCAGTCATGAACTCTTGGAATCGCTGGACCCGGCCGGCGCCCCACTTGGCCAAGACGATCCACTGCTCCAACTCGGCTTCCGTCATGAAGGACACTAACAACTTCCGGTCCTTGAGCAGCGGGAGGTAGAGCTGCGCCCGGCTGTCGTTTTTGAAGAGAAACGAGACGACGTCGGTGTCTACTACGGCGGGCGTCATGCTGCGCGATCAGTTTTGCCGTGTCCGCGCCACTCGTGAAGCGCCCTCAGGAAGTCGTCGATGGACTCTTCTTCCGGCCAGAAATCGCCGAGTAGTTCGGCAGGATCAGCCCGGAACTTGGTGCCCTGTTCGGCGACGAGTTCCTCAATGGACGGATGACCTGTACGCGCATACTTTTCCGCTACACGCTGGCCTCCGTCCGGCTTCTCCATGATCGATTGACCTCACCTTCAGTCTAGCAAGGAGCCGAATGTGCCGCACATCGTCCCCCAAGATCCCTCCGATCCGGTGTTCGCCGAAAATGCAGATGTCCGGCTCGCACGAAAAACCGAGACATTGCTCCGAGGCGCGGATCGTGATTTAGAGGGTGGTGGGCATAGGTCAGGCGGCGGTTTTGAGGCGTTTTTCGGGGTTGGGGGTCGAGCCCTGGGCGGCTTTGAGGCGGCGACGGTGGGCGATCAAGCGGACGATTTCCGGATTTGAAAAATCAAATTGCGGAGGCAGCAGCTCACGCGGAAAATCGGTGGCGGGGCTGTAGGTTTCTCCAGCTTTTTCTGCTAGTTGGATGAGCTCTTCGGCTTCGCCGATGGCTGTCTCGAAGGCGGCTTTGCGGTCGGCCTGGAGCTGGCGGAACATGGCGATGTCCTTTTCCACGCGGCGCTGGATGCGGGAGGCGTAGAGGGCGATGCGTTCGAGGCTCTTGTCGTGCGCGAGCCAGGTTTTGCCCTGGGTGAAGGCGACGATGGCTTCATAGTATTCGGAATCGGCTTGGACGCCGACGGCGTCGAGGGCGAAGATGGCATCTTCGATGGCGACGGCGCGCTGCAGTTGCCAGCGGCCATCGGCGATGGACTGGACGAGGCCGGCTTCGAATTCACCGGCGGGGTTGAAGTATTGCTGGGTGTCGCGGCAGTGTTTGTCGTAGGCGACCTGGTCTTCCGGGGTGAGGATGTGGACTTGGCCGGTGAGGCCGTGGCGATATGCGTTGAGAGCGCGCGGATCGCGCGGCTTGGATTGCGATTCGGTAGATTCAGGGTACATGGCTTCTCCCGGCCATATTGGTAGCATGCGAGCAAGCGGCGACTCGGGGGTTGTGGCTGTAAGTGGTTGAAGGGATGGGGCAAATTTTCCGGGTTCGGGCGTGACCCACTTGCAGAACTCGCAACAGAAACCTTCCGCACTGTTCGTATTCCGTCCGGGGCGACGATTTTTTGGAGCCCCAATTGCTGTCAGGGGCTGTGAGTGCGTGAAA